>NZ_JAJNOF010000028.1:0-16273 GCF_027854495.1 Stenotrophomonas sp. PI_27
GCCTGCAGTACCGGTGGTTGCATAGCGCCGCCGGTTACGCGAATGGCGGGCCGGGAACCTCGGTCCGCCTTCGCCGTCTAAGGGAAGGCAAGTTTTCAACGTACGCCAGTAGCTCAATTGGCAGAGCAGCGGTCTCCAAAACCGCAGGTTGGGGGTTCGAGTCCCTCCTGGCGTGCCATCTGCCACCTTACCCAGCGGCCTGCGCCGCTAAAGCAGACACAGCCGGATGAATAGCAAGATCGAACACTCCAAGGACAACTCCGCCAATGGTGGAGATATCGTCAAGTATGTCGCCGCATCGTTGCTGGTGCTGGCCGGTCTGTTCGTCTGGTTCTGGTTCTCCGCCGACTCCGGTCGCGCCGCCCAGCTGGGTGCGTGGGCGGGTCAGGTGCGTGCGTTGGCGGTCGTGGTCGGTCTGGTTGGCGGTATCGGCGTGTTCATGCTGACCGGCAAGGGGCGCGACACCCGCGAATTCCTCTCCGAGTCGCGCTTCGAACTGCGCAAGGTGGTCTGGCCGACGCGCCAGGAAGCCATCCGCATGACCTGGGTCGTGATCGTCGTGGTGCTCATCCTCAGCCTGCTGCTGGGTGGCTTCGACTTCCTGATCCAGAAACTGACTCAGTGGTTCCTGAGCCGCTAAGGAGAATTGCATGAAGCGTTGGTACGTCGTTCACGCCTATTCGGGCTTCGAGAAGTCGGTGGCGCAGGCCCTGCGCGATCGCATCGTCCGTGACGGCATGGAAGAGCGCTTCGGCGACGTCCTGGTTCCGACCGAAGAAGTGGTCGAGATGCGCGCTGGCCAGAAGCGCCGCTCCGAGCGCAAGTTCTTCCCGGGCTATGTGCTGGTCCAGATCGAGACCCACGAAGAAGCCGGCATTCCGCGCATCGACAACGAAAGCTGGCATCTGGTCAAGGAAACCCCGCGCGTGATGGGCTTCATCGGCGGTACCGCTGATCGCCCGCTGCCGATCGCCGATTCCGAGGCCGAGGCCATCCTGAACCGCGTTCAGGAAGGTGTCGAGAAGCCGCGTCCCAAGGTGCTGTTCGAGCCGGGCCAGATGGTCCGTGTCACCGATGGCCCGTTCAACGATTTCAACGGCGTCGTCGAAGAGGTCAACTACGAGAAGAGCCGTCTGCGCGTCTCGGTGCTGATCTTCGGCCGTGCCACGCCGGTCGAGCTCGAGTTCGGCCAGGTCGAAAAGGCCGTCTGACCTGTCTGTCGCGTCGAGCCACGCTCGACGCCGGACCAGAAACCGGGCGGCGCCCGGTTTCGTTCGTTTAGATGCCGCTTCAGGCATGTGAAGAAAAAACCTGTTATAGTGCGCGGCTCCCCGCTGGGAAGCCAGCAGGACGAGGCCGCCGAAAGGTGGCCTTCGGCATGATTTCAAAACGCGATGCCGGGACGCGTGATTCCCGGTCCGATGGGGAGCCTGTTGTCGAAAGGCGCTAGCACCCGGAGAGCACTCACATGGCAAAGAAAGTTGTCGGTTACATCAAGCTGCAGGTGAAGGCCGGTCAGGCCAACCCCTCGCCGCCGGTCGGTCCCGCGCTGGGTCAGCGTGGTCTGAACATCATGGAATTCTGCAAGGCGTTCAACGCTGCCACGCAGAAGCTCGAGCCGGGCCTGCCGGTTCCGGTGATCATCACGGCCTACTCGGACCGTACGTTCACCTTCATCACCAAGAGCACCCCGGCCACCACCCTGCTGAAGAAGGCCGCTGGCATCTCGTCGGGCTCCAAGCGCCCGAACACCGAGAAGGTCGGCAAGGTCACCCGTAAGCAGCTGGAAGAGATCGCCAAGGCGAAGGAACCGGATCTGACTGCCGCCGACCTGGACGCCGCCGTGCGTACCATCGCTGGCTCTGCCCGTTCCATGGGCCTCGTGGTGGAGGGTTAATAAGATGGCACAGACCAAGCGTGAGAAGGCCATCAAGGCCGCCGTCGTTCCGGGCAAGGCATATGCCTTCGAGGACGCGATCAACATCCTGAAGACCGCCACCAAGGCCAAGTTCGTCGAGTCGATCGACGTTGCCGTGCGCCTGGGCGTCGATGCGAAGAAGTCCGACCAGCAGGTCCGTGGCTCCACCGTGCTGCCGGCCGGTACCGGCAAGTCGGTCCGCGTCGCCGTGTTCGCTCCGGCCGGTGCCAAGGCTGACGAAGCCCTGGCCGCTGGCGCCGAAGCCGTCGGTATGGACGATCTGGCCGAGAAGATGCAGGCCGGCGATCTGAACTACGACGTCGTCATCGCGACCCCGGACGCCATGCGCGTCGTCGGCAAGCTGGGCACCGTGCTGGGCCCGCGCGGCCTGATGCCGAACCCGAAGGTCGGCACCGTTTCCCCGAACCCGGGTGAAGCCGTGAAGAACGCCAAGTCGGGCCAGGTCCGTTACCGCACCGACAAGGCCGGCATCATCCACTGCACCATCGGCAAGGCCGACTTCGCCGAAGACGCGCTGAAGTCGAACCTGACCGCGCTGCTGCTGGACCTGATCAAGGCCAAGCCGGCCACCTCGAAGGGCACCTACCTGCAGAAGGTTTCGGTCAGCTCGACGATGGGCCCGGGCGTCACCGTCGACCAGTCGTCGCTGACCCTGAAGTAATCGTTTCAAGCGGTCACGGCATTTCGGTGCCGTGACCGTGACATTTGAAGGCATCGCTGGCAGTGCATCGCCCGCGGTAGCCGTCAAAGACCGCAGGCGCGGTCGTGGCAATACCGGCGACGGGCAGGGAGGCTCGATCTGGCAAGGAGTCGCCGCCGGAGCAGTCATGAACGCTTAATCGATTCCCCGGAATCACCCTGCGTAGATGGTGCCCTTCTGGAGTTTTTCTGGTTCACGCACGTCTGGGTTTCCCAGGTTGGCCCACTCCAGGTCTAGAACGGCCCACCCCCGGAACATCATCCCGATGTTCCCGGCGTCCAGGACGGATGCCGCACAGGACCGCACACGGCAGGAGCCGTAAGCGGAGTTCAATAGGAGGAGTGCAATGGCTCTCAATCTGTCCCAGAAGCAAGAAGTAGTCGCCGAGCTGGCAGACGTCGCCGCCAAGGCCCACTCCTTGATCGCAGCCGAATACGCTGGCACCACGGTCGCCCAGATGACCGCGATGCGCAAGCAGGCTCGTGAAACCGGTGTTTTCTTGAAGGTTGTCAAGAACACCCTGGCTTCGCGCGCCGTTGAAGGCACCGAGTTCGCAGTCGCCCAGGACCAGATGGTTGGTCCGCTGCTGTACGCGTTCTCGCTCGAGGAGCCCGGCGCTGCCGGTCGCCTGATCAAGGAAGCCGCCAAGGGCAACGACAAGCTGAAGGCTAAGGTCGTCGCCATCGGTGGCGAAGTGTTCCCGGCAAGCCACGTCGAAGTGCTGGCCTCGCTGCCGACCCGCGACCAGGCCCTGGCCATGCTGGCCCGCGTCCTGACCGAGCCGGTCACGATGTTCGCCCGCGCCATCAAGGCCGTTGGCGAGAAGCAGGGTGGTGGCGACGTCGCCGCCGACGCTGCCGAGCCGGCCGCCGAGACCGCCTGAGTTTCGACTTACCGTGGTTCCTGACGGAACCTCAACCCAGAAAATCATCCAAAGGTATTTATCATGTCCCTTACCAACGAACAGATCGTCGACGCCATCGCCGAGAAGTCCCTGATGGAAGTGATGGAGCTGGTCAAGGCCATCGAAGAGAAGTTCGGCGTCTCCGCCGCTGCTCCGGTTGCCGTGGCTGCTGCCGCTGGCCCGGCTGCTGCTGTTGAAGAGCAGACCGAATTCACCGTCACCCTGAAGACCGCCGGCGAGAAGAAGGTCGAGGTCATCAAGGCCGTCCGCGCCATCACCGGCCTGGGCCTGAAGGAAGCGAAGGACCTGGCCGAAGCCGGTGGCGTCCTGAAGGAAGGCGCTTCGAAGGAAGACGCCGAGAAGATGAAGAAGGACCTGGAAGCTGCTGGCGCGACTGTCGAAGTCAAGTAAGCAGTTCCCTTGCATCGTCATCGATTCGCGGCGATGCAGCCAAGGCTGGGGGCGTAAGCCCCCGGCCTTTGGTCGTTGTTGCGGTGGTGTAGAGTCGACGGTTGGTCGACTGCTGTGAAGGAAGTCGACCAACAGTCGACTCTACCGTTTCAAAAGCAGGAAAAAAGCCCAACACGGGCTGCAGTCAAACCCCGGCAGGCCAGCGCACGGCGCGGCAGCGGGGGCGTGGTAGCAGACGAGTTGGCAGTTGGAAGTAGCGGGAGAAGGCGTGCTGGTGCCGGCAATACCAGCGACTTCCAACTGACAATTTCAAGTTCCCTTCAGGGTCGTGGACGCACGGCCCGCACAACAAGGTGGAAGACCTCATGACGTCCTATTCGTTCACCGAAAAAAAGCGTATCCGCAAGGATTTCGGCAAGCAGCGCTCGATTCTCGAAGTGCCGTTCCTGCTCGCCATCCAGGTGGATTCCTATCGTGAATTCCTGCAGGAAAACGTCGATCCGGCCAAGCGCACGGACCACGGCCTGCATGCTGCGCTGAAGTCGGTCTTCCCGATCGCCAGCTACAGCGGCAATGCTGCCCTGGAATACGTCGGCTACAAGCTGGGCGAACCGGTCTTCGACGAGCGTGAGTGCCGCCAGCGCGGCATGAGCTACGGCGCCCCGCTGCGCGTCACCGTGCGCCTGGTGATCTACGACCGCGAGTCGTCGACCAAGGCCATCAAGTACGTGAAGGAGCAGGAGGTCTATCTGGGCGAAATCCCGCTGATGACCGAGAACGGCACCTTCATCGTCAACGGCACCGAGCGCGTCATCGTCTCCCAGCTGCACCGTTCGCCGGGCGTGTTCTTCGACCACGACCGTGGCAAGACCCACAGCTCGGGCAAGCTGCTGTACAGCGCCCGCATCATTCCTTACCGCGGCTCCTGGCTGGACTTCGAGTTCGACCCGAAGGACGCGCTGTTCACCCGTATCGACCGCCGCCGCAAGCTGCCGGTGTCGATCCTGCTGCGCGCGCTTGGCTACAGCAACGAAGAGATGCTGGCCGAGTTCTTCGAGATCAACACCTTCCACATCAACCCGGATGAAGGCGTCCAGCTGGAGCTGGTGCCCGAGCGCCTGCGTGGCGAAACCCTGGGCTTCGACCTCGCCGACGGCGACAAGGTCATCGTGGAAGCCGGCAAGCGCATCACCGCGCGCCACATCAAGCAGCTGGAAGCCTCGGGCATCGCCGCCCTGGCCGTGCCGGACGACTACATCGTCGGCCGCATCCTGTCGCACGACGTGGTCGATGCCTCGACCGGCGAGCTGCTGGCCCAGGCCAACGACGAGATCACCGACGAGCAGCTGCAGGCCTTCCGCAAGGCCGGCGTTGACGCGGTCGGCACCCTGTGGGTGAACGACCTGGATCGTGGTCCGTACCTGTCCAACACCCTGCGCATCGACCCGACCAAGACCCAGCTGGAAGCCCTGGTCGAGATCTACCGCATGATGCGTCCGGGCGAGCCGCCGACCAAGGATGCCGCGCAGAACCTGTTCCACAACCTGTTCTTCACCTTCGAGCGCTACGACCTGTCCGCGGTCGGCCGCATGAAGTTCAACCGTCGCGTGGGCCGCAAGGAAACCACCGGCGAAGCCGTGCTGTACGACAGCAAGTACTTCGGTGAGCGCAACGACGAAGAGTCCAAGCGCCTGGTCGCCGCCCACGGCGACAGCTCCGACATCCTGGACGTGATCAAGGTCCTGACCGAGATCCGCAACGGTCGCGGCGTGGTCGACGACATCGATCACCTGGGCAACCGTCGCGTGCGCTCGGTCGGTGAAATGGCCGAGAACGTGTTCCGCGTCGGCCTGGTCCGTGTCGAGCGCGCGGTCAAGGAGCGCCTGTCGATGGCCGAGTCGGAAGGCCTGACCCCGCAGGAGTTGATCAACGCCAAGCCGGTCGCCGCTGCCATCAAGGAGTTCTTCGGCTCCTCGCAGCTGTCGCAGTTCATGGACCAGAACAACCCGCTGTCGGAAGTGACGCACAAGCGTCGCGTCTCGGCGCTGGGCCCGGGCGGCCTGACCCGCGAGCGCGCCGGCTTCGAAGTGCGCGACGTGCACCCGACCCATTACGGCCGCGTCTGCACCATCGAAACCCCGGAAGGCCCGAACATCGGCCTGATCAACTCGCTGGCCGTGTACGCCCGCACCAACCAGTACGGTTTCCTCGAGACCCCGTACCGCAAGGTCGTGGACGGCAAGGTCTATGACGAAGTCGAGTTCCTGTCGGCGATCGAAGAAAACGAGTACGTCATTGCGCAGGCCAACGCGCTGACCGACGCCAAGGGCACCCTGACCGAGCAGTTCGTCCCGTGCCGCTTCCAGGGCGAATCGCTGCTGAAGCCGCCGGCGGAAGTCCACTTCATGGACGTCTCGCCGATGCAGACCGTGTCGATCGCGGCCGCGCTGGTTCCGTTCCTGGAGCACGATGACGCCAACCGCGCACTGATGGGCGCCAACATGCAGCGTCAGGCCGTGCCGACCCTGCGTGCGCAGAAGCCGCTGGTGGGTACCGGCATCGAGCGCGCCGTGGCGCGCGACTCCGGCGTGACCGTGAACGCCCGCCGTGGCGGCGAGATCGTGCAGATCGACGCGGCCCGCATCGTGGTCAAGGTCAACGAGGAAGAGATCGTTGGCGCCACCGACGCAGGCGTGGACATCTACAACCTGGTCAAGTACACCCGTTCGAACCAGAACACCTGCATCAACCAGCGTCCGCTGGTCCAGGTCGGTGACGTCATCGCCCGCGGCGACGTGCTGGCCGACGGCCCGTCCACCGACATCGGCGAACTGGCCCTCGGCCAGAACATGCTGATCGCGTTCATGCCGTGGAACGGCTACAACTTCGAAGACTCCATCCTGCTCTCCGAGCGCGTGGTGGAAGAGGATCGTTACACCACGATCCACATCGAAGAGCTGACCTGCGTCGCGCGTGACACCAAGCTGGGGCCGGAGGAAATCTCCGCCGACATCCCGAACGTCTCCGAGCAGGCGCTGAACCGCCTGGACGAGAGCGGCGTGGTGTACATCGGCGCGGAAGTCCGTGCCGGCGACATCCTGGTCGGCAAGGTCACCCCGAAGGGCGAAAGCCAGCTGACCCCGGAAGAGAAGCTGCTGCGCGCGATCTTCGGCGAGAAGGCTTCGGACGTGAAGGACAGCTCGCTGCGCGTGCCGCCGGGCATGGACGGCACCGTCATCGACGTGCAGGTCTTCACCCGCGACGGCATCGAGAAGGACAAGCGCGCCCGCCAGATCGAAGAGTCTGAAATCAAGCGCGTCAAGAAGGACTTCGACGACCAGTTCCGCATCCTGGAAGCCGCCATCTACATGCGTCTGCGTTCGCAGATCGTGGGCAAGGTGGTCAACGGCGGCGCTGGCCTGAAGAAGGGCGACGTGATCACCGACGCCTTCCTGGACGGCCTGAAGAAGGCTGACTGGTTCGCGCTGCGCATGAAGGACGAAGACGCTTCGGAAGCCATCGAGCGCGCGCAGAAGCAGATCCAGGCGCACGAGAAGGAATTCGAGCGTCGCTTCGCCGACAAGCGCGGCAAGATCACCGCCGGTGACGACCTCGCTCCGGGCGTGCTGAAGATGGTCAAGGTGTTCCTGGCCGTGAAGCGCCGCATCCAGCCGGGCGACAAGATGGCAGGCCGCCACGGCAACAAGGGTGTGGTCTCCAACGTGGTGCCGGTCGAGGACATGCCGTACATGGCCTCGGGCGAAACCGTGGACATCGTGCTGAACCCGCTGGGCGTGCCGTCGCGCATGAACATCGGCCAGATCCTGGAAGTGCACCTGGGCTGGGCGGCCAAGGGCCTGGGTCGCAAGATCCAGGCGATGCTGGAAGCCCAGGCCGCGGTGGCCGACCTGCGCAAGTTCCTGGACGACATCTACAACCACGACGACACCAACGTGGCCAACCGTGTCGACCTGTCGCAGTTCAGCGACGAGGAACTGCTGCGTCTGGCCCGCAACCTGACCGACGGCGTGCCGATGGCCACCCCGGTGTTCGACGGCGCCACCGAAGCGGAAATCAAGCGCATGCTGGAACTGGCCGACCTGCCGAGCAGTGGCCAGACCCAGCTGTACGACGGCCGCACCGGTGAAGCCTTCGATCGCCACACCACCGTCGGTTACATGCACTACCTGAAGCTGAACCACCTGGTCGACGACAAGATGCACGCGCGTTCGACCGGTCCGTACTCGCTCGTCACCCAGCAGCCGCTGGGCGGCAAGGCGCAGTTCGGCGGCCAGCGCTTCGGTGAAATGGAAGTCTGGGCGCTGGAAGCCTACGGCGCGGCCTACACCCTGCAGGAAATGCTGACGGTGAAGTCCGATGACGTGCAGGGCCGCAACCAGATGTACAAGAACATCGTCGACGGTGAGCACGAGATGGTCGCGGGCATGCCGGAGTCCTTCAACGTGCTCGTGAAGGAAATCCGCTCGCTGGCCATCAACATGGAACTGGAAGACAACTGATCCATGCCGGCGCGGCGGCCCCCGCCGCCGCGCCGCTGGCAGTGAACTGAAAGCCCATCGACACAGCATTCCTCCTTCTGGAGAACACCATGAAAGACCTGCTCAACCTCTTCAACCAGCAGCGCCAGACGCTGGACTTCGACGCGATCAAGATCGCGCTGGCCTCGCCGGACCTGATCCGTTCGTGGTCCTTCGGCGAAGTGAAGAAGCCGGAAACCATCAACTACCGTACCTTCAAGCCGGAACGCGACGGCCTGTTCTGCGCCGCCATCTTCGGCCCGGTGAAGGACTACGAGTGCCTGTGCGGCAAGTACAAGCGCATGAAGCACCGCGGCGTGGTCTGCGAAAAGTGCGGCACCGAAGTGACCCTGGCCAAGGTGCGCCGTGAGCGCATGGGCCACATCGACCTGGCTTCGCCGGTCGCGCACATCTGGTTCCTGAAGTCGCTGCCGTCGCGCATCGGCCTGATGCTGGACATGACCCTGCGCGACATCGAGCGCGTGCTGTACTTCGAAGCGTACGTGGTGACCGAGCCGGGCCTGACCGCCCTGGAGCGTCGCCAGCTGCTGACCGAAGAACAGTACCTGCAGGCCCGCCAGGAGCACGGTGACGACTTCGACGCCGCGATGGGCGCCGAGGCGGTGTACGAGCTGCTGCGCACGATCGACCTGCAGTCGGAGATGACCCGCCTGCGCGAGGAAATCGCTGCGACCGGTTCGGAAACCAAGCTGAAGCGACTGACCAAGCGCATCAAGCTGATCGAGGCCTTCCTGGAATCGGGCAACCGTCCGGAGTGGATGGTCATGACCGTGCTGCCGGTGCTGCCGCCGGACCTGCGCCCTCTGGTTCCGCTGGATGGCGGCCGCTTCGCGACCTCCGACCTGAACGACCTGTACCGCCGCGTCATCAACCGCAACAACCGCCTGCGCCGCCTGCTCGAACTGAGCGCGCCGGACATCATCGTGCGCAATGAAAAGCGCATGCTGCAGGAATCGGTCGATGCGCTGCTGGACAACGGCCGTCGCGGCCGTGCCATCACCGGCACCAACAAGCGCCCGCTGAAGTCGCTGGCCGACATGATCAAGGGCAAGCAGGGTCGCTTCCGCCAGAACCTGCTCGGCAAGCGCGTCGACTACTCGGGCCGTTCGGTCATCGTGGTCGGTCCGTACCTGCGCCTGCACCAGTGCGGCCTGCCGAAGAAGATGGCGCTGGAGCTGTTCAAGCCGTTCGTCTTCGCCAAGCTGCAGCGTCGTGGCCTGGCCACCACCATCAAGGCCGCCAAGAAGCTGGTCGAGCGCGAAGAAGCCGAAGTCTGGGACATCCTGGAAGAGGTCATCCGCGAGCATCCGGTGATGCTGAACCGTGCGCCGACCCTGCACCGCCTGGGCATCCAGGCGTTCGAGCCGGTGCTGATCGAAGGCAAGGCCATCCAGCTGCACCCGCTGGTCTGCACCGCGTTCAACGCCGACTTCGACGGTGACCAGATGGCCGTCCACGTGCCGCTCTCGCTGGAAGCCCAGCTGGAAGCGCGTGCGCTGATGATGTCGACCAACAACATCCTGTCGCCGGCCAACGGCGAGCCGATCATCGTGCCGTCGCAGGACGTCGTGCTGGGTCTGTACTACATGACCCGCTCGCTGGAGAACAAGAAGGGCGAGGGCATGGCCTTCGCCAACATCGCCGAAGTCAAGCGCGCCTATGACAACCGCGTGGTGGAACTGCACGCCAAGGTCAAGGTCCGCATCACCGAGGTGGTGACCGACGAAGACGGCAACAAGCAGAACAAGACCTCGATCGTGGACACCACGATCGGTCGCGCCCTGCTGGCTGAAATCCTGCCGGAAGGCCTGCCGTTCGCGCTGGCCAACACCGAGCTGACCAAGAAGAACATCAGCCGCCTGATCAACTCCAGCTACCGCCAGCTGGGCCTGAAGGACACGGTCGTGTTCGCCGACAAGCTGATGTACACCGGCTTCGCCTACGCGACCCGCGCCGGCGTCTCGATCGGCATCGACGACATGCTGATCCCGGACGAGAAGAAGGGCATCCTCACCGAGGCCGAAGCCGAAGTGCTGGAAATCCAGGAGCAGTACCAGTCGGGCCTGGTCACCGCCGGCGAGCGCTACAACAAGGTGGTCGACATCTGGTCGCGCACCAACGAGCGCATCGCCAAGGCGATGATGGACACCATCGGTACCGAGAAGGTGGTCAATGCCAAGGGCGAGACCATCGACCAGAAGTCGATGAACTCGCTGTACATCATGGCCGACTCCGGTGCGCGTGGTTCGCAGGCGCAGATCCGTCAGCTGGCCGGCATGCGCGGCCTGATGGCCCGCCCGGACGGCTCGATCATCGAGACGCCCATCAAGGCGAACTTCCGCGAAGGCCTGAACGTGCAGGAGTACTTCAACTCCACCCACGGTGCCCGTAAGGGTCTGGCCGATACCGCGCTGAAGACCGCGAACTCGGGTTACCTGACCCGTCGTCTGGTCGACGTCGCGCAGGACGTGGTGATCACCGAGGTGGATTGCGGTACCACCGAAGGCCTGATCATGACCCCGATCGTGGAAGGCGGCGACGTGGTCGAGCCGCTGAAGGACCGCGTGCTGGGCCGCGTGGTTGCCGAGGACGTGTTCCTGCCGGGCAACGACGAGGATCCGATCGTCACCCGCAACACCCTGCTCGACGAAGCCTGGGTCGCCAAGCTGGAAGATGCCGGCGTGCAGACCATCAAGGTCCGCTCGACCATCTCCTGCGAATCGGCGTTCGGTGTCTGCTCGCGCTGCTACGGCCGCGACCTGGCCCGTGGCCACCTGGTCAACATCGGTGAAGCGGTCGGCGTCATCGCCGCCCAGTCCATCGGTGAGCCGGGTACCCAGCTGACCATGCGTACGTTCCACATCGGTGGTGCGGCGTCGCGAGCTGCTGCGGTCGACAACATCACCGTCAAGACCACCGGCTCGGTCAAGTTCAGCAACCTCAAGTCGGTCGAGCATGCCAACGGCTCGCTGGTGGCAGTGTCGCGCTCGGGCGAAATCTCGGTGCTCGATGCCCACGGCCGTGAGCGTGAGCGTTACAAGCTGCCGTACGGTGCGACCATCACGTCCAAGGACGGTGATGCGATCAAGGCTGGCCAGACCGTGGCCAACTGGGATCCGCATAACCACCCGATCGTGTCGGAAGTGGCCGGCTTCATCCGCTTCATCGACTTCGTCGACGGCATCACCGTCATCGAGAAGACCGACGAGCTGACCGGCCTGGCTTCGCGCGAGATCACCGATCCGAAGCGTCGTGGTACCCAGGCCAAGGACCTGCGCCCGATCGTGCGCATCGTTGATGCCAAGGGCAACGACCTGTCGATCCCGGGCACCGACCTGCCGGCGCAGTACCTGCTGCCGCCGCGTTCGATCGTCAACCTGCAGGATGGCGCCCCGGTGGGCGTGGGCGACGTCGTCGCCAAGATCCCGCAGGAAGCGTCGAAGACCCGCGACATCACCGGTGGTCTGCCGCGCGTGGCCGACCTGTTCGAAGCGCGCAAGCCGAAGGATCCGGCGGTGCTGGCCGAGCGTTCGGGCATCATCAGCTTCGGCAAGGACACCAAGGGCAAGCAGCGCCTGATCATCAAGGACACCGATGGTTCGGAGCACGAAGAGCTGATCCCGAAGTACCGTCAGGTCATCGTGTTCGAAGGCGAGCATGTCACCAAGGGTGAAACCATCGTGGACGGCGAGCCGAGCCCGCAGGACATCCTGCGCCTGCTGGGCGTCGAGCCGCTGGCGGCCTACCTGGTGAAGGAAATCCAGGACGTGTACCGCCTGCAGGGCGTGAAGATCAACGACAAGCACATCGAGGTGATCACCCGCCAGATGCTGCGCAAGGTCGAGATCACCGACCAGGGCGGCAGCAAGTTCCTGAACGGCGAACAGGTGGAGCGTCAGCGCGTTATCGAGGAGAATGCGCGCCTGTCGACCCGCAACGAGCTGCCGGCACGTTTCGATCCGGTCCTGCTGGGCATCACCAAGGCATCGCTGGCGACCGAATCGTTCATCTCGGCCGCATCGTTCCAGGAAACCACCCGCGTGCTGACCGAAGCGGCCGTCCGCGGCACCTCGGACAACCTGCGCGGCCTGAAGGAAAACGTCATCGTGGGTCGCCTGATTCCGGCCGGTACCGGCCTGGCGTACCACAGCAACCGTCGTCGCGGCGCCTCCGGTCTCACCGAGTCGGAGATGCAGACCCTGGCCGGCACCCCGGCCGTCGCCGAGGCCGCAGTGGTTGAAGCTGAAGCTGAACAGGCTTCGGGCGAAGAATGAGGCATCCGGTCCGGCCACACGGCCGGACCACCCCGTCGGTGCATCGACGGGATTGGGAAAGGGCAGGGGCGATCGTCCGTGATCGGCCCGGCCAACCTGAACGGGGTACATGGAGGCCCCCCAGTAACGTCCCGGGATCAGGGGCGGGCTTGACAGGAGGCGTTTGACTGCTTTCCTGGCAGGTTGCTACAATCGTCTGTCTCAGCAGGCCAGAATTTTGGCCTGCTTTAACATTTCCGCATCTCTGGTCGGATTTTCCGGCCACCAATCAGAAGAACCTACTGATGGCGACGATCAACCAGCTGGTCCGCAAGCCGCGGCAAGCGACCACCTACAAGAGTGCCTCGCCGGCGCTCGACAAGTGCCCGCAGCGCCGTGGCGTCTGCACCCGTGTCTACACCACCACTCCGAAGAAGCCGAACTCGGCTCTGCGCAAGGTTGCCAAGGTCCGCCTGACCAACCAGGAAGAAGTGATTTCCTACATCGGTGGTGAAGGCCACAACCTGCAGGAGCACTCCGTGGTCCTGATCCGCGGCGGTCGCGTCAAGGACCTGCCGGGTGTGCGTTACCACACCGTTCGTGGCTCGCTCGACGCCGCCGGCGTTGCCAAGCGTCGCCAGGCCCGTTCCAAGTACGGCGCCAAGCGTCCGAAGGCATAAGGAGAGAGCACTATGTCGCGTAAGGGTAATACTCCGCAGCGTTCCGTCCTGCCCGATCCGAAGCACGGAAGCGAAACCATCGCCCGCTTCATCAACATGGTCATGCAGAGCGGCAAGAAGTCCGTCGCCGAAAAGATCGTGTACGGCGCCATGGACGTGATCACCGAGAAGAACAGCAGCGCCAACGCCATTGACCTGGTGCAGAAGGCTCTGGACAACGTCGCTCCGGCGGTCGAAGTCAAGTCGCGCCGCGTCGGTGGTGCCACCTACCAGGTGCCGGTCGAAGTGCGTTCGTCGCGCAAGATGGCCCTGGCCATGCGCTGGCTGATCGACTCCGCGCGCAAGCGTGGCGAGAACACCATGCCGAAGAAGCTGGCTGCTGAACTGATCGACGCCTCGGAAAACCGTGGCGGCGCCATCAAGAAGCGCGAAGAAACCCACCGCATGGCCGAAGCCAACAAGGCCTTCGCCCACTACCGCTGGTGAGTTTGACGGCCTTGTAAAACAGGCAGGGCAGCGCCACTTAGGTGCGTGCTGCCTCGCGGTCCCAGAAGGACTGCGCCAATCCGAAGGCCGCCGAAAGGCGGCGTTCGGCCATCCGAAATCCAAGAAATCTGAGAGGCTCCCGTGGCCCGTTCCACTCCCATCGAGCGTTACCGCAACTTCGGCATCATGGCTCACATCGATGCCGGCAAGACCACCACGTCCGAGCGCATCCTGTTCTACACCGGCAAGAGCCACAAGATCGGTGAAGTGCACGACGGCGCCGCCACCATGGACTGGATGGAGCAGGAGCAGGAGCGTGGCATCACGATCCAGTCCGCTGCCACCACCGCGTTCTGGAAGGGCATGGACAAGTCCCTGCCGGAGCACCGCTTCAACATCATCGACACCCCCGGGCACGTCGACTTCACCATCGAAGTGGAGCGCTCGCTGCGCGTGCTCGACGGTGCCGTCTTCGTCCTGTGCGCCGTCGGTGGCGTGCAGCCGCAGTCGGAAACCGTGTGGCGCCAGGCCAACAAGTACCACGTGCCGCGCATCGCGTTCGTCAACAAGATGGACCGCACCGGTGCCAACTTCCAGAAGGTCGTCGGCCAGCTGAAGGCCAAGCTGGGCGCCGTTGCCGTGCCGATGCAGCTGCCGATCGGCGCTGAAGACAACTTCAAGGGCGTTGTCGACCTGCTGAAGATGAAGGCCATCCATTGGGATGAGGCTTCGCAGGGCATGAAGTTCGAGTACAGCGACATCCCGGCCGAACTGCAGGCGGCTGCCGAAGAGGCTCGCCAGTTCATGGTCGAGACCGCTGCCGAAGCCAGCGAAGAGCTGATGGAAAAGTACCTGGGCGGCGAAGAGCTGGCCGAGGCCGAAATCATCAACGCGCTGCGTACCCGCACCCTGGCCACCGAGATCGTGCCGATGTACTGCGGCTCGGCCTTCAAGAACAAGGGCGTGCAGGCCATGCTGGACGGCGTGATCCAGCTGCTGCCGTCGCCGGTCGACGTGCCGGACGTGAAGGGCGTGGACGTTGACGACGACACCGTCGAAATGACCCGCAAGTCGGACGACAAGGCTCCGTTCTCGTCGCTGGCCTTCAAGATCATCACCGACCCGTTCGTCGGCGCGCTGACCTTCTTCCGCGTCTACTCGGGCACCCTGAACGGTGGCGACACCGTGCTGAACTCGGTGAAGGGCAAGAAGGAGCGCATCGGCCGCATCCTGCAGATGCACTCGAACAACCGCGAGGAAATCAAGGAAGTTCTGGCCGGCGACATCGCCGCGGCGGTGGGCCTGAAGGACACCACCACCGGTGACACCCTGTGCGCCGTGGACGCGCCGATCATCCTGGAGCGCATGACGTTCCCGGAGCCGGTGATCTCGATGGCCGTCGAGCCGAAGACCAAGTCGGACCAGGAAAAGATGGGTCTGGCCCTGGGCCGTCTGGCGCAGGAAGATCCGTCGTTCCGCGTCAAGACCGACGAAGAATCCGGCCAGACCATCATCTCGGGCATGGGCGAGCTGCACCTGGACATCATCGTCGACCGCCTGAAGCGCGAGTTCAACGTTGAAGCCAACGTCGGCGCGCCGCAGGTGGCCTACCGCGAAACCATCACCCTGGCTGACGTCAAGTCGGACTACAAGCACGCCAAGCAGTCCGGTGGTAAGGGTCAGTACGGTCACGTCGTGATCGAGCTGTCGCCGATCACCGCTGAAGACCGTGCCGATCCGAAGCTGGCTCCGGCCATCAAGGACGACTTCCTGTTCATCAACGACATCACCGGCGGCGTGATCCCGAAGGAATTCATTCCGTCGGTTGAAAAGGGCCTGCGCGAAACCATCACCAGCGGTCCGCTGGCTGGCTTCCCGGTCGTGGACGTCAAGGTGAAGCTGGTGTTCGGTTCGTACCACGACGTCGACTCCTCGGAAATGGCGTTCAAGCTGGCTTCGTCGATGGCCTTCAAGCAGGGCTTCGCCAAGGCCAAGCCGGTGCTGCTGGAGCCGATCATGAAGGTCGAGATCGTGACCCCGGAGGATTACCAGGGTGACGTGATGGGCGACGTCAGCCGTCGTCGCGGCGTGCTGCAGGGTTCCGACACCACCGGTGACGGTTCGGCCAGCATCATCAACGCGATGATCCCGCTGGGTGAAATGTTCGGCTACGCCACTGCGCTGCGTTCGCAGACCCAGGGCCGCGCCACCTTCACCATGGAATTCGATCACTACGAGCCGGCTCCGACCAACATCGCCGAAGCCGTCATGAAGAAGGGCTGAGCCTCGCTCAGCCTCTCTTGAAACCACTTACGAACAATCAAGGTATAGAACAATGGCA
>NZ_JAJNOF010000029.1:0-7162 GCF_027854495.1 Stenotrophomonas sp. PI_27
CTGGCGCGCGCCGCCCATCGAACGCGCGCCATTGCGCTCGTGCATGCGGTGCGCGAACAGGTTGATCGCCGCCGACTGGTTGGCCAGGTAAGCCCCCGCTTCCGGGCGCAGCACCGGCGGCGGCAGGATCGGATTGACTGGATCGACCGGGTCCAGCGGATCCACAGGGTCCGTCGGATCGATCGGATCCGGGCCAGGATCGACCGCGCATCCCGGCGCAGCCGGGTTGTCCTGGCAGACATCGAACCACTGCGAACGCAGGTACCAGTTGCCATCGGAAGGATCGGCCAGGCCGCCCTGGAACAGGAAGTACTCATACGATCCGCCCACCGCGCGGCCGCTCAGTGCGTAGTTCGCCCGCGATGCGCCGTCGATCTCGATCAGCGGGATGCCATCCACCGTCGGCGCGCCCACGCCACCGATGTTCTTCACCGCGATCAGCGCGTCACCGGAGGTGTCGCCGCGCACGTGCAGGCGGTCCATCGCGCTGTCATCGCCGGCCAGCGCGCCCTGGAACAGGAATGTCGCGCCCTCGCTGTGCAGGTCGCCATCCACGGTGAGCGTGTTGAATCGGCCGCTCCCGTCGGACAATGCCACGCCGCTATCAAGGATCTGCAGTTCGCCGACCGTAGCGTCACCGGTCAGTGTCCACTGACTACCGCTTTCAATCGCCATCGTCTGCACCAGATCCGACGAACCCTGCCATAGCGATCCATCCGCCAGCCGCACATGTACATCCGACTGTGGCGGCAATCCCGCGTCCTCGTCTTCCGGGGTGATGACGATGTCGCCCTCCATCTGCGAGCGACCCTCCAGTACCACATCGAAACGCCCGGCCACCGCGGCATCCAGTGCCAGCGCGATGCCGTTGCCGCCCGATACCACCGCGCCGTTCGACAGTGTCAGGCCCGCATCGCGGCTGCTGCGCAGCCATACACCGCCATGCTGGGCGCTCACCAGCGAGCCACCATCGATACGCATCCGCCCGTTGTCATTGATAACCGCCGCCCACGCGCCCTCGCCCTCGGTGCGCACGTGGGTGTTGCTCAGCGTCATTTCGCCGGTGCCGCCAGACAGCACACCGTGCGAGTTGATGCCGGTGGTGCGCACCACGCTGTCGGCCAGATGCACGGTGCCACCCATGCGCGCGATCGCACCGATGGCGCCATCACCTTCGGTCAGGATATCGGTCATGACGGCGCTCACCTGCGGATTCTTTCCGCCGGAACCCTCTGCATACAGGCCATGGCCATTCTGGCCGAGCGTGCGCAATCGGCTGGAGCTCACCCGTGCGGCTCCATCCAGGACCGAGATGGCCTGCCAGGAATTGCCGTCTGCCGTGATCTCCGAACCTTCCACATCCAGCTCGCCCTTGCCGATCATCAGGATGCCAACACCATTGTGCGTAGTGATGGATGAGCCCTGGACGCTGGCCACACCATCGCGTCCGTTGATGTTGATGCCCACCGAAGTGGCTTCGAGGCGGCTGTTGAGCATGGTCAGCTCCGAATCCGCGGTCATGTTGATCCCGTGGTGCCCGGACATCTCAACGCCATCCATCAGCAACGTTGCGCTGCTGCCAGGCGCGAAAGTGGCAACACTGGCGTTTGCTCCACCGGCGTGGATGCGGCCGCCACGCATCTCCACGTCGCCTCCGATGTACAGGCCTGCCCCTGAACGTTCGTGGGTGAGGTTGATGTCGACGTCCTCAAGCACGGTTGTTCCGATGCCCGCCAACATGCCGTTTGCACCTGCCCCCACGCCATTGATCTGCACCGAGCGCAGGCGGACGTTAGCGCCATCCTGCACCCACGCGCCATACCCGCTCCCGCCCACATCGATGCGCACGCGTTCGGCCTGCAGCGTACCGCCGCGCACGTCCAGCCCGTTGGACTGATTGGCAACAACCTGGATCACGCTGTCGGACACCCGCGCATTGCCGTCCTTTACGAAAACGCCGTGTGACAGACCGGCCTGGGTTCGTATCTGAACCCCATCAAGCACCAGGTTGCCGTCGATAGCCTCAGCACCATTGGAAGCAGTGCCCAGGGTCAGGATCTCTACGCCAGTGGCAAGCACCTCTCCACCCGCAGCGGCGGAAAGGCCCGCTGCGCCATAACCAGAGGTGGTCACGCTTCCTTGCACCAGTTCAATGCGGCTGTCCGCGCCCTCCGCCCGTGCCGCGGCGGCATACATGCCCCCGGTGGTGAGATTGACCTCGCCCAGCGGCACGATGCTGCCGCCATTGATGGCATGGAACGCATATCCGGCAGGGTTGCCCGGCTCCACCGGCTCGGTGGTGGCGTAGTCACCCGCCGCCGGGTTCTGTTCGTCGCCGTCGGCAACAACCTGCTGTGCCAGCGCGGGGGATGCAATCAAGACACTGGCCAGCGCCAGCGATAGATGACTGCGGCGTGCATGATGGATCGACATGACAGCTCTCCTGAAAGAGCGGCCATGCTCCGCAGACGCGACCGGCATCACCATCGAATGTGTTGCAACAACTGGTGCGACCAGACGTCGCATGCCTCCAGCGTTGAACTGAACCGCGACCCTCGTCCTCGACCTCGCCAAGCAGGCTTTGCAACTAATTGCATGGGAACGGGTATGCCACGCACGGACACTGGGAACCAATCAAGACATGCACTGACGTGATACACCCGCCATCACCTGCCATTCACAGGATCAAGGCGTATACGTCACCAGCCTGAACAGGGTGTCGCAGCAGTGCAGTGTCCCGACCATTCCACCTGGAGGACCCGACCATGCGCGTTCAATCTATCCCTGCAGCTACACCTTCTCTGCGCCCACTGGCGCGCTGCCTGCTATTGGCGCTGACGATGCCCATCGGCGCCGCCTTGGCCGGCGATCTCGATGGCGGAAGCGCGGAGGTTGTCGCGGGCGATCCGGTCGAGCAGTGGCGTGTGCGCAACGGCGGTGCACTGACCATCAACGGGGGTGAGGCCAACCAGATCAGTGCAAGTGAGGACTCCCGCGTTACGCTGAACAATGCTGTGATCACCCGCGACCCCAGCGTCAGCGGCGAGTACTACAACGTGTCTTTGCAGGACGACGCATCCCTTGAAGCGGTCGGCACGCTGTTCCAGGGAGGAGGCATTACCTTGTCCAACGGTAGTGCTACGGCGCGACTGGTCAACAGCAGTATCAACATCCCGGGTGGCGAAGCGGGGCGTCAGCTGTCGGTGGGTCTGGACCTGTTCCACAATCCGACCGTGCCCGCCACGCCAATCGATCCACGCGGGGTGCTGGACCGCACCCACGTCCGGGTGAGCGACGCGCCGGACGCATCCCGGGACAGCAGTAGCGGCATAGGTGTTCGCATGGGCTTTGGCACGGTGGACATCGTCAATGGCTCCTTCATCGACGCAGACAATGTTGGCGTCCTGTTCCTGGGTTCGGTCGGGCCTTTTGACAACACACTGCGTGTGGATGCCTCAACCATCAATTCCCGGCGTGGCGCAGCCCTTCGCGTCGCTCCGCGAAGGGAGGATCAGCGCTATGACATTACGATCGCCAATGATTCGCACGTCACCGGTGGCGATGGCAATCTGCTGCTGGTGCAAGCCTATGAAGCGACTCCCTCTACTGCCACGCCTGAGGTCCACTTCACGGTGGATGATTCGCGCCTGGCAGGCGACATCACCTATGACCGAACCTCGGTGCCCAACGGCACGCTGGACGTGATCCTGCGCAACAAGGCACAGATCGACGGCCGTTTCATCAACGTCAGCTCGGCCAGCATCGACAGCGACAGCACCTGGCTGATGACCGGTGACAGCAACGTCGGCCACCTGGCGCTGGGCAGTACCGGCACGGTGGCGCTGGGCAATGGCAGCACGTTCAACACGCTCAGCGTGGATACCTTCGACGGCGCCGGCGGCACCCTGCTGTTCAACACCCAGCTGGGTGACGACAGCTCGGCCACCGACAAGCTGATCATCAAGGGCGATGCCAACGGCCAGGCCAACGTGCGTGTGCTCAATGCCGGTGGCGCGGGCGCGAAGACCGACAAGGGCATCGAGCTGATCCGCGTGGGCGGTGCCTCCAATGCGCAGTTCGACCTGCAAGGCCGCGCGGTGGGCGGGCAGTACGAGTACTTCCTGTTCAAGGACGCCACCAACGGCGGCTGGTACCTGCGCTCGGAGCTGGCCGGCACGCCGGACCCGTGCGTGGTGGATCCCACGCTGCCGGAGTGCACGCCGGTCGATCCGGTGGACCCGGTCGATCCCGTTGATCCGATCGACCCGACGCCGGTGCTGCGCCCGGAGGCCGGCGCCTACCTGGCCAACCAGTTCGCGATGGACCAGCTGCTGCGCCACGGCTGGCGCGACCGCCAGGGCGGCAACACCTCCGCCGTTGATGGCGTGCGTGGCTGGGCCCGCGTGGACGCTGCGCAGAGCAAGCTGTCGGCGGTGGAAGACCAGCTGGACCTGCGCGTGGACCGCTCGCGCCTGCAGCTGGGTGCGGACATCGGCGTGTTCGACAACAGCCAGGGCCGCGTCGGCGTGATGGGTACGCTGGCCAAGTCCGATGCTACTTCGCGTTCGCAGCTGACCGGCTACAGCGCACGCGGCAAGGTCAACGGTGGCGCGCTGGGCGTGTACGGCAACTGGAGCAACGATGCACTGTATGTGGATGCCAGCGTGCAGCGCGGCCAGTTCCGCAACCGCGTGCAGGGCGAAGGCCTGGCCGAGGAACGCTACGACTCGGACATCTGGCAGAGCTCGCTGGAAGCCGGCTACCGCTTCGGCGTCGGCCAGATCGGCCGCACCGCGCTGAGCCTGCAGCCGGAGCTGCAGCTGGTCTACACCGACGCCAACACCGATCGCCACGAAGAAACCAACGGCACGGTGGTGCGCAGCCTGGGCGACAGCGGCCTGTCCGGCCGCGTGGGCCTGCGCCTGCAGGGCGAATCCCGCTCGGCAGCGGGTGTCTCGGTCAACCCGTATGTGGTGACCAACTGGTACCGCGATGGCGCCAGCAACGGCATGGCGTTCGACGATGAAGCGCTGAAGGCCAGCGTGCCGCGCAACCGCTACGAGCTCAATGCCGGTGCGCGCGTGGACTTCCGTTCCGGGCTGAGTGCGTGGGGTGGCTTCGGCGTGTTGCGCGGTGACCATGGTTACCGCGAAGCGACGGCCAATCTGAGCATGTCGTACCGCTGGTAATGTAGAAACATGCACGGCGCCGGATGATTCCGGCGCCGCTTTACTTTGCTCGTGTAGAACCGGGCCAACGCTCGGCTACGTTCTGCATCAGCCAAGCAAGCTCGGCGCCGATGGCAAGGAACCATGGACCTGTCTGGTCAGTATTTTCTTCCGGCAGCGATCCACTCTTTCGGGCTGATCCGGGCTGATCCGGCCAGAGGAGCAATCAGGATGGGGCCTCCCACGTGCCCCGTCTGCACCGCTTCACAGTTCAGCAGCGGGAACCCCGAAAACCGGTAGTGCCTCCGGCATCCCGACCAATGAATGCCTGGGTATCAACAAACAGCTCGACGATGGCGATGGCGATGGCGATGGCGATGGCGAAAGTGTCACTCTGCGCCAATCAGGATAAGGCAGCCATCGTCTGTAGGATGCAGTTGCAGAAAAACATCCCGGCCATTCTTGTGGAACATGGACCAGCAGACCGCCTGCCAGCCGAGGCCACAATTGACCTCGGGAAATCCAAGCACGGTCGCATGCGAGTACTCGCGTCGTATTCCGCCCCACCCCGCTTTCAACAAGGCAGGGCGTAGTGTTCTGTAGTCCATCTCCCATCGCGCGCCCAATGCCTTCAGCGTGCCCGGCATCGGCGACGGATTTTCGTTGTAGCCTCCCATTCTGTAGCCGGGCTCTATGACGTCCGGCGAAGAGGCCAGCAAGAAGGCGATCAAGAGAATTTTCATCTACCCAGCCTAGCGGCACCGCTGAGCGCGGCAACCCCCACTGAAGCTGATGCCACTTCGACGAAGTGGTTGAGCGCGCTCGACTCTACGGTGCGAGCGGCGAAGAATGTCGCATTCGGCAAGAATCACCATCCGCTACCTGCCAGCGACAAAGTTGCAACGCTTTCGAACTTTCCAACAATTCTCATTGGCAGCATTGGCGCTTCATGCAAATCATGTAGCGCCACCGACAACGGGTGGCACGGGCTTCCAATCCCGTTTGATAAGCATGTTGTTTACGCTTGCCTGCCGGCGTCACCCTTTCCTTGTTGGGTGGCGTCGGCAGGCATTCTGTCCGCGCACCTATGGCGGGCGGTGCGTGGGGGCCTCGTGCCCGCCGGCGTTTCGCATGCTTACCACCGGTATTGGAACCACGCACCGTCCGCCACCCCCGCTGTTAAGCAGGGTGGCCCCTTGCCGCTTGCACAAGGACGCCGCCATGACCGCTTCCCCCTACCCGCACCTGTTCGCCACCCTGGGCGAGGCCGCCACGCGCCTGCCCGATGACCTGGCCCGCACGCTGGAAGACACCTTCGTTGCGCTGCAGACCGGTAACAGCCCTGGCGCCATCACCCTGCAGGCCTGCCTGCAGTACATCCGCCAGGGCGATGCCGCCGATGGGCAGCCGTGGCCCGGCAGCAACCGCACACCCGGGCAGCGCCTGGCCTTGGCGCGCATCGACCGCGCCAATGCGGGGCTCAGCTTCCTGCTGGAACTGCTGCACGCCACCGAACGCGTGCGCGTGGACGGGGATATCGACCAGCACATGGATGACGGCGCGCGCGAAGGGCTGTTGCTGGCCTGCCGTGGGCTGGCCGAGTATGTGGATGTGCAGTTGCGGGCGGCATAGCGGACGTTGTTGGGCCCAGCTCTCAAGCAGCAGCGGGGTCGGAACCCCTTGCCGTGGCAATGGGCTCCGACCCGCCGCAGGCCCGCTTACCAGGCCCTGCGCAGGCCCAGCTGGCCACCCACGTTGCGGTAGCCGTAATCACCACGCTGCACGCTCACGCCACCCCACGCGCCCCAGCGCTGGCCCAGCCTCAACTCGGCACCGGCCTGCACCTCATAACGGTTGCGCGGCACGTCTGCGCCCAGCGTGGCACCGTTGAACTGCAACGTGCTGCTGCCGCTGCCACGCAGCCAGTTCACGCCCAGGTACGGCTGCACGGTGTTGCCGGCGGCCGTGCCATGGCCAAACACACGCACGCCCAG
>NZ_JAJNOF010000003.1:0-420892 GCF_027854495.1 Stenotrophomonas sp. PI_27
GTTGGACCCGAGGGCCTTTCGTCGTTGCGAGCCGCCTATTATGCCGGACTTTTCGAGTCCGTCAACACCTTCGTTCGATCAACTCGTCCGTCGGCGATGGCGTTGCTGAGCGCGTGTCGTTTCCGGGGAAGCGATGCGTTGCAGCAAGGGAGCGAATTCTAGAGATCCTGCGGATTTCGTCAAGGCTTTTCTTGCAGGGTGATGACGGAATCACCATCCCACCACCCATGACGTACGCTCGAAGATCACTGCGGCGTTGCCCGCGCGTTGCGCGGGCAACGCCGCAACCGCTATCAATGCAGGGATGCGAAGTGGAGAGAGCAATGAGCATGCAGTTGCAGCGCGCGTGGTGGCGCGATCTTTCGATGCCGGCAATCGTTGCTGGCTTCATCACGGTGCTGGTCGGCTTTGCCAGCTCGGCCGTGATCGTGTTCCAGGCGGCACAGGCCGTCGGCGCCGACCAGGCACAGATCGCCTCCTGGATGTGGGCGCTGGGGCTGGGCATGGGCGTGACCTGCATCGGCCTGTCGTTGCGCTATCGCGTGCCAGTGGTGACCGCGTGGTCGACCCCGGGCGCCGCCATGCTGGTGGTGGGTGCAGGCGGTGCCTCACTGTCTGAGGCGACCGGCGCGTTCCTGCTCGCTGCCTTGCTGGGCACGCTGGCGGGCTTCTCCGGCATCTTCGCCCGATTGATGCAGCGGGTACCGATGGCGCTGGCCGCAGGCATGCTGGCCGGTGTGCTGTTGCGCTTCGGCCTGGACGTATTCGTGGCCATGAACACGCAATGGATCCTGGCACTGGCCATGTTCGCCACGTGGCTGGCCGGACGCCGGCTGTTTCCACGCTATGCGGTGATCGCCACGCTGCTGGTCGGCATTGCGGTTGCCGCCAGCCGCGGCCTGCTGCATGCCCAGCAGGTACACCTGCAACTGGCAGTGCCACAGTGGGTGACGCCTTCACTGTCGTGGACGGCCGTGGCCGGCATTGCCCTGCCCCTGTTCGTGGTCACCATGGCCTCGCAGAACATTCCCGGCGTGGCGGTGATGCGCGCGTCCGGCTACGACGCCCCGGTGTCGCCGTTGATCGGCTGGATCAGCGTGGTCAATACGCTGCTGGCGCCGTTCGGTGCGTATGCACTGAACCTGGCGGCGATCACCGCCGCCATCTGCATGGGCCGCGATGCGCACGAGGATCCGGCACGCCGCTATACAGCGGCCATGGCGGCCGGCGCCTTTTACATTGTCGTCGGGCTGTTCGGCGCCACGGTGGCGGCGCTGTTTGCGGCCTTCCCCAGGGAGCTGGTGGCGTGCGTGGCCGGCATCGCGCTGTTCGGCACCATCGGCAACAGCCTGGCCAGCGCCCTGGCGGTGGAACGCGATCGCGAGGCGGCACTGGTCACCTTCCTGACCACCGCCTCCGGCGTCTCGCTGGCGGGCATCGGTTCGGCGTTCTGGGGCCTGGTGGCCGGTGCGCTGTGCCTGCTGGTGCTGCGCGCGCGGACACCGGCCTGATCCACCCGATCAGGCCGCCAGGCGGGCGACGCTGTTGATCACCGCGACGAACGCCATGCCGATCACTACCGCCCACACACTGGTGCCACCGCGCCGCTGCAGCTCAGTGCGGATGCGGTTGTGCTGCCCGGCATGGGCAGCCTTCACTTTGCCCAGCAGCCGCGTGCAATAGCGCAGGTACAGCGCATTGGCGGTCACCGCGATGGCAAAGCGGGGCACCGCCAGCAACACCACCGTGAGCAGCGGGCTGGCGCGGGCCGCCAGCAACGCGATGCCGAACATGGCCAGCTCGAAGAGGATGGCCGCCAGGTACATCTTCCGGTGCAGCAGCCAGTACATCGGCACCAGGAACGCGGGCCAGTGCCACGGCCGCGGCGGCTTCGGCACCGGGCTGTCCAGGTGCCAGCGCTGCCGGTAGAGCGCCGCGTTGGGCCCCACCAGGAGGTTCAGATGGTCCGCATCGGACGGAGCCGTCGTGGCGTCCACCTCTGCCGCAGGCGCCAGATAGGGATTGTCATCGGCCGGGGCAACCGGCGGGGTATCCAGATGCATCATGTCGGCGATTCCTTGCCCGGGACGAACCTGCGGTAGCGGCAGGTGCGGGCAGATCTGAAGCCGCGCAGGCGTCAGCCCGCCATCGCCTGGCCCACCAGCATCATCGCAACGACCACGATGGCGACCATGGCCGCCCCTGGTGCGTTGGTATCACCCCGCGCGGCCAGCTCGCTGCGCAGGCGCGCCTGGTCGTTTCCCGCCAGCGCGCGCGCACGGGCGATCTCACGCTGGCAATGCGCCAGGTACCACCGGTTGGCATACACCGCAGCGAGGGTGTTGATCACGAGGGTGATGACCATCGAGACGCCTTCCGGTACGCCGAGCAGCGCCTCGGCGATGCTGAAGAACACCAGCATGCCGGCCCAGATCGCCGCCAGCGTGTACATCCGCCGGTACACCATCCAGATGACGCCGATCAGGAAGGCCGGCCAGTGCCAGGTGCCACTGCCTCCGGCAACGCCCTGGTCCAGCCGCCAGCGCTGGCGATAGATCGGAAAGTTGCCGCCGACCACGGCGGCGTACAGGGCGATGTCACCTTCCAGCGCTGGCGCTGCCGCAGGTGCCGCCACAATTGCCGGCGCAGCAGCGGGCGCACGGTAGAGGTCGGACGGATCGATGACCGCAGCGACGGTGCCGGCATCGGCGTGCACCGGTTCAACCGGCGGCGGGGACGGGCGATCCGGCGCTAACGACGGATCCAGTTCGGCCAGCGGCCGCCACGATGCCATCCCCTCGCGCCACAGCAGTGTGCGGGCGTTTACGGTCCCGTCCTGCTGCAGGCGGCGCAGCCCGGCCAGATCCACCGGTCCCTCGCTCTGCCTGCTGTTGGCGTACCACCACTGCGCGTCCTGCATGAAAACGTCCCTGTCGCGTTGATCCGTTATTTGTTGACTGGCGTCCAGGGCGCTGCGGACAGCGTCTGCGACAGCACGTGCCTGCCGCCGGGCGGCAGCGTCACCACGTCGGGCCCCGCGTTGGCCGCTTCCAGGCACACATAGTCGCGCCAGCCTGCACCGACGTCCGCCATCTTCGCTGCGGCCTCGGCCCCCGGGTTCCACGCAACCAGCGAGCGGCTTCCCTCGGTACGGATGTCGATGCGGCGCTTCAGCACCGGATCGCGCAGGACATAGTGGCCGTTGGCCTGCGTGTAGATGCGGTCGCTGCGGCCGGGGTCGCGCGGGTCACGCAACGACCAGGGCCCCTGCTGCCGGCGCGGCTGCGCATAGTTCTCGAACTTGTCCAGATATTCCAGCCCGTCCACGCCATCCACGTCCACCGCGCTGGCGTCACCCACGCGGAAATAGTTGTGCAGCGCCTGGGTGATGCTGGCAGGGGTACTGCCGGTGTTCTCGGTGATCAGCTGCTGGGTGAGCTGGCGACCCACGCGGACGATCATGCGCAGGCGCAGGTCCAGGCGCTGCAGGACCGGTGGCGCCAGGGTCAGCTCGATGCTTCCGTCGTCCAGGCGACGGGCCTGCTGCAGCTCCCAGGGCAAGGTGCGCACGAACCCGTGCGCGGGCACGTCGTTGCCCTGGCCCTGACGGCCGAAGTACGGCCAGCAGACCGGGCTGCCTCCGCGGATCGGCGTGGGCAGTTCGGCGCGCCGGGGAGACAGCCACATCAGGTCCTGCTGGCCCTTGGGCACGAAGGAAAGCAGTTGGCCTCCAAAGACGCTGATGGCCGCGCTGGCGTCGTCGGTGTCCACCAGCCAGGCATCGAGCCCCTGGTACTGCCCGCTGCGCAGGCCCTGGATCTGCTGCACGTTGGATCGACTCCTGATGGCCGGCGACTGCGCGGCGCTGTAGTTGCTGGGAAGCGTGAAACGGGTGGGCACCGGCGCGGTAGCCGGCGCGTCCTGCAGTGCGCGCAGGATACGCTGTCCGGCCCGCCCATCGGTATTGGCCCAGCCCAGGCGCTGCTGCTCGGCCTGGATCGCGCGTCGCGTGGCGTTACCGATCATGCCGTCGGCGGCACCGATGTCGTGGCCACGGGCCAGCAGCAGCGTCTGCAGCTGACGGCGCTCGTCGCGGCCGATGCCGGGATCATCGGTCGGCCAGGCCGTGGCCAGCCCGGCGCCACCGCGCAGCTGGTCGGCCAGCGTGGCGATCGCCAGCGCATAGCTTTCGGCGGCGTTGTAGCTGTAGATCGCATCGTAGTTGCGGAACACCAGCAACGCCGGCCCCTTGTTGCCAGCGGGCAGCAGCAGGGCGGCACGTGCATCGGCGGGCAGGTTGGCCGGGGCCAGGGCACTGCCATCCAGCGCCGTCACCCCCTGCGCGCGCCAGTCGGCCAGCGCACGGCGCTGGGTGCGGCCCGCCTGGCGGGCATTGAACCCGGCCGGAACGCGAACTTCCATGCCCCACGGCTCGCCACTGCGCCACCCCGCACGCTTGAGGTAGTTGGCGGTGGAGGCCAGGGCGTCGGGAATGCTGCCGACCAGGTCGCGGCGTCCATCGCCATCACCGTCGACGGCGATGCGTGCATAGGTGCTGGGCATGAACTGCGTATGCCCGAAGGCGCCGGCCCACGACCCGGTGAGCCCTTGCGCCTGCAGGTCGCCACGGTCGATCAGGGTAAGCAGCGCCAGCAGCTCGCCGCGGAAAAAGGCCTGGCGGCGGCCGGCACAGGACAGCGTGGCCAGCGACTGCAGCAACGGGCGCTTGCCGAACACGCGGCCATAGTCGCTCTCTACGCCCCAGACGGCGACGATGGTGGCGGGATCGACACCGTACTGCGCCGATACCCGATCGAGCAGATCGCGGTGCTGCCGCAGCTGGAGGCGTCCATCCTCGACGCGCTGGCGATCGACCAGCGCGGCCAGGTAGTCCCAGATGGGTGTGGTGAATTCCGGCTGCGCATCGAGCAGGCCGAGCACGCTGGGGTCCGGGGTGAGGCCAGCGGTGATTCCGTTGAATCGGTCGACGCTGATGCCCTGGGCTGCGGCGCTGGCCTGGATACCCGCCAGGCAGCGACTGAAAGCGGGATCACCATCGGCAGCAGGTGCCGCAGGCGGCGTCGGTGCCGAGGCGAGCGCGGCCACCAGGCCGAGCGTGGTCAGGATGGGCATGGCGTCCTCCGTGTTGCCGTTGCACGGCCATCTTAGAGGCAGCGCCGCCGGCGAACCTGAAGCGGGCGCGGCCGCTCCGCCCTAGCGCGCGCGCAGCAGGCGCAGGCCGTAGGCGGGGCTTTCGGCGTCCCAGCGCTGCGAGACCTGCAGGCCGGCCTGCAGCAGCAGCGCCTCGAAGCTGTCGTCGGTGTACTTGTGGCTGTACTCCACGCGGATCGGCTCATCGGCAGCGAAGTGGAACGTGTGGCCATCCAGATGGACGTCCTGTGGCCAGCGGCTGACCAGATCGGTTTCGATGCGCAGCCGCGCGGTGCTGTAGCGGGCGCGGTGGCGGAAGCCGTCGAGATCGAAGTCGCTGCCGATCTCGCGGTTGAGCCGGTCCAGCAGGTTGAGGGTGAAGGCCGCAGTGACACCCTGCGCATCGTTGTAGGCCGCTTCGATCACTGCCGGGTCCTTGTGCAGGTCGATGCCCACCAGGGCGAGGCCGTCAGCCCCCATGGTCTGGCGCATCGCGCGCAGCAGCGCGATCGCCTCTTCTTCGACGAAGTTGCCCAGCGTGGACCCGGGAAAGAACAACAGGCGGCGCGCCGGCGCACGTTCCGGTGCGGGAACGGCGACAGGGCGGGTGAAGTCGGCACAGACCGGCAGCATCTCGACCTCGGGCAGCGCCGGCGCCAGGTGGTCGATGCTGGACAGCAGCGCGGCACGCGAGATCTCGATCGGGGTGTACGCCACCGGGTCCTGCAGTGCGGCCAGCAGCAGAGCGGTCTTGCGGCCACTGCCGCTGCCCAGTTCCACCACGTGCAGGCGCGGGCCGACCACGCGCGCGACGTCCGGCAACACCCGATCCAACAGCGCCAGCTCGGTGCGCGTGGGGTAGTACTCGCGGGTCTGGGTGATCTGCTCGAACAGGCGCGAGCCGCGCGCATCATAGAAGTACTTGGAGGGCAGCTGCCGCGACGGGCCTGACAGGCCGGCGAGCACATCGGCCAGGATCTGCTGCCGGCTGGGCGTGAGGTCGGTCAGCGCCTGCAGCGCGTCCTGCACCGTGCTCATGCCAGGTCCCTGGCCAGGCGCAGGCCCGAGAACTGCCAGCGCGCCGGCGGCATGAAGAAGTTGCGGTAACTGGCGCGCACGTGGTCGCGAGGCGTGGCGCAGCTGCCGCCGCGCAGTACCCACTGACCACACATGAACTTGCCGTTGTACTCGCCGAGGTTGCCGGCGAAGGGCCGGAACCGCGGGTAGGCGCCATACGCGCTGGCGGTCCACTCCCAGACATCGCCAAACAGCTGCCGCAGCCCACTTCCCTGCCCCGCCCGCGGGTGCAGGTGGTCGTCATCGGCGAAATGGCCATGCAGGGGCTGCGACGCGGCGGCGGCTTCCCACTCGAACTCGCTGGGCAGGCGCGCACCGGCCCAGCGGGCGCAGGCGTCGGCCTCGTAGTAGCTGAGATGGCAGGCCGGCGCATGGGGATCCAGCTCGCGCCAACCGCCAAGGGTGTACTCACGCTGCAGGGTCGCGTCCCAGTACAGGGGGTGCTGCCAGTCTTCTGCCTCGCGCAGCGCCCAGCCTTCGCTGAGCCACCAGCGCGGTTCGCGGTAGCCGCCAGCCTCGATGAACGCGCGGTACTCGGCATTGCTGACCGGGCGCTCGGCCAGTGCATGCGCCGGCAGCAGCACGCGGTGAGGGGGCGATTCGTTGTCGTAGGCGAAGTCGGCGTGCTGCGGCCATGCCGGGGCGCCGACGGTGACGATGCGTTCGGGCGATTCGATCCAGCCCTGCGCCGTCGCGACGCTGGCGACGGGCCGCAGGTCATCGCGGTAGGCCGGCTGCAGCGGATTGCACCAGAATGCGTGCTTGATGTCGGTCAGCAACAACTCCTGGTGCTGCTGCTCGTGCTGCAGGCCCAGCTGGAGGTGCTGCAGCGCCCGCTCATCCAGGTCACCGGCGGCCAACCGCGCCTGCACCTGGGCGTCGACCTGGTGCCGGTAATCCTGCACCTGCTGCAGCGAGGGCCGCGACAGCAAGCCGCGCTGTGGCCTGGCATGCGCCGGGCCGAGGCTCTTGTAGTAGCTGTTGAACAGGTAATCCCAGGCCGGATCATGCGCCGCCGCAGTGGCGAAACCGGCCAGCACGAAGCGTTCGAAGAACCAGGTGGTGTGGGCCAGATGCCATTTGCTGGGGCTGGCGTCGGGCATGCTCTGCAGCATGGCGTCCTCGGCGCTGAGCGGGGCGGCAAGTTGCAGGCTGCGCGCCCGCACCCGGGCAAAGTGGCGGGCGAGATCACGCTGCGGGGCAGCGACGGCGACGGGTACGCTGTCCATGCATACAGCATCGGCGCAGTGCGGTGAGTGCGACGTCATGGCCGTGCACCGCACCGTTCACACGGTGACGTATTCAAGAAGCACGCAGGGACGCCGCTAACGGCAATGTTGCGGCCGCATCGTCACCGCACTGGACTTCCCGCGTGCCCCTGCATCCGCTCCGCCAGCCTGCGCATTACCTGTTCGTGCTGCCCGCCGTGCTGGTCGTTCTGGTGCTGTGGATGGCACTGGGCACCGAGGATGTGGCCAGCCCGGCGCAGCGCATCCTGCCCTGGCTGCTGGCCTGCCTCGGCGCGGGCCTGGCCCTGCTCTACCACCAGATGCGAACGCTGTGCCTGCTGCTGGTGGCGGCGGTGGCGTTCGCCCTGCTCCACCGCGACGTTGCGGGTTACCTGCACAGTGGCCATGTGGACGCCCTGACTCCGCTGCGCTTCCACGCGATCTCGGCGTGGCTGCCGCTGCTGTTCGCCGGGCTGGCGCTGTGGCCGGAACGTGGACGCCGCCGCCAGGACCTGCTGCTGCGCAGCGTGGTGTGGGGTGCGGCGCTGCTGGTCTTCCTGCTGCTGGCGGCACAGCAGCCGCAGGGCATGCACGATCTGTTGTCGAACCGTCACTGGCGCTGGATTCCCGCCGACTGGAACGCGCTGGCACAGCTGCCGGCACTGTTGTTCCTGCTGGCGACCGCAGCGCTGGGCTGGCAGGCCTGGCGGCATCCACGGCCGCTGCACACGGCCATGCTGCTGGCCCTGCTGTGCCTGTGGTGGATGCTGCCGCGGGTCTTCCTGCAGCCGGTGCTGCTGCCTGCACTGAGCAGCGCCGCGTTGCTGCTGATGCTCAGCGCGATGCTGCAGGAATCCTTCCACATGGCCTTCCGCGATGAGTTGACCGGCCTGCCGGGGCGACGGGCGTTCAACGAGACCCTGCAGCGGGCGCGCGGTACCTACAGCATCGCGATGGTGGACGTGGACCACTTCAAATCGTTCAACGACACCCACGGCCACGATACCGGTGACGATGTGCTGCGCTTGGTGGCGTCGCGGCTGGCCCGGGTCGGTGACGGAGGCCGTGCGTTCCGCTACGGCGGCGAGGAGTTCGCCGTCGTGTTCCTGGACCGCCCGGCGGAGGCCTGTGTCGATGCCGTGGAAGCGCTGCGGCAGCGCATCGAAGACACGCGCATGCAGCTGCGCGACCGCAGCACCCGCAGCCGTGACGATGAAACCGGCCGGCAGCAGCGCGGACGCGGCGGTAACGGCCAGGTGGTGCAGGTAACGGTGAGCATCGGGCTGGCCGACAGTGACGTGGATCGCCGGCCGATGGCGGTGGTCAAGGCGGCCGACCAGGCCCTGTATGTGGCCAAGGACGGGGGCCGCAACCAGGTGCGGACACACCGCGGACAGCGCGGCCTGGCCGTGCGTGGCGGGTAGGATTCAGACCGCGTCGAGGTAGTACCAGCGGCCGTCGATGCGTTGGAAGCGGCTGTGCTCGGTCATTTTCACTGCGCTGCCGCCGCCCACCCGGTAGCGCGCGGTGAAGCGGACCTCGGCACGGTCGGCGCCGGTGACCGTGTGCTCGTGCACGGTCAGGCCCAGCCAATGCGTGCGCTGCCCTGGCGCATCGTCCAGCGTCAGCTCGGCCGGACGCGTGTTCGGGTGCCAGGTCTGGCGCAGGTAGCCGGCCAGGCCCCGCACATAGGCGCTGTAGCGCGAACGCATCAGGTGCTCGGCATCGGGCGCGACGTCACCGGCATGGAAACGGCCGCAGCAGGCAGCGTAGTCGGCGGGCAGGCCGCAGGGGCAGGGATCGGCGGATTTTCGGCTCATGGCGGCATTGTCGCCGGGTTGCAGGCATTGATCCACGCGCGCGGCGGGCGCCGCCTGGAGCGGGACAGGCGTATGCTGTCGCGCCCCCCCACCTGATGGATCGCCGTGCTGGACCTGGTTCCCCCCGAATTGTGGTGGCTGGTGGTGATCGCCTTCATCGCCGGTCTTGTGGATGCCGCCGTCGGTGGCGGTGGCCTGGTGCAGCTGCCGGGCCTGTTCACGGTGCTGCCGCAGCAGACGCCGGCGATGCTGTTCGGTACCAACAAATTCAGTTCGATGTTCGGCACGGGTGCGGCCGCCTGGCGTTATGCGCGCAACGTGCGCTTCCCGTGGAAGCCGGTGCTGTTCGCAGCCGGCACGGCCTTCGTCTTCTCCTTTGCCGGTGCCACCGCGGTAAGCCTGCTGCCCAAGGACGCGGTGCGCCCGCTGGTGCTGGTGCTGCTGGTCGCGATGCTGGCCTATACGCTGTGGAAGAAGGACTTCGGTGCGCTGCATCGGCCACAGGAGATCGGCCGCCGCGAACTGGTGATCGCGCTGGCGATCGGTGCGGCGATCGGCTTCTATGACGGCTTCTTCGGGCCGGGCACCGGCAGCTTCCTGATCTTCCTGTTCGTGCGCTTCTTCGGCCTGGATTTCCTGCGCGCCTCGGCGGCGTCGAAGGTGGTGAACCTGGCGACGAACGTGGCAGCGATCTCGTTCTTCGTGCCGACCGGCAACATCCTGTGGCTGTTCGCGCTGCCGATGGCCGCAGCCAACATCATCGGTTCGGTGGTGGGCACGCGTCTGGCGCTGAAGGGCGGTACGCCGTTCATCCGCAAGCTGTTCGTGGGGCTGGTGGTGGTGCTGATCGCGCGGATGGCGTGGGATACGTTCCGCGGTGCGTGAATGCGGTTGCCGGCCAGCGGCCGGCACTACCGGGCCATGAACCCCGCCCATGGGTAGTGCCGGCCGCTGGCCGGCATTCCCATTCGATCGGGTCATGAACCCCGCCCGTGGGTAGTGCCGGCCGCTGGCCGGCATTCCCCCTTCGATCGGCCGGGTCAGGCCTCGGCTTCTTCCGGTTCGTTGGCCTGCTGGCGGCTGCGCTCGGGCAGCTTCAGGCGCTTGCCTTCTTCGTCATACTCGATCAACAGCACGCCGGAGTCGTGGCGGCCGCTGATCTCGACAAAGCAGGCGCCGCCGATGAACGGTTCCAGCGTCATCACCGACTTCAGCGGGGTCGCGACCACCATCTGGAAGCCGAAGTTGTCGAAGATGTTCATCGCCAGTGCGGTGAACTCGTTGTCGGCCTTGTCGAAGGCTTCGTCGAGCACCACGGCGGCATAGCTGGGCAGCTGGCTGTCGGCACCGCCGAGCTGGTAGCGCAGCGCCGCGGCCAGGCAGGTGGTGGCCAGCTTCTGGCGCTGGCCACCGGACTTGCCCGCGCCGCTGCGGTAGATCTCGACCTGCTGGCGCGTTTCCGCATCCAGCTCGACGCCAATGAATTCCACGTGCATGCGCACGTCCAGCACCAGTTCGCGCCAGCGCTTGTCCTCGCCTTCCTGCGAGCCCAGGCGGTTGACCAGCTGGCGCAGCACGGTGAACTGCGATTCGGCCAGCTCGCGCTGCTCGGTCTGCTGCTGCGACAGCACCTCGCGCAGCTGCTGATGGAACTCGGCCACTTCCGGCAGGCGGCGGTCGCTCAGTTCGATGGTCAGCAGCGTGCCGCGGTTGAACGGTACCTGTTCCAGGCTGGCGTTCACTTCATCCAGGCGCTGGCCGATCGACTTGCGTGCCTCTGCGCTGTGGCGCTGCAGGGCCAGCAGGTTGTTCTTGCTCTGGTTCTGCAGCAGATCGAAGAAGCGCTCCTCGTGCTGCGGCAGGCCATCGCGCTCCAGCCGCTCGAGGCGGGCGAGGAAGTCCTCGGCCGAAGCCACCGATGCGGTGAAGTCGCCCGATTCCTCCGGCCACTGCTGGATGAAGCGGCGGAAGCAGCCGATCAGCTGGTTCTCGATGCGGTTGAGGTCCTGCTGCGAGGACGACAGCTGCTCGTTCAGCGCGTTGCTGACCTGGCGCATGTGCGCTTCGAGCGTTTCCAGGCTGAGCGGGCCCTGCTCCTGCAGGCGCTCGGCGAGGCCGGCCTCCTGCTCCTGGGCCAGGGTCGGCAGCACCAGCGCACGGCTCTGCTGGCGTGCGCGGTCGAGGCGATCGCGCTCCCTGACCAGCTGGCCACGCTCGACGCGGACGTCTTCGTACGTGCGGCGGGCCTGCTCGATGTCGGCGCGCACGGCGTCGATCTGCTTGGCCAGCCTGGCAAGATCGGCGTTGCCTTCGCGCAGGTCGCGCAGGGTGGCCTCGATATCGGTCAGGCGCTGCTGCGGCGCGGCGACATCGATCTCGTTCCAGCTGATGCTGACCAGCTCGTGGCAGGCCAGGCGGCGTTCGTTGTCGCGGTCACGCTGGCCGCGCAGGCGCGCGATATCGGTCTCGCAGCTGGCGATTCGCTTGGCCAGTTCCTGGGCTTCGCGCTCGAAGGCGCCGACCTTGTCGTGGTTGTTGAAGCCGAGGATCCAGCGCCGGCGGTCGCCCACCGCGCTGCGGTCGTCCTTTTCGAAGCGGTCGCCCGGATGCTTGACCTGGCCTTCGCGGGTAATGCCGCGGTCGACGTTGCGCAGCTGCTTGGCATCCACGCACTCGTAGTCGAACCGCTTTCCCAGCTCGCGGCGCAGCCAGCTTTCGAACACGTGCTCGCGCAGTTCCAGCTTGTGCAGCAGCGACTTCGCCGACGGCTCGCGCGCGAACGCTTCATCGTTGCGGCGGACACGGTAGTACGTGAAGCGCATGCCGAGGTGAGTGCGATTCACCCACTCGGCAACCTCGTTGTAGTGCTTGTCATCGACCAGCAGCGACAGCGCGAAGCCGCCCAGCACGCGCTCGATCGCACCCTGCCAGCCCTGCTCTTCCGAGCGGACCTGGATCAGCTCGCCGACGAACGGCAGCGCCGCCTCGGCAATGCCGGTTTCCTCGGCCAGGCGCGCGCGCAGCTTCTGCATCGGTGCCGGGATGTTGGAGGGCGTGCGCTGCATCGCTTCGAGTTCGGCACGGACTTCGCCGAAACGGCGCTCGTCATCGCGCTTGCCGCCGAGGCGCTCGCTGATCGCATCGTCCAGTGCCGAGGAGGCACGCTGGCGATCCTGCAGTTCGTTCTGCGCGCGCTCGACCAGTTCGGCAAATCCATGGGCGTCGTCGGGCAGTTCCGCCTGCAGCTGCTGGGCGGCCTGGCGGGCCTGTTCGCGCTTGGCCTGGCGGCGATCGCGCTCCGCTTCCGCACGGCCCTGCTCGCGTTCCAGTTCCTCGATGCGTTCGCCGCCCTGCTGGCGGCGCTGCAGTTCCAGTTCGGCCAGCCGTTCGGTGTGGTTGTCGAGCGCCGCGCGGCGCTGGGCTTCTTCGCCCAGCAGGCCGCGATCACGTACATCCATCTCGCGCAGGCGCGCTTCGATCAGTGCCTGGCGGCGGCTTTCGCGGAAGCTGTCGACACCCAGCTTCAGCGCTTCGTCGTCACCGCGACGGCGGTGCATTTCCTTCAGGTCGTTGTAGTAGGCACGCGCCGGCAGCAGGGTTTCCACCTGGCGGCGGGCGGTGACCACCGCCTGGTGCGCGCCATCGAGCTCGGCGAAGTCGCTGACCAGGCGCTCGGCGGCGTCGAAGGTCTTCGGCGTGTCGAGCATGAAGTCGCGCAGGAAGACGTTCAGGTCGCCCAGGTTCTTCGCCGACTGCGTCTTGTGCAGCAGGCGCAGCGCCATCTCGTTGTCGATGCCGAGCAGGTCGCGGAAGCGCTCGGCGTAACCGGAGAAGGTGTCGAAATGGTGCAGGTCGGGCAGCTTCTGCTTGAGTTTGCGCAGGTCCAGGTCGAAGCCGCCGAGATCCTTGGCGATGTCGAACGGACGTTCGGCGATCATGTAGTGCTTGCGCACATCGCCGGCCGAGGTGCCGTTGCCGGAGATCCACAGCAGGCGCACCAGGCTGACCACGCGGCCATCGCCGGCGCGGTATTCCAGCACCAGTGCGGTCCAGGTGGCACCCTTGCGCAGGTACTGGGTGGCGATCTCGCCGGTGCCGCTGTCCTGCTGGTCGGCCCAGGCGCCACGCACGTAGGACACCAGGTTGCGGTCGCGGCCACTGCGCTCGGCTTCACGCGCAGCGGCGTTGAAGTCGACGATGGCCGGCGGCGTCAGCAGCGCGGACATGGCATCGAGCAGGGTCGACTTGCCCGAGCCGGAGCGGCCGACGAACAGGAAGCCGCGCTCGGCGATCGGCACTTCGGTCAGGCCGTTGAAGGTGCCCCAGTTGTGCACCTGCAGGCGGCGCATGCGGAACTGCTGCAGGCGCGGGTCCGGCAGGCCTTCGTTGAACAGGGCGGGAGTGTGCTTGGAGATAGCCATGCGATGGTCGGGTCTCTCAGGCCTCGGCGGCCGGGGTTTCGCGCAGCTGGCGGTAGACCGCCGAAAGCTGGGACACGTCTTCGGCGGAGAACAGCAGCTTCAGCGCCGGCGAGACTTCGTGGCGGTCGTCCTGGCCGCTGAGGCGGGTCAGGATGTGGTTGTCCTTCATCTTCTGCACCGCCGATGCAACGCGGCGGTTGAAACCGGCGCGGTCGGTGGACAGGTTCTTCTCGTAGATGGCCAGCGCTTCGGCCATCTCGGCGTCGGCCACCACCGCGCGGTTGCCGCGCGCATCGGCCTCGGCCAGCTGCTGGCGCAGGTACAGCAGCAGCACCGAGTCGATGAAGGTCAGCGGCGAGGTGCGCAGCAGCACCGGCGCATCCACGTCTTCGGTGTCGGCCTGGCGGGTGAACGCCACGCCGCTGTCGCGGTCGAGCACCAGTTCCAGGAACAGGTCCGCCAGCGACGAGCGGATGGCCGCCTCGCTGCGGATCAGCGCGGGCCACAGCTTGGCGTGGCGCAGCTGGTCGATGCTGGGGCCGATCAGCAGCTGGCACAGCGCGCGGCGCGCATCCAGCGGCAGGCGCCCGGTGTCGCCCAGGTAATACACGTCGTTGCCACGGCGGGGCTGCGCCACGGTCGCCACCGGTTCGGCGTCGTAGGCGTCTTCCGCCCCCTCGGCCTGCGGTGCTTCGATGGGATCTTCATGCCAGCTCATGGCGTCTCTCCTGGGTGAACCAAACCAGCGGGATGCGGGCGCGACGGATCTGGCCGTCGCCGCCTCGCCATTGCGCAAGCTCCTGCTCGCCGGCAACCACGTTGCCAAAACGCGTGCCCAGCGACAGGTAGCCGATGACGCTGCCGAGGCCCTGCGGCGCTTCGCGCTGCGACAGGGCCTGGGCGATGCTGAGCCGCGGCTGTGCGTCGAGCAGGTCGTGCAGGTCGCGGCGCAGGGTACGGAAGTCGATTTCGGACGAAGCGACCAGGTCGCCGACGCTTTCCAGGCTGATGGCAGCGGCATCGTTGTACTCGACGTTGCCATCGACCTGGGCGCTGCGCGGATCGTGCAGCTTCCATTGCGACCACGAGCGCAGGCGGCTGGTGGTCAGCTGCAGGTCACGGCCGATGCCGCGTTGTGCGGGGAACTCGTCACGCAGTGCCAGCGCCTCGGACTGCGCCTGCTTCAGCAGCTGGTTGAGGCGGCGCTGTTCCAGATAGCCACGGCTCTGCACGAAACCGCGCAGGCTGCGCGCGAAGTTCTGCAGCACATCGTGTACCTGGCCGCCACGCTCAAGCATGGTGCTGGTGAAGCCGCGCAGGAAGTTGCGTTCGTTGCGGTCCAGGCGGCGGGCGAAGCCACGCGCCAGCACCGCTTCCAGGGCGGCATCGAGCTGGGCGCTCTGCTCGGCATCGTTGAGCAGGCGCCAGAAGGCCTGGAAACTGCGCCCGGCATCGCTTTCGCCGATCACATCCACGCCTTCGAACAGCTGCGACAGCACGTCGCCGCGCTCGCCTTCGTCGTCGATGATGCGTTCGCGGAACTCGCGGTTGAGCTGCTCGAAGTCGTCGCGCACGCGACGGAAATCCTCGGTCAGCTCGTCGGCCAGGCCGATGATCTGGCGCGCGCGTTCCAGCGCGCGCTTGCCGTCCAGCGCGGTGACGCGGCCGGCGCCGACGCGGGCGATCTCGGCATCGATGCGGTCGCGCTCGTCGCGCAGCGCCGACAGGCGGGCGTCGGGGTCGGACTCGGTCTGCGCGGCCAGCTGCGAGAGCTGCTCGATGACCAGTGCCAGGCGGCTCTCGGTGGCGGCCACGCGGGCCTGCTCGAGGCCGTCGGCGAAGCGGATCGCCTGCAGCGCTGCGGTCGACAGCTCGTACTGTTCCTGGTCGGCGCCTTCGGGCAGGCGGCGCTCCAGCCAGCCCTGCGCCAGCCAGTGCGCGATGTAGGCCTGCGCGGTACGCGGCAGCTCGCGCGACAGTTCATCGCCATTGAGCTGGTCCAGCGCCCGTTGCAGGCGCTCGTTGAGCACCGAGGAGGGCAGCGTGCGCTCACCATCCATCAACAGGCCCTGCAGCAGGCCGATGATTTCCGGAGCGTGGTCGGCGGCAAGCAGCTTCCACTGGGGCTGTTCGCGCAGATGGCGGTAACGGGAGATGCGTTCGCGATGCTTCATGCAGCGAAAAGAGTCATGAGGGCTGGCGGGGACGAACAGCCACCCGCGGCGGCCGCGCGGACAGCCGTGGGCATGCCGGCCGCACGGGGCCGGCGGGGTGCAGGCAAGCGGCTCAGCGCTTGCCGCCCACTTCGATGAAACGCAGGAACTCGGCGCGGGTACGCGCGTCGTCGCGGAAGCTGCCCAGCATCTTGGAGGTGACCATGCTGACGCCACGCTTGTGGATGCCGCGGGTGGTCATGCATTCGTGGGCGCCTTCCACGACCACGCCGACACCGATCGGCTGCAGCACATCCTGGATGCACTGGGCGATCTGCGCGGTCATCTTCTCCTGCACCTGGAAACGGCGGGCGTAGGCTTCGACGACGCGGGCCAGCTTGCTGATGCCCACCACCTTGCCGGCCGGCAGGTAACCGACGTGCACGCGGCCGATGATCGGCGCCATGTGGTGTTCGCAGTGGCTTTCGTACTCGATGTCGCGCAGGACGATCAGTTCGTCATAGCCAGCCACTTCCTCGAAGGTCCGCTCCATGTAGGCGCGCGGGTCATCGCGGTAACCGCTGAACCAGTCGCCATAGGCCTCGGCGACACGGCGGGGGGTATCCAGCAGGCCTTCGCGGGACGGGTCCTCACCGGCCCAGCGCAGCAGGGTGCGCACGGCATCCTCGGCCTGGTCCTGGGTCACGTCGCCCTGCGGGGCGGCCTTTTCGTTGTTCTTGCTCATTGCGTACAGCGTCCCGAACGGGGGGCGAGCATCGTACCCGACCGGGGGGTGGGTCGTCCTGTGGGGACGATTCATCGGGGGGCGTTGTTGACGCGTCGTTGCTATCGGTTTGGAGTGGGAGAGGGGGCTGCGCAGGACACGCCGTAAACCCGTCCATGGGGGCTCGATGGCGCCATCCATGGCGCCAACGGTCCTGCGCAGCCCCCTCTCCCACTCCCTGGCGGTGTCCCGCGGGCGCGGCCTGCCCCCCGAAAGCGGGGGCAAAAGCGGGGGTTCATGGCTTCGGAAGCGGCGCGCCGCTGCTTTGGCCACTGCCCTGGTGGGTGCGGACCGTTGGTCCGCACTGCTTCTGCTCTTGCTTCTAAGAGCCAACCCACCGCGCTCGCGGGGAATGGGAAGGCAGCGGGGGCCGGGCGGGGCAGGACCGTCCGCGGCATGGATGCCGCGGCCGAGCCCCCAAGGGTGAGGGCGCTTTGCTTGCGAGGCATGCCTCGCAAGCGCCCGAACGCACAGCCGCCAGCGGCTGGGCCGGACCCCGGAGGGGGGTTCACGGCGTGTCCTGCACCGTCCGGCGCCCGCTGCCCCACCGACACCAGGCGGGCGCAACGCTTTCCTCACTACACCCCACCCATTCAGAAAAACCTATTGATAGGAATGAAATTAGTAGTATCCTATCTATCTCTTATGGACCGACCCCTCGACGAGCGCACCGTGCTGCAGATGCAGCTCAGCTCCGGCCTGCTTTATGCAGGGCGGCAGTGGCAGCGCCTGGCCGACAGCCGGCTCGGCAGCTACGGCATCTCCACCGCCTGCACCATGCCCCTGCTGATGATCGGCCGCTCCGGCGGTGGCATCCGCCAGGTGGCGCTGGCCCAGCAGCTGGGCATGGAAGGGCCTTCGCTGGTACGCCTGCTGGACAAGCTGTGCGCCAGCGGCCTGGTCCGTCGCGAGAGCGACGCCAGCGACCGCCGCGCCAACCTGTTGTGGCTGACCGACGAGGGCCATGCGCTGGTCAGCGAATTGGAAGACCAGTTGATCGGCCTGCGCCAGGACGTGTTCGGCGAACTTTCCATGGATGAACTGCACGCCGTGCTGAAGGCATGGCGCCTGCTGGCCGAGGCCGCCGACCGCATCACGTAAGACCGCTGCTGCCGGACGCTGCCGCTGCCGTGCACACGCCAGCGGCGTTTGCCCGTTGTCGTTGTTCTGTTGTCCCTCCCCCTCCCTCCTCGCCCCCGCCCCTACCGATGCCCGGTGAATTCAGTCTCCACGGAGTGTTCGTCCCGACCCTGCTCGGGTTGATGCTGTTGGCCTATCTGGTCAACAGCGGCCTGCACGCGCTGCTGCAGCGTGCCGGCGCCTACCGCCATGTCTGGCACCCGGCGCTGTTCAACCTGGCGCTGTACGGGATCGTGCTTGGCCTGCTGTTCCACCTCCTGCGTTGGATGCAATCGTGAACAAGATCGTGAAGAAGACCCTGCCGGTGCTGCTCACCAGCGCAGCCGTGATCGTCGCCCTGCTGGTGCTGCGCCAGCTGTGGGTCTATTACATGGATGAGCCGTGGACCCGCGACGCCCATGTCGGCGCCGACGTGGTGCAGGTGGCGCCGGATGTCTCCGGGCTGGTTGAAACGGTGCAGGTGGCCGACAACCAGGCGGTGAGCAAGGGCGACCTGCTGTTCGTGGTCGACCGCGCGCGCTATCGCATCGCGCTGGAACAGGCCAAGGCCAGCCTGGCCGAGCGCCAGGCCTCGGTGGCCCAGCTGCGCCGCGAGATCGGCCGCGACCGCAGCCTGCAGGACCTGGTTGCCGCCGAGGACGCCGAAGTGCGCCGCGCCAAGCTGCAGGCCGCACAGGCCGCGCTGGCCACGGCACAGGCCGCCGTGGACCTGGCCGAGCTCAACCTGGGCCGCACCGAGGTGCGCGCGCCGGCCGACGGCCGGGTCAACGACCGCACGATGCGCGTGGGCGACTACGTGGTGGCCGGCAAGCCGGTGCTGGCGCTGCTGGACACCGGTTCGTTCCGCATCGATGGCTACTTCGAGGAAACCCGGCTGCGCGGCGTGGCGCCGGGGCAGCGCGTGGACATCCGCCTGATGGGCGAATCGACCCCGCTGCGTGGCCATGTGGAGAGCATTGCTGCCGGCATCGAGGATCGCTACCGCAGCAATGGCAGCTCCCTGCTGCCGAACGTGACCCCGGCCTTCGACTGGGTACGCCTGGCTCAGCGCATTCCGGTGCGCATCGCCATCGACGAGGTGCCCAAGGGCGTGGAACTGATTGCCGGCCGCACCGCGACGGTGACCGTGGACACCGGCCGTCACCCGCACAACGACAAGGCCGGCACCGCGCCGACACAGGCGGGCCTGTGAACGCCGCCCTGCCCCGTCTCGGCCTGATCGTCGCGCTGGCCAGCCTGGCCGCGTGCAAGACCGTTGGCCCCGACTATGCACTGCCGGAAGGCTCGGCCTTCAAGCGCCCGGAGGCCAATGCGGCGTTCATCGATACGCAGAACCCGCAGATTGCCGCCAACCAGGCGCTGCCCGACCGCTGGTGGTCGCTGTACAACGACCCGGTGCTGGATGGCCTGATCACCCAGGCGCTGCGAGACAACGTCGAACTGAAGGCCGCCGATGCGCACCTGCGCCGTGCGGCGGCGGTATACGAACAGGCGCTGGACGCCGGTGGCTTCGAGTACGAAGCCGAGGCCGGGGTCAGCCGCGCGCAGCTGTCGGCCGAATCGTTCCTGCAGGAGCACGAACTGCCGGTGATCAACCTGGCCGATGGCAAGTTCGCGGTCAGCTACCAGTTCGACCTGTTCGGCAAGCTCAAGCGCGGCGCCGAGGCGGCGCGTGCCGACGAGCAGTCCGTTGCTGCGGCGCGCGACCTGGCCCAAGTCAGCGTGGTCGCGCAGGTCGCCGACAGCTACCTGGAAATCTGCCACGCCAACCACGAACTGCACGTGGCCGAGCATTCGCTGCAGCTGCAGCAGCGCAGCCGCAGCGTCACCGAGCGCCTGATCGCGGCCGGCCGCGGCACGCCGCCGGAGCTGGCCCGCGCCAATGCGCAGGTGGCACTGCTGGAAGCCGCGCTGCCGCCGCTGCGCGCGCAGCGTTCGGCTGCCGCCTATTCGCTGGCCGCGCTGCTTGGGAAGACCCCGGGCCAGCTGCCAGCCGGCGTGATCGACTGTGCGCACGCACCCGGCCTGGCGCAGCCGCTGCCGGTCGGTGACGGCCGGGCACTGCTGCAACGCCGCCCGGACGTGCGCCAGGCCGAGCGCAAGCTGGCCTCGGCCACCGCGCGGATCGGCGTCGCCACCGCTGAGCTGTATCCGGACATCCGCCTGGGCGCCTCGCTCGGTGCCGCCGGCCTGCTGGAAGACTTCGGCACGCCGATGACCCAGCAGTGGTCGATCGGCCCACTGATCTCGTGGACGTTGCCGTCGTCCGGTACCCACGCGCGCATCCACGCCGCCGAAGCCGGTGCCGACGCGGCACTGGCCGAGTTCGACCACACCGTGCTGCAGGCGCTGCGCGAGACCCAGACCGCGCTGGACCGCTACGCCCAGGACCTGCGCCGGCTGCAGTCGCTGCGCACCGCGCAGGAACAGGCCGCCTTGGCCGCCGAGCAGAACCGCCGGCTGTACCAGGGGGGCCGCACGCCGTACCTGTCCAGCCTGGATGCCGACCGCAGCCTGGCCAGCAGCGATGCCACCCTGGCCGCTGCCGAAGCACAGGTCTCGCGCGACCAGATCCACCTGTTCCTGGTGCTGGGCGGTGGCTGGCAGGCCAGCGCCGCCGCGCCCGATGCCGCAACCGCAGCGAAGTAGGCCATGAACGCGCTGACCGACCGCCAGGCGTGGCTGTTCTCGATCAAGACCTATCTGGCCGCGGTGGCCGCACTGTACATCGCCATGGCCGGCAACCTGTCGCGCCCGTACTGGGCGATGGGCACGGTGTACATCGTCAGCCAACCGCTGCTGGGGCCGACCCGCGCCAAGGGCGTGTACCGCATCGTCGGCACGCTGGTGGCCGGCCTGGCCACGCTGCTGGTGCTGCCGGCGCTGGTGGAAACGCCGCTGGTACTGAGCGCGGCGATGTCGATCTGGCTGGCCGGGTGCCTGTTCATGGCCCTGCTCAACCGCGGCCCGCGCGGTTACGCGTTCCTGCTGGCCGGCTACACCACCGCCTTCATCGGCTTCCCGGCAGTGACCTCGCCGGAGACCATCTTCGACACCGTGGTGGCGCGCAGCGAGGAGATCATCCTCGGCACCGTGGTGGCGGTGCTGTTTGCTTCGCTGCTGTTCCCGGCCTCGGTACGCCCGATGCTGCGCGCCCGCATCGGCAACTGGATGGAGGACGCCGCGCAGTGGTGCCGGCAGATCCTCGAACGCGGCCGCGCGCACGCGCCGCGCAACCGGCTGGCCGCGGACCTGGTGCAGTTCGAGGCGCTGATCGAATTCCTGCGCCGCGATGATCCACGCCATGCCGGTTCGGCAGTGTCGATGGAGCGCCTGCGCGAGCGCATGCTGCTGCTGTTGCCGGTGCTGTCCTCGATTGCCGATCGCCTGAGCGCGCTGCGCAGCGATGGCCAGGCCCTGCCGGATGGGCTGCCGGCGCTGGTCGACGACATCCGCGATTGGCTGGATGGCCCGACCAACGCCAGTGAGTACGCGCGGCTGCGCGCGCGCATCAGCGCGCTGAAGCCGCAGGTGGACCGCGACCTGCAGCACCTGCAGCTGGCCAGCCTGCTGCTGCGCCTGGAGGAGCTGGTGGACCTGTGGCAGGACTGCCGCACCCTGCAGCACGCGATCGACCAGGGCACGGCGCCGCTGGACCGCGCGCACTACCGCATCCGCACCGAACGGGTGGCCGCCGACAGGCACGTCGACTACGGCATGGCGCTGTTCTCCGCGCTCAGTGCCGGCGTGGCGCTGATGAGCTACTGCGTGCTGTGGATCGCGCTCGGTTGGGAGGGCGGTGGCAACGGCGCGATGATGGCGGCAGTGACCGCCGCATTCTTCGCCGCACAGGACGATCCGGCCCCCAGCATGGTGCAGTTCCTGGTGTGGGCGATGGTCGCCTCGGTGGTGGCCGGCGTGTACCTGTTCGGCGTGTTCCCGGCCGTGCACGACTTCGGCCTGCTGGCGCTGGTGCTGGCGGTGGCGTTCCTGCCGTTGGGGCTGCTGTTGCATCACCCCAAGAGCGCGCTGTTCGCGCTGCCGCTGACGGTCAACCTGGCCGCACTGCTGAGCCTGCAGAACACCTACAGCGCCAACATCCAGACCTTCCTCAATTCGTCGATCGCGATGTTCATCGGCATCGGCTTTGCGGTGGTGATGACCCGCCTGTTCCGCTCGGTGGGTGCCGAGTGGACCGCGCGCCGCCTGGTGCGGCAGGGCTGGACCACGCTCGCCGAGGCCGCCGAAGGACGTGGCCAGCAGGACCGGCAGCGCTTCGCCGCGCGCATGCTCGACCTGCTGGGCCTGCTCGCGCCGCGCCTGGCGGCGACGCCGGAGGGCAGCGACATCGCCTCGGTGGACATGCTCAACGAAGCACGCATCGGCCTGAACATCCTGCAGCTGCGCCGCGCCCGGCTGGAACTGCCCGAGCGCAGCCGTGAGGCGGTCGAGCACATTCTGGAAGAGGTCGCCGTGCACTACCGCCGGCAGATCGCCGCGCGCAGGCCGATGGTGGCAGCCGACGCATTGCGCGAGCGGCTGGATACCTCGCTGGCACGGGTCGGCAGCGTGGCCGCCTGCAAGGCGCGCGACGAGGCGCTGATGGGCCTGATCGGCCTGCGCTTCGCGCTGTTCCCGGAGGCGAAGGCGTTGGCGCCGGGCTTGGCCATGAGTGCGGCCGAACAGCCCTAGCGCGATACCCTGTGCGTCCACAGTCCCCGTTGCCGGGGTCGGATCCTTCGCCGCAGGCGAAGGCGCTGACCCCTGCTCTGCACAGGAAGCTCCAATGAGTTACGACATGATGGTGTTCGAGGCCAGCGCCGCACCACGCGAGGCGGCAGCCTTCATCGCCTGGTTCGAGAAGCAGACGCAGTGGAACGAGCGCCACGAGTATGACGACCCGGCGGTCAGCAGCCCGGCGCTGCAGGCGTGGTTCGCGGAGATGGCGCAGGACTTCCCGCCGCTGGACGGACCACTCAGCAACGACGATGACGATCGTGACGAAGTGACCGAGTACAGCATCGGCCGCCAGGTGATCTACGGCGCGTTCGCCTACTCGGTGGCTGAGCGCGCGCACGGGCGCGTGCAGGACTTGGCCGAGAAGCACGGCGTGGGCTTCTTCGACGTGAGTGCGGATGAAGCGGCGATCGTGTTCCCGGATGGGTTGGTACTGATTCCCGACTGAGCAGATGCGATGCTTCGGCTACCGCATGCTCCATCTGCAACACGTGGCCGCAGATCGGGCACGTACGGACCAGGGCCGCCGCACGTGCGCTCCTATACAGGGAGCGCGGCATGCCATGCCGCCGGCACGCACACCGCGCTGCCGTCCTGCATCGCTTCCTGGAGAACAGCCATGTTCCAGACCCTGCATCGCCTGCGCCGCCCCCTGCTGGCCCTGTTGTCGGCGCTGTCGCTATCGCTTGCCTTTGCTCTGCCGACGATGGCCTGCACCGTGGCCGGCCCGCCGTCGGCAACCAATGCCGCAACCATTGCCACGAGCATCAGCAACGGCCATGCGTATACCAAGCACAGCGGTGAGTTCATCAATGGTGTGGTGATCGCCGGCCTGGCCTTCCCGAACGCCACCATTGCCAGCAAGGGCGCCTTTGCCACCTTCCTGCAACCGATCGTCAGCAGTGGCGCGACCAACAAGGCCCTGTCCAGCAACCGCCATGCGTTCTGGGATACGTCCACCGGCACGGTGGTGATCTTCAATCCGGGTGCCAGCGACTGCGGCACTGCCTTTCGTCCTACCAACGGGCAGGCGTACTACACTGCGCTGAAGTAAGTTCCTGCTGCCGCAGATCTCCGGAGCCTGCCATGTCCCCCCTGCCGCCACTGAGCCACGACGAAATCATCGGCCTGCTCAACGCTCTGAACTACTTCGGCCATGCGGTCGATGCCGATACCTGCCAGACGCTGACCGGGCTGGAACAGGCACAGATGCAGGCGCTGCATGCACGTCTGGACCAGACGCTGGCCGGCACCCAGGACTGACCGCGGGCCGCAACTTCGGCCGCACGCTACGTTGCCTCACGGCCACCGCATGCCCTGCGGTGGCCGTGCTGTCTCTGCAGCATGCTGCACGTTGCACACGGTTGCGCCACGCGGACAAGCAGCCGCAACACCAAGCACCGCGGCGCGGGCAGGTGCTGGCTATACAGGACACGCACACGCCACTGACGGCGCGCTGCTTTCCGTTCCTGGAGACCACCATGGCCATTCCTGCCGCTGCGTCCGATGCGCTGCCCGCATCGGATGCGCCCCCGACACTGCACGCCCAGCGTTGCCTCGGCCAACCGCTGCCCCCACAGCGCCAGCGCGGCCCGTGGCCACAGTTGTTCAAACTCGACCAGCTGGGCCTTTCATCGCGTCTGCTGGATACGCTGGCCACCCACACCGATGCGCTGTGCTGGGATACCTACGACGTGGCCCAGCGGCGCCGGCGCCTGATCAAGCGTCACCACGGCATCCTGCAGGCACCGGTACGCACCCTGCTGGACCGCTGGGACGGCAGTGAACAGGATGCGGCCTGGCTGCCGCTGTTGGACGCATTGCCATCAATGCTGCGCGCGGCGGTGCTGCGCGTGGCACCCCATCGCCGACGCGCCCTGCGGAAGTATGGGCTGGACCGCGTGGCACCTGCCTGCTGGAACATACAGCCACTGGACGACCCGCACTTCGAGCAGCCCGCCAGCGGCGACCGCGCTCCACGCCGAACCTTCGCGTTGCTGCCGCCCGAACTGGCCTGCGATGCCGATCTGCTGCGGCTGTTGGCCGGCATCGCCGAGACCGTGCACGAGCGTTGTGGTGCGACCCGGCTGGCGGTATCGCTGCATCAGATGCTGACCCTCGCGCGACCCCATTGCACGGCCGAACCGGCACCGGAGGGCGTGCACCAGGACGGCGCCGACTACATCGTGTCGGCCCTGGTGATCCGCCGCCACAACGTCTGTGGCGGCAACTCGCGGGTCTACCTCGGCCGCGGCGGACGCCTGCTGCTCTCGCACACGCTGGCCGAGGGCCAGGGCCTGTTCCAGCCCGACGCGCGCTCGCCGCTGTGGCATGAGGTGACTGCCATCCACGCCGACAGCGACGCCGGCGGCGAACGGATGATCCTCGGCTTGGACATCCATGTGCTGCCAGCAGGTGCCGCATGAGCCTGCGCCGCCGACACGGTACCCGCCGTAGGCTATCGTCCCCCCCCTCAGGCTGGCGCGAACGGCTGGTGAAACTGGTGCACATGGTGGCCGAGCAGGCACTGCCGCTGACCATTGCCGGTGTGTCGTTCGTGATCGCACTGGATGCCTGGCTGTCGGCCCGACCGATGCAGTGGGAACACCAGCGGGCGCTGGCTTCGCTGTCCATCAGCAGCGACGTCGACAGCCAAGGCAAGCGCAACGCGGACAGTTTGCACACGCTGACCATCACCAATGTCGGCGAACTGAGCTTTGCCGTGCTGGACATCCAGCTGGAGCTGTCGGCACAGGAGGGGCTACGCGTGCCCTGGTCGCGCAACACGCTGCTGCAGGACCCAGCGGTGCTGCCGATCGGCCTGCGCCCGTTCCATATGGAAGTGGCCGGAGACAGGCGCAGTGCGCGCTTCAGCTTCCGCACCGAGACCGCGGGCTGGCACGTGATCGATCCGGGGCGTTCGGTCGACCTGGTATTCGCCCAGCCATTGCTGGGTCATGGGCGGCTGGGCATTCGTGCCGAGGTGTTTACCCAACCACTGCGCATGGCCGCGATGGGCGAGCAAATGACCGTCGAGCGCGTGGTCGCCGGCCGTATCCGCCACGTATCGGAAGAATCGGGCATGAACGTAATCTCCGATCTGGGCGTGTACCCCTACACCGCCGCGACCACGGTCATGGTGCCCGGCGCCGGCCGTGCCGTGGCCGAGCATGGGCCGGCACACCGAGCGCGGCGTTGGCAGGGCTCGGCAAACCACTGAAACACCGCGCGCGATGGGGCGCATGCGAGCGCCCTATACCTGTGTGGCGGGGACGATGAGCCCCGCGCCACCTGCACGGAGTCCACCGATGCCCTGCCCCCGCCCCGCGCCGCGCGCACCTGCCTGCCCTCCCACACAGGCCCGGCGGCGCCGCCATTTCCGGCGCGCCGCGCTGCTGCGCATCGTGGCCCTGCTGCTGGCCGCACTGTTGGGCAGCCTGCTGTCACCGAAATTGCCGGCGGCCGAACCGGAGGCACCACGCGTACTCGGCCTGCACGGCCACCTGGAGCTGGACTACAGCATCACCGTGCGCGTGCAGGGGCTGGCGGTCTGGGCGGCACGCAACGACGCGCGACGGCTGGTGCCGTTCATCGATGGCCGCGCGCTGCCCGGCACGTTTCCCGAATCGATCGACCTGGGCAACGGCCTGCTGGTCTACCACCCACGGATCAACAACGACAGCCGCAGCGTGTGGACGGATCTACTCGGCGCGCCGGATGGCATGCGGCGTGCGGTCACCTTCAGCGTCGGCCCGGTCGACGGCTCGCCGTTCGCCAGCGTGCACGACGAGCGCGGGCGGGTGCAGCTGACCGTGATCTCGCCCATCTACGGCGGTATCGCGCTGGCCGTGGTGGTGGTCACCCTGCTGGTATTCGTGCACCTGGCGCGCACCACCAGCATCATCCGCAAGCCGATCCCTTACGGGCTGGGGCCCTACGATCTCGGCCGTTTCCAGATGGCGGTGTGGTTCTTCCTGATCTACCTCTCCTACACCGCCATCTGGCTCGTGACCGACGACACCGACACCATCCATCCCTCGCTGCTGGCGCTGCTGGGCATCAGCGCCGGCACGGCATTGAGCGACGCGGTGATCGATGCTGGCGGCCCCGCGCCCGGCACTTTCCCACCGCTCGTGGATGCGCCTGCCGCCGACGCGCGCGGGCAGTGGCCGGCCCAACGCACCTCGATCGGGCAAAGCCGCAGCCGCCTGCATGCCGCCCGCCGTCAGCTGGCCGAGCACGGCGGTGCCGGGCCGGACGCTGAAAGCGGCCACAACGCCTCGCACGGGCTGCTGCACGATCTGCTGTCCGATGCGCACGGCTACCGCTTCGACCGGTTCCAGATCTTCGCCTTCACCCTGATCCTCGGCGTGGTGTTCCTGTCCGGTGTCTACAACAACCTGAGCATGCCCGAGCTCAGCCCGACCCTGCTGGGCCTGATGGGCCTCAGTTCGGGTACCTACATCGGCTTCAAGCTGCCCGAGCGGCGATGAAGGCCACCGATGCCCGGCCATGCTCACATGGCACGGCGACCTCTCCTGGATGCGCCCAGACCAACGAGGAAGCACGATGAACGCAATGACGTTGAGCCCACAGGGCATCGACTGGCTCAAGCGGGTGGAAGGACAGCGGCTGCAACCCTACGATGACCAGACAGGCAAGGCGATCGACCATTGGGTGGCCGGTGCGACCGTCGGCTACGGGCACCTGATCACCCGCGACGAATGGGCGGCACTGGGCCGGGGCGTCACCTTGGCCGAAGCCGAACGGCTGCTGCTCAAGGACCTGGCGCCCTTCGAGCAGATGGTCGTCCGCAGCGTGAAACCCAGCCTGGCCCAGCACCAGTTCGATGCCCTGGTGATCCTGTGCTTCAACATCGGTAGCGGCAATTTCGGCCGTTCCTCGGTGCTCAAGCTGGTCAACGATCCGCACGTGGCCACGCCCTACGCCAACCTGGAGGCGGCCTGGATGGCATGGACACGGTCGCAGGGCAAAGTGATGAAGGGACTGGTCAACCGCCGTGGCGCCGAGTGGCGCATGTACAGCAGCGGCAGCTACGACCACTGGTAACGGCAACGCCCCGCGATGCCTGGTCGGGCATCGCGGGGCGCGGGTGGGTACGCGGCAGGCTCAGGGCGTGCGTTGCAGACTGCAGTTGGGCACGCATTCCCCGATGCCCGGTTCGATCTGCAGCCGGGTGGCATCCGCATCGGCCTGCACCCGCAGCCAGTGGCCGATCAGGCGGTCGCAGGCCTGCCCTCCCGGCCCCGGCAGTGCGCTGAACCAGCTGCCCTGTGCAGTGGTGCCTTCATAGCGCAGCGGAGCACGACAGCTGCGCGGGCTGTCATAGGCCAGTTCACTGCCCCGGTCGCCAGGGTCACGCGCCGCCAGCCGCAGGCGCAGGGCAATCGGCCTTCCATTGCTGGTCACCGTGCTCACCCAGCGGCCCTGCACGGCATCGGCACCCCCATCGGTGGCCTGGCCGGGTTTCCACATCGCGACTGCGACCGGTGTGGTGCCGGGCACGTGCAGCGTCGCCTGCGGGCCCTGCACTTCGAGCGTGGCGATCTGGCCCACCAGCGCGTTGCAGCGGTAGCCCCCGTTGGCATCGTTGATGGTCAGGCGCACCTGGCCATTTTCGGCGAGGTTACGTGCGGCCTTGACCCTGCAGTTGTAGGGTCCACCGAATTCCAGCGTGGCCTGGCGCCCATCCGCGCCGTCACTCAGGCGCAGTGACCAGGGTCGGCCGCTGCCGGCATTGCTGCCTACCCAGGTGGCTGCTGCGGTGGGCGTGGTGGCGTCGGGCTGGCGCATTGCAGCCACGGCGCTATCCGGGTATGGGCCGGCCCAGGCCAGCAGCGGGGCCAGCAGCAGCGTCGGCGAGCGGCGGAGGGAAAGTGGGGCATGCATCGGAATCTCCTGTCATTGGGGCGGCCACAGCCGCTCAGAGATGGCGGTTCAACAAGGCGATGGCGAACACCAGCAACCACAGGGTGGTGAGCAGCTGACGCCGGCGGCGGCGGCGGCGTTCGGCCGCCTGTTGGCGGCGCTGCGCCAGCACCGGGGCCAGCCAGAGCCGGACCTGGCGTGCATCTTCATCGGACAACCACAGGCGCAGGCGCGCGCGTCGGACCATGGTCATGCCTCCCGGCCAGTGATGGGATCGATCAGCAGGGGCCTCAGCAGCTGGCCATCCAGCAGCAGTTCGCCGCGCAGCGGGTTGCCGCCGTGCAGCACGATGGTCAGCCGGTGCGGCGCGTCACGGTGGGTGGGCAGCAGGGCCAGTGCCGGCGGCTGCCCGTCCTGGTCTGGCTCGGCTTCCTCCACGTCGCAGTCAATCTGCACTTCCAGCGTGGACGCCAGAATGCGCCCAGGCGCGACCAGTTCATGCAGCGGCACGTCCATCGCCTGCCAGCGTCCGTCCTGCCAATGCTGCACGCACAGGGCCTGCCCGCGATACAGGCGTGCCTGCAGGCGTTGCAGGTGGGCTTGTGCGCAGGACTGGCGCGTACGCGCCAGGGCGCGGGCCAGGGTCGCGATCAGGTCGTCCAGGTGCGGGTCGGCATGGCCCCGCCTGCCGGTACCATGGTTCACTCGCTCATCCACACCGGCCGCCGCGGGAAGCCGACGTGGTAGGCCAGCCACTGCAGCACCACCTGGTGCTCGCCGATCTGCAGGATGGTGAAGCTGCGCTCGATGCCCAGGATCGCCCCCTTGGGCGTGTCGCTCAGGCAGCGGTTGAGCAATGACTGGGCCTGGGCCAGATCATCGTCGGTCAGCATCTGTGTCGGGTTGTTGCTGCCCACCACAATCCGTCTGACGAACTTTACGTCGTTGAGATCGAACATGAAGCGCTCCCCTGCGTTGGATGTCCGGAACCGCCACGCCAGGCCGGCGCGGCGGTCCGTGCTGCGATGCGATGGACCGGCTTACGCCGCCACCGGCACCGGTGCGCTGACCTTGCGCGGTGCGGTGGCGGTCTGCAGGATGTCCATCACCCGGGCCAGTCCTTCAGGCATGCCGGTATCCTCGGCCAGCACCGACACGGTGTACTTGGCCGAGTTGTCCGAGCTGCGGGCATTTTCCTTGTGCGAGGCCACCGAGCCCTGGATGTTCACCTTGGCCGAGAAGATTCCCCAGCCGACCTTCATCTCGGCCTGCAGACTGGCCGAGTAGTCACTGGATTCCTTGGCCGAGAACGAGGACTTCACTTCCATCTCGAAATTGATGTCGACCCTCTGGATGCTCAGGTTCGGCACCTTGACGATGGCCAGCAGTGGCACTTCCAGTTCCACTTCTTCTTCGGCGAAGGGCTGGGCCGCCTTGGTCGCCGGATCGAGGTTGTCGACAGGGCGCTTGAAGCGGAACAGCGCGGTGCGGGTGGCACCGACCGCGTTGGGATCGGCGTTGGCGGGGTCCGGCGGCAGGAAGCCGACAGAGCGGATGAAGCTGGCGGTGGCTTGGGCCAGCTTGATCTGTGAATCGCAGGCGGCCGTCAACGGACCACCGATGAGATCGCTCATCGGCAGGCCCTTGAACTGGCTGGAGATATTGACCAATTCGCTCATTGCGCGTTACTCCTGTGGGTTGGCGTGCCGCCGGCCGCCGGATGCGGCGCGGGGCATACGCGGGGGTGCAACAGCCGGGGTGGATCAGGTCGCCTTGATGGTCTTGAAGACCCCCTGGCTTTGCGCCAGGTGGTTCATCAACCGGGCCGCGCCATCGGTCGGCTCGGTTCCTTCCACGCGCAGCTGCACGTGTACGTTGCCCACGCCCTTGCCGCGGCCGGTGTCCAGTCCTACGTGTCGCGCCGCCGGCCGCGGCGACTCCCAGGCATCCGCTGCGCCCGGCGCAGGCACATCCGGATCCTCGGCTCCCAGGTCCGCCAGGTCCGCGTCGAAACTGATCTCCACTTCCCGGATGCGCAGGTTGTTGGTGGAGACCAGGGGCAACAGCGGAGCGCGGTAGAGGTCTTCATCACCTTCCTCGGCCTGGGGGTGCTGCGAGGGGAGGCGGATGGTGACGCTCCTGGGCCGGTTGTCTTCATCGAAGAAGTCGCGCAGGTTTGAAAGCTGATGCATCTCGATGCTGTCCTGGGCCTCGATGACGGCCCCGGCCAGTGCTTCGATCAAACTGTGGAAAGTCATGGTGCCGCTCATGTCGCCTGCGCTCCTGGTGATGGGTATGCCTGCCGCGGGGCGGCGATGTGCCCGGTGCCACGCGGTCATTGATAGCCGGACGGCAATGCGGCCATCCGGCGTGGTGTTGCAGCGGCTTAGCGCCGGGTTGCAGGCGTGCGCGGCGGGTTGCCGCGCATGCTCGACGGCGGTTCGCCGTAGTGGTGCCGGTAAGCGCGGCTGAAGCCGGACAGGCTGACAAAGCCCACCGCGTAGGCCACATCCGATACATTGCCTTCGCCTTCGCACAGCAGGCGCCGCGCAAGCTGCAGGCGCACCAGCCGGATCAGTTCACCCGGTGGGTGGCCAATACTGGCCACCAGCTTGCGGTGCAGGCTGGTGCGCGACATGTTCAGGGCCGACGCCAGCTGGTCCACCGACAGCGTTTCATCATCGGCATGCCGCTCGATCCAGTGCCGCGCACGTTCAACCAGCCGCGCCGCAGCGGTGCCATGCGGTCGGATGCGCGTGCGCGCCAGCAGCGCATCCCAGGCGTCGTCGGCTGAAGCGGCGTCCATCTCAGCGCAGCTGCAGTGGTGCATGCGCGAGAACAGGGCCAGACTCCATGCCAGACGCGGCCCATCACCGTCGTCATGGCCATCGGCGCCTTCGGGCAAAGGTCCACTGTGTGGGGGGATGAAGTCGAGACTTCGCTGGAAAAACTCCATAGCCGTGCCACCTCCTTCTGCTGAAATGCCGGTCCGATGCATCAACGGATCCCGCCCGCAGACCGCCGGCAGTGCTGCCGGCATGACGGTGGCGATGGCTCAGGATCCCCCGCTGCGGAAAGTCGGGAACGACACCGCAGCATCCTGCTACCGGTGTAACTGGCGGCGTCTGCGCGGATTTGGCATCACGTTGCAGATGTTTGACAGGACGTTGCAGTGCGCTGTCGTATCGGCAGCGCACCGCTCCTGCTGGATTAGCGGCGTCCCCGACGCCGGGCGATTGTGATGCGCCTCACTGTGTTCACGAGGTCTGCACCGCAGTTGGCTTTGTCATCACGACTTCAGCTCGATCAGAACAACTGGCCCTGTGCCGGTATGTCCTGCACCGTTGAAAACGTGGTATCGGTCTCACCTGCGTCGATGGCACCCAACCGCCATGCCAACCCGCCCAGCCTACCGGCATGGCGTGCCAGCGCCACCTTCAGCACCGCCTCACTGGCGGCAACGTGAAGGCGCTGGCGAGCACGGGTCAGGCCGGTGTAGACCAGTTCGCGCGACAGCACGCGGCTGTCCTGGCGTGGCAGCTGCAGCCACACTTCATCGAACTCCGAGCCCTGTGCCTTGTGCACGGTCATCGCAAAGGCGCTTTCGTGCGCGGGCAGTGCTGCGGGGTGGAAGGCGCGCGGCTGCTCGACGGTGTCGCCGGGGAACCAGGCGACCATCGCGCCGCTGCTGTCGCGCAGGCAGATGCCGATATCGCCGTTGAACAGGCGGTGCCGGTAGCTGTTCTCGGTCACCAGCAGCAGGCGGCCCTGGAAGTAGCCCGGGGTGTTGCCCGCCAGCAGCTGCTCGATACGGCTGTTGAGGCCACGCGCGCCTTGCGGGCCTTCGCGCAGCGCGGTCAGCACGCGCAGTCGCCCGGCCTGCTGCAGGGCAAGCACCGGATCGGCGGCGTCGGCCAACGCACGCCAATGGCCCAGCAGGTGCTCGCGCTGGCCGCGCAGCGGGTCGGCCTCACCTTCGTGGAAATGCACGCCGGCCAGTTCACCGCCGCGCAGCAGCTGCAAGGCGGCGCCGGCCTCACCCTCGCGCACGGCGTCTGCCAACGGGGCCAGCACCAGTGCATCGCTCTGCCGGTACCCACGTTGCAGCTGCACGCGGCGGCCGGCGAAGGCGCGCGGTTCGGCCTGGGGCTGCAGCGTGGACGGCGCCAGCAATCCACGCAGCGCCTGCGCGTCATCGGCGCGGGTGCCGATGCCATCACCGCTGGCACGCAGGATCGCACTGAGCACGTCGCCGGCTTCCACCGACGGCAGCTGGTCGGGATCGCCGAGCAGGATCAGCCGCGTGCCGCTGGCGACCGCGTCAACCAGCTTGGCCATCATCGGCAGATCGATCATCGACGCTTCGTCGACCACCACCACGTCCACCGGCAGCGGATTGTCGGCGTGGTGGCGGAAGCGCGGCGAATCCGGGATCACGCCAAGCAGGCGATGCAGGGTGGTGCCGGTACTGGGCAGTGCCGCGCACAGCGCCGGGTCCACGCCGTGCTCCTGCAGGCGCTGCACGGCCAGCCGCAGGCTCTCGGCCATGCGTTCGGCGGCGCGCCCGGTCGGCGCGGCCAACGCCACCTCGGGCAGCGGTTGGCCGGCATGCCGGGCCTGCGCCGCCAGCAGCAGCAACAGGCGTGCGATGGTGGTGGTCTTGCCGGTGCCGGGGCCGCCGGTGACCAGCGCCAGCGGATGGCGCAGGGTCACGCCGGCTGCGCGTGCCTGGTGGTCCTCGCCGCCCAATGCCTGCGGGAACAGCTGCGCGAACAGCGGTGCCAGCGCGGCCATGTCCGGCGGCGGCAGCGGATGCCGGCCGATGCGCTGCAGCCCGGCCGCCAGCTGCCGCTCGTACTCGCGGTAGCGGCGCAGGTAGAGCAGGCCGTTTTCCAGCACCAGCGGCGCGTCCTCGGCGATGGCATCGGCCTGCTGCGGCGTCGCTACCCACGGTGATGCTCGCAACTGTGCCAGCCAGTCCTGCGCGGCAGGCCATTCGGGCACGCCGTCCAGCAACCGCTGCGGTTGTGCCGGATCAAACCCGGCATGGCCCTGCGACACTGCCAGCGAGGCCAGCGCGGCCGCCACTGCCACGCTGTCAGGGGTATCCGCCCGCAAGCGTTGCAGGCTGGTCGCCAGTGCGTGATCGAGCGTGCGCAGCTGGCCGTTGCGATACAGCTCGTGCAGCAGGCTCATGCGCTGCCCCCCCGCGCACGTGCGGCCAGTTCGGCCTGGGCCTGCCCGCCACCGGCGAACAGCGCATCCAGCGCATCCACCAGCGCGAACGGGAAGCGATCCACGTGCACGCCGTTGCCGGTGCCGTCCAGGCCACGGCAGAACAGGTAACGGATGCCGCCCATGTCGCGCTCGTAGTCGTAGGCCGCGCCCAGCCGGAAGCGCAGCCAGCGGTGCAGCGCCACGGTATAGATCAGCGCCTGCAGGTCGTACTCGCTGTGGCGCATGGCGATGGCCAGCAGGTCCGGACTGTAGCCGGGCAGGCGATTGGACTTGTAGTCGAGCACATACCAGCGACCATCGCGCACGTAGGTCAGGTCGATCATGCCGGTCATCAGCCCTTCCAGGCGGCGGCGTTGGCCGAAGCCGCGCCGGCCACTGGAAACGCCGTGTGCATGCAGCACCTGCAGCAGCGCCGGCACCGTGGTGGGTTCGATGGCGAAATGGAAGTCGATCTCCGCACGGCGCTCGCCTTCGCCAAGGCTGTGCAGGGCTCCGCCTTCGGGCAGCGGCACGGTGAGCGTGTGGCCGACCAGGGGCACCAGCACGGCCACGCCCTCCTCAAGATCGGCATCGGCGTAGCCCTCGTCGTGCAGCGCCTTGCGCAGCACCTCGGACTGGCCTTCCGGCGCCGGCAGGCCGGGTTGCCAGCCGGCCCATGCGGCGAAGTCAACGTTCTCCATGGCCTCATGCAGCACGTTGCCGAAGCGGCTGCCCATGAAGCGCGGGTCCACAGGCGTGCTGTCCTCGGCGGCGACGGCCGGCTCCGGCAGTGCCGGTTCCAGCGGCAGTTCCGCGCCCGCGGGTTCGTCGGCGGCGGGCGCCGGCAGCTCGGTGGCCGCCGCTTCGATATCACCGCCAGCGCCGGCATCGGCATGCGCCAGCTGGGTGAAGCTGTATACCCACCAGTCGTGCGGCACGCGCCGGGTCAGTGCCCGCACTGCCGGAAGGTCGCCTTCCACTTCAGCCGCCAGCTGCGGCAGCGTGGCCGGGACCTCGCTGTCGTCGATGTGCACGTCGGGATGCGAGCGCAGCACCTGCAGGTCGCCCAGCAGCGGTGCCAGCCGGGTCTTTCGCAGCCCGGCCAGATCGCCCACGGCGATCCACAGCGCGTGCTCGGCACGGGTCAGGCCGACGTACAGCAGGCGCGCATCCTCGGCGCGCTGCTCGCGCTCGCGCTGGCTGCTGGCTGCTTCCCAGGCGTCGTCCTTGCCCAGCTTCCAGTGCAGCTGGCGCTGGCCATCGACATGCACGGTGCAGTGCGACGCGGTGTTTGGTGCACCGCCGTCGATGCCGACGAAGGGCAGGTACACCAGCGGATACTCCAGGCCCTTGCTCTTGTGCAGGGTGATGATCTGTACGCGGCGTGCATCCGATTCCAGGCGCAGCAGCTGCTGCTCGTCATCCTGGTCGGCGCTGGCCATCTGGCCCTGCAGCCAGTCCAGCAGGCCATGCATGCCCAACGCCTGCGCCGAGGCCTCCTGCAACAGTTCACCCAACTGCAGGTAGTTGGTCAGGCGGCGCTCACCGTCAATCAGCGCCAGCAGCCGTTCGCCCTGTGCGGCACAGACATCGGCAATCACCGCGAAGGGTCCGCCGCGCTGCCAGCGCTCACGCCAGTGCAGCAGCTGCGCCTGGAACCCGCGTTGCAGGTCGCCCTCGCGCTCCATCGCCGCGATCGCGCTGGCCCGCTGGCCGAGCAGCACGGTGGCCAACGCCGCGCGCAGGCGGCCCTCGTCGGCCGGTTGCAGCAGTGCCAGCAGCAACGCACGCAGATCGCGCGCTTCGCTGGTGGCGAACAGGCTCTGCTTGCCGGCCGCCACCGCAGGAATGCCGACCGCCGCCAGCGCGCGCTGCACCAGGGTGGCCTCACGGTGCGAACGCACCAGCACGGCCATGTCGCCCGGCTGTACCGGCCGCCCGCGCAGCAGCGCCTTGCCGGCCCGCGCATCGACCAGGGTCTGGTGGATCGCTGACACGCACGCCCGCGTCGCAGCGTCGCGCGAGGCGTCGGCACTCATCGCCTTGTCGGACCCGCTGCGCAGCACGCGCAGGGTCAGCGCCACCGCAGCATCGCCGTGGCGCAGGTAGTCCGAATCGGTGCGCACGCCGCCGGGACGCACCGGCTCGAACTGGATGCCGGGTTCGAGGAAGGCGTCGTCGCCACCGTTGTCGTACAGCGCCTGCAGCGCACGCAGCACGGCCGGTCGCGAGCGGAAGTTCTGATCCAGCACCGGCGCCTGCTGCGCGACCTGCTTGGCCTTCAGGTAGGTGTGGACATCACCGCCGCGGAAGCCGTATATCGCCTGCTTCGGGTCGCCGATCAGGAACAGCGCCGACGCCAGGCCGAGTTCGCGCACCTCCGGCGAATCGCCGAACACGCTGTGGAAGATGCCCCACTGGCGATCGTCGGTGTCCTGGAACTCGTCGACCAGCGCGATGCGGTACTGCGCGCGCAGCTGCCTGACCAGCGCCAGCCGCTGCGGGCCTTCCAGGGCTGCGGCCACGCCATCGATCAGGTCGTCGTAGGTCTGAACCCGGCGCGTTCGCTTCAGCGCCTGCAGGCGCTGCGCGGCTTCTTCGCGCAGGCCGTGCAGGAAGGCCAGCGCGCTGTCCCGCAGCCAGGCATCGCGTTCGGCCAGCAGCGCGACATAACGCGCCAACGGTGCCTGCAAGGGCGACGACGGTGTCCGATCGGCAAACTTCTTGTTGGTCTTGTCGGCCAGCGCGTCCGGCAGCAGTGCCGGCAGGCGTTCGCTGGCCAGCAGTTCGCGGGGATCGTCGCGCTCGGCCCAGGCCAGCAGCTGCCGGCCCAGCGGGTGCAACCAGCCCAGCTTGTAGGACACGCCGTTGATCCACTTGTTGTCGACCGCATCGCAGAGGTCGATGAAGAACTGCTCGCCGTGCTCGCGCACGCTTGCGGACAGCGCTGCCGCCGCGTGCTGCAGGGCGGCCTGCGGGTCGGCCAGCGCCACTGCCTGTGGCAACGGGTGCAGCGGCGGCGCGCCCAGCAGCGCGCGCAGGTCGGCCGCCAGCGCGTCCGGGTTGGACCAGAGCCAGGTCAGCGGCTCCAGCGTGGCCGGATCGTTGGCATGCACGCGCCACAGGTCGGCCGCAAGCTCTTCCAGCAGCTCGCGGTCGCTGGCCAGCAGCTCCGGTGGATCGAACGTGTGGCCGCTTTCCAGCGCGTGCTCACGCAGCACGCGGGTGCAGAAACCGTGGATGGTGAAGATCGCGGCCAGATCGATCTCGTCGGCCGCCACCTGCAGCCGCCGCTTCAGCGCGGCCGGGCTCTCGCTGCCACTCCGCAGGTGGCGCTGCAGCACCTCACGGGTCAGCCGCACGTCCGGCGCTTCGCCCTCGGCCGGTTCCAGATCGACCAGGCGCGCAGCCAGCGCCAGGCGCTCGCGGATGCGCTTGCGCAGCTCCTGGGTGGCGGCATCGGTGAAGGTGACCGCCAGGATCTGGCCGATGCGCAGACCCTGCTCCACCACCAGGCGGGTGAACAACGTCGCCAGGGTGAAGGTCTTGCCGGTGCCAGCGCTGGCTTCGATCAGGCGGATGCCGTCCAGCGGCAGGGCCAGGTAGGGATCGCCCGCCATGCGCTGAAGTCCTTCGTCTGCCATGGAGGTACTCATTCGCTGCCCTCCTGGCTGGCGCCAAGCGCGCGGCCTTCGCGCACGGCGCTGAAGACCACCTGGCTGTTGCGCAGCAGGTCAGCGTAGCCCGCGTCGGTGGCGAAGGGGTCGGCACCGCGCAGCAGCAGCTGCCAGGCGTCGCTGCGCGATTCGCCCCACGTGCGGTCACTGCCGTGCCACTGCTTCCAGCCTTCGCTGCGCTGCTTCTCACCCGCCGTGGTGTACAGCACCCAGCCGGTATACGGGGCAAAGCGCAGCGGTTCGCGCAGGCCGCGCCGGCGCAGCTGCAGCAGCGCGCGCAAGGCCGCACGTGCTGCAGGAACATTCAGTGCCGGCAGCACGTGCGGGCCCGGGCCGTTGTCGCCGCCATCGTAGAACTGCACCAGCGGCAGGGCGTCGCCAGCCGCGTTGGCCAGCAGCCAGTCCAGGCCCTGGCGGATCACCGCATTGCCATTGAGCGGGCCGGCGCGCAGGCGCACCAGCCCTGCGGGGTGACGATCGGCCACGCGGCCATGCAGGCGCACGCCGTCGATCTCTACCTCGTAGCGGCGGCTTTCCAGCGGTTCGCCCTGCATCCAGCCCAGCAGCGCGCTGGCATACGGGCGGGTCTTCAGCTGTTCGGCGTCGAACTGGCGCTCGCCCAATGGACCCGACGGCAACAGGCCACGCGCGCGCAGCCGCGGGTACAACGGCTCGGTATCGCCGCTGAGCGTGGCACGCACCACCGCCGCCTGCACGCTGCGCTTCTCCGGGCCGCGCGAAGACAGCACCAGCGGTTCCAGGTCATCGACTTCCTCGACGTCGTCGGCCAGGCGCAGGCCCAGCGACTGTGCGAGGAACTGCCCGGCCGGATCGCACAGGAAACGACGCAGGGTATCCAGCGCGACGTCGTCTTCCACCGCATCGTCGAGCGGCGGCGGCAACGGTGCATCGAACCACGGCTGCAGGTCGCCCCGCTGGCCGCTGAGGCGACCGGCCGCCGGGTGCCACTGCCGCCGATAGCTGAAGCGACGCGGATCGCCATCGCCGAAAGCGGCCGGTGAGAACGGCTGCAGGGCATGGCGCACGGTGAAGTCGCGGGCGGCCGCAGGCGGGTCGAGGTGATACGCCGCGGCGGCATCGATCAGTTCACTGACCAGCACCGACGGCTCACGCACGCTGCCATCGCGCGGATCGGCGCCCAGGTAGCTGAGGTAGAACACCTCCTGCGCGGCCGCGAACAACTGCAGGAACAGGAAGCGGTCGTCTTCGCGGGTGGAGCGGTCGCCCGGTCGGCGGCGCGGCGTGTCCAGCTCGGCGGTGAGCTGGTTGAGACCGGCGGCGGGGTCACGCCGGGGGAAGTCACCGTCATTGAGGCCCAGCACGCAGATCACCCGGAACGGCAGCAGCCGCATCGGCACCATGCGGCCGAAGCTGATGCCACCGGTCAACAACGGCGCGCGCGTATCGGCCTCGCCCAGCACGGCGGCGAAGTGCGCGCGCACCACCTCCGGCGGCACGCCTTCGTCGAAGCCGGCCTTGGCCGCACCGTCGGCGAACTGGTTCAGCAGCTTGCGCAGGCGTTCCAGGGCGCGCTGGCTGTTGGGCGAGCTGGGTGCGGTCGGCAGCAGCGCATCCAGCAACGACAGCAGCCGTTGCCGCCATTGCGCCGGCGTCAGCAGCTCACCCAGGCGGCGCTGATAGATCGCCAGCACGCGCAACAGGCGCAGCAGCCGGTCAAGCGCTTCCAGCGCACCGCCTTCCAGTTCGATCCACGGCGCCACGCCGGCCACATCGGCCTCGCTGCCGGTGGCATGGCCCAGCACCAGCCGGTCCAGCGCGAACTGCCAGGTGTAGGCATCGTCGGCCGGCGCCTGGTGCTGGTTGCGGTGCTTCGCATCCAGGCCCCAGCGTGCGCCGGCCTGCTGCAGCCAGCCATGCAGGCGGTCGAAGTCCACCGCTTCCAGGCCCGCCGCCTCGGCCAACGGGGCGCTGGCCAGCAGGTCCAGCACTTCGTTCAGGCCGAAGCGCGAGACCGGCAGGCCCAGCAGGTGCACGAACACGTCGGCCAGCGGCTCGCCGGCGAGCGGGCTGCTGTCGGCCAGTGCATAGGGAATGTGCTCGTCCTCGCCCCCACGGCCGCCGAACACCGCTTCCAGATACGGCACATAGGGGTCGATGTCCGGTGCAAGCACGGCGATCTCCCGCGCCTGCAGCGGCGGGTCGAAGCGCGGGTCCTGCAGCAGGCTGCGCAGCTGGTCGTGCAGCACCTGCAGTTCGCGCAGGCGGGTATGGCAGGCATGCACCTGCAGGCTGGGATCGTCGCTGCGCAGCCCGTCGCGCAGCTCGCCCGAGGGCAGCGCACGGCGGTGGAACAGATCGCGCTGCAGGCGATGCAGCAGGCTGTCGGACAGGCCGCCTTCGGCCAGCGTCGGCCGGGTGTCGTCCTCCGGATCCGAATACGCGGCAATCTCGCCGGCCGGGTGCACCACCTCGTAGCTGCCCAGCACCGCCATGAAATCGCGCCCGGCTGCTCCCCAGGCTTCCAGCAGCCGGTTCTCGCCCGCTGCTTCGCCGAAGGGATCCGGCGCGCCACTGCGCAGGCGCTCGGCCAGGGTCTGCAGGTCGCCCCAGTACGACTGCACGGGCGTGGGCATGTAGAAATGCAGTTCGCCCACCCGCGCCTGGGTGGCCATCACCCGCAGCACGTCGGGCGAAATGTTGAGCGTCGCGAACGCCGACATGCGCCGCGGCAGGCCTTCCGGCAGCGGCTGGCCAGCGCCCTCGAAGCGATCGAGATAGGCCTGGATGCGCCGCGCACGATAGTCGTGGCCACCGGCAATGGTGCGCCACAGGATGGCCTGCGGATCGGCCGGGTCGGCGCCGGCCTCCCAGCGCAGCAGCCAGTCACGCCGCCAGGCCTGGTACTTCTCGAACACCGAGGCCAGTTCGCCGGCCAGTGCCCAGGGCTTCAGCGCGTCGCCACCGGCAAGATAGGACTGCAGCGCGCGCAGTGCTGGCTGCGCCAGCAACGCCGGGTCGCGCAGTGCCTGGTACAGCTTCCAGTGCAGGCCGGCCGCGTCGAGGTCGTCGCGTTCCCCCGGCACATTGGCGTTCAGTGCACGGGCCACGAACTCGCCCGGGGTCAGGAACTCAAGGTTGGCGGCAACGCCATATTCGGCAGCAAGTGTCGCTTGCAGCCAACGCCGCATCGCCACCTGTGGGATCAGCACCACGTCCGGCGTCAGCAACGGCTGGCCCGGAACCGGCGCACGCACGTTGCGCGCCAGCAGCGCGGCCAGCACGTCCAGGGAATTGGAATGGTAGAGGCGGAAATCGCTGCCCGGGTCACTCATCATGCACAGTGTGCAGCAGAGCAGGCCGTATTCAATGGCTGGCTCATCGCCGGTACGGATTGTTCCGCGCTGCCGGCCGATTGTCCCGGCCTGGCAGCGGCCTTGCCGTGCCACAATACTGGACCGTCCAGTCTGCTTATGTTCAGCCGACGGGCCCGATCCTTCGATGTCTAAAAAACGTTAATGGTGCCCATGTCGGCTTCCACGTCCAGTCTGGTGCAGTTATCCAACGTCCGCATCGACCGGAGCGGGCGCACGATCCTGCGTGACGTGTCGCTGCAGGTGCCCAAGGGCAGCATCACTGCGGTGCTGGGCCCATCCGGCAGCGGCAAGTCGACCCTGCTGGCGGCACTGACCGGTGAACTGCGCCCGGTCGCCGGCGAGGTCACCCTGTTCGGCAAGCCGATCCCGCAGGACAGCGGCGCACTGCTGGAAATGCGCAAGAGCGTGGGGGTGCTGCTGCAGGGCAATGGCCTGCTGACCGACCTGACCGTGGCCGAGAACGTCGCGCTGCCGCTGCGTACCCATACCCGCCTGCCGGCCGCCGTGCTGCGCCGGCTGGTGGAAATGAAGCTGCATGCGGTGGGCCTGCTGGCCGCTGCCGATTCCTGGCCGCGCGAGCTGTCCGGTGGCATGGCACGCCGCGTGGCGCTGGCCCGCGCGCTGGCGCTGGACCCGCCGCTGATGATCTACGACGAGCCGCTGACCGGGCTGGACCCGATCGCCTCCGGCGTGATCATGAGTCTGATCCAGCGCCTCAACCACAGTCTGGGCCTGACCAGCATCATCGTCAGCCACCACGTGCACGAGACCCTGCCGATCTGCGACCAGGTGATCGCGATCGCCAACGGCGGCATCGTGTTCCAGGGCACGCCCGAGGCGCTGCAGTCCAGCCAGGACCCGCTGCTGCGGCAGTTCCTGCACGGCCAGCCCGATGGCCCCATCCCGTTCGATGCCGCGCCGCGCGCGAGGGTCGCCTGATGCCGTTCGTCCAAGCCACCCGCTCGCTGGGCCGCGCCGGCCTGTTCTCGCTGACCGTGCTGCGCGGTTCGTTGCCGACCCGTGATTTCCTGGCCGAGCTGACCCGCGAGATCTACAAGATCGGCGCGCGCTCGCTGCCGATCATCGCCGTCGGTGGCGCCTTCGTCGGCCTGGTGCTGACCCTGCAGGGCTACCGCACGCTGACCACCTTCGGTGCGGCCGACGCGCTGTCGACCCTGCTCGGCCTGTCGCTGTACCGCGAACTGGCACCGGTGCTGACCGCGCTGCTGTTCATCGGCCGCGCCGGCAGCTCGATCGCCGCCGAACTGGGCCTGATGCGCGCCACCGACCAGATCAAGGCGCTGGAGCTGATGGCCATCGACCCGGTGGCCAAGGCAGTGGCACCGCGCTTCTGGGCGGCGGTGCTGACCGTGCCGCTGCTGACCGGCATCTTCTGCTCGCTGGCGATCAGTGCCAGCTACTTCGAGGCCGTGCACGTGCTGGGCCTGGACAATGGCGTGTTCTGGTCGGCGCTGCGCAACAGCGTCGATTTCTGGGACGACTTCGGCGTGGCGATGCTGAAGTCGGCGATCTTCGGCGGCACCGCTGCGCTGGTGGCCGCCTACGTCGGTTTCCATGCCGAGCCGACCATCGAGGGCACCTCGGTGGCCACCACCCGTGCGGTGGTCAACGCCTCGCTGCTGGTACTGATGTTCAACTTCGTGCTGTCGGCAATGTTGTTCACCTAACCCCTCCACCGGCGGTGCGCAGGCGCGCGCGGCCACCACGACTCGATCAGGTATTCCACATGGCCATCCGCGGTCCCAGACTCGAATTTTCCGTCGGCGCCTTCCTGCTGCTGGCCCTGGCCTCGCTGCTGGTGCTGGCCGTGGCCTCGACCAACCAGCGCTGGAGCTGGGGCAGCCAGGGCTACGAGCTGAAGGCGCGCTTCTCCCAGGTCGGGCAGCTGCGCAAGCAGGCGCCGGTGAAGATCGGCGGTGTCACCGTGGGCCAGGTCGCCGCGATCGACCTGGATCCGGTGAAGTTCGAATCCATCGTGACCCTGCGCATGGACAGCAAGGTCAAGGACCTGCCGGCAGATACCTCGGCCGGCATCTTCACCAGTGGTTTGCTTGGCGAGAGCTATATCGGTCTTCAGCCGGGCGGTGACCCGGACGTGCTGAAGGCTGGCGACGAGATCGTCTTCACCCAGCCGGCGGTGGACCTGATCCAGCTGGTTGGCAAGTACATGTTCAGTGGCGGCGCCGGTGGCGGCGCTGCTCAGAAGCCCAACGATGGCGCGCAGGCGCCTGCAACGGAACCGCAACCATGAAAACGAAACTGATCCCGGCCCTGCTCGCCTCGGCGCTGCTGCTGGCCACGCCGTTCTTCGCCCAGGCCCAGGCCGCCGCCCCCGCTGCCGCTGCGACGCAGGGCCAGGCCGGCAAGGTGGTGATCGATGCCAGCACGCGCATCCTCAACACCCTGCAGCAGCGCCGGAGCGAGTTCGGCAGCAACCCGGCCAGCCTGCGCAGCTACATCGACAGCGAGCTGAACCGCACCTTCGACCGCGACTATGCCGCGCGCCTGGTGCTGGGCCCGCACGCCCGCGGTGCTTCTGACGCGGACATCAAGCTGTTTGCCGATGCCATGGCCGACAGCCTGATGCAGCGCTACGGCTCGACCCTGCTCAACATCCAGGGCAAGCCGAGCTTCCGCCTGAAGGGTGAGAGCCCGCTGCCGGGCAACCGTGGCGTGCGCGTGAGCACCGAACTGGTGCGCGCCGGCAGCGAACCGACCCCGGTCGAGTACTGGATGCGCAACGTCAACGGCCAGTGGAAGATCTTCGACGTCAACATCGAAGGCATCTCCTACGTGCAGACCTTCCGCAACCAGTTCGATACTCCGCTGCGCCAGAAGGGCATCAAGCAGGTGGCCAGCGAACTGCACAGCGGCAGCATGCAGGCCGGGCCCGCGGGCAATGGCAAGTAACGCACTGGCGCTGCTGGAAGGCGACACCCTGCGCCTGCGCGGGGTGCTCGACCGTGCCGCGGTGATCGCGCTGTGGCCGCAGCTGCAGGCCCTGCCGGCCAAGCTGGCACGGCTGGAGCTGGGTGAGGTGGAGCGCGTGGACAGCGCCGGCCTGGCCCTGCTGGCCGAACTGGCGGCCCGTGCGCGCAAGGCGGGCCACCTGCTGGCAATTGCCGGCGCGCCGGCCGGCTACAACGAGCTGAGCGCAGCCTACCGGCTGTCGCCCGACCTGGATTTCAACGCTACTTCTGCTGCGAGCTGACATGAACGTCGTACGCACTTTCCCCCTGATCCTCCTGGCCACCGCCCTGACCGCCTGTGCCGGCAAGCCCGCGCGCAGCGATGCACCGGTCGCCAGCACCGTGGTCGCGGCCAGCACGGTGGCCGAGGCACCGGCGGCAACCGCCGATACCGGCGGCGCCGACGCGACGCCGGCTGCAGCCGCGGCCACTCCACCGGCGCCTTCCGCACCGTCGCCGGCTGCGTCGGCACACGGCGCAGAGACCAGCGCGGCGAAGACGGCAACGGCCACCGCCGCCGGGGGCGACGATGATTTCGACGCCCTGTATGGCGGCACCGGCACCACCAGCAGCGCTGCGGCCTACGATCCGTGGGAACCGTTCAACCGCAAGGTCCACACGTTCAACAATGCGGTCGACCGCGGTGTGGCCCGTCCGCTGGCCACCGCCTATACCCATGTGGTGCCGCGCTTCGCGCGCACCGGCATCAGCAACTTCTTCAGCAACCTGCGTGCGCCGGTGACCATCACCAACCAGCTGCTGCAGGGCCGCGGTGCCGACGCGTGGGACAGCCTCGGCCGCTTCCTGATGAACAGCACGCTGGGCATCGGTGGCCTGTTCGATCCGGCCAGCAAGGCGATGGTGCCGCGTCGCAATGAAGACTTCGGCCAGACCCTGGGTGCCTGGGGCTGGCGTCGTTCGCGCTACGTGGAGCTGCCGTTCTTCGGCCCGCGCACCGTGCGCGACGTGTTCGGCCTGGCCGGTGACATCCCGTTGTCGCCGATCCGGCGCGTCGAGGAAGACAAGATCCGCATCGGCCTGCAGGGCCTGCAGCTGGTCGACACCCGCGCACAGCTGCTGGCGATCGACGATCTGCGCGACACCGCAGTGGACGAATACGCCCTGGTCCGCGATGCGTGGATGCAGCGCCGCAACTACCAGATCGAGAACGATCTGCGCAGCAAGCGCGACCGCGGCCATGACGATGCCAATTCGCCGATCCCGGTCGATGCGATGCCGATGCCGCAGTGGACCCACTGAAGCCCTGCATCGGCGCATGAAAAACCCCGCCTTGGCGGGGTTTTTCTTTTCCGCTGGGTGCCAACCGCGGCTGGCACGCCTTGCTCAGGCCGCCAGCGCGGCCTCAATGGCCTCGCGCAGGCGTGCATCGTCGGCGGCCACGTCCGGGGCAAAGCGTGCGACGACCTTGCCATCACGGCCGACCAGGAACTTCTCGAAGTTCCACAGCACCGCCGGTGCCGGATGGATCGGGATCTCCTTGCTGGCCAGGCGCTCACGCAGCGGGCCTTCGCCGATCGACTGCGGCTGCGCGGCGGTCAGCTGCTGGTACAGCGGGTGGGTATCCTCGCCGGCCACGCTGATCTTGGAGAACATCGGGAAGCTGACGTCATAGGTGAGCTGGCAGAACTGCTGGATCTCGGCCTCGCTGCCCGGCTCCTGGCCGAGGAAGTTGTTGGCGGGGAAGCCCAGCACTTCCAGGCCCTGGGCGTGCTTTTCCGAATACAGCGCCTGCAGGCCTTCGTACTGCGGGGTCAGGCCGCACTTGGAGGCGACGTTGACCAGCAGCAGCACCTTGCCCTGGTAGTCGGCAAGCGAGGACGGCTGGCCGTCGATGGTGGTGAGGGGAATGTCCTGGATCGGGGTACTCACGCGGGGGCTCCGGCTACGTCGGGAAATGGCCGACCAGCATAGCGCCGCGCGATGCCGGTCGTGCCGGCCGCTGGCCGGCGATCGTGCGACCGTTCGCATGGGTTCATGAGGCTGCCGGCCAGCGGCCGGCGCGAGGATCAGTCCACGCAGAGCGTGCCCTGCGCCTTGCCGTCGTCGATGCGCTGGCGGCAACCGAAGTTCTGGCTGGCATCACGCTGGCAGGTGCCTGTCGCCACGGCGCCGGCCACCCCCTCGCCCGTCGCCAGGCACTGGCCGGTGCAGTCGCTCTTGCGGCTGCAGGCCTTGCCGGCATCGGCATAGGGAATCACGCACTGCTCGCGCTGCAACCGGCCGAGCCGCTGCAGGGTGCCACCGGCAGCCTGGCAGTCGACGTCGCGCGCTTCGCGATAGGCCTCGGCGGCTTCAGGGCTGGTGGCCGTGGCCTGCGCGGTCGTGTCCACGCTTGGTGGCGCGCTGCTGCAGGCGGCAAGCAGTGCGGTCAGGACAAGGCTGGTGCAAAGGGGCAGGCGCATCGTGGTACCGGATCGGGCGGGCAGGCCGCCAGCATACGCACCGGCGATGCAGGCGGCGTGTCGGCGCCGGTCAGGCCTCCTCGCCGTCGCTCGCCTCTTCCTCGGCCGTGGCATCTCCCTCGGCCAGGTCGCCCAGCAGCGACTGTGCCTGCTCGGCGGCCAGCGACTCGACACCCCGCAGGCGCCGTTCGATGGTGCGTGTCTTGCGGCTGGCCTCGCCGATGCTGCGCCCGACGGTGGTGATCTGCTTCTCGGCCTTCTCCAGGATGCCGGCGAACTTGCCGAACTCGCTCTTCACTGCGCCCAGCAGGCTCCAGACCTCGCTGGAGCGCTGCTCGATGGCCAGCGTGCGGAACCCCATCTGCAGGCTGTTGAGCAGCGCGGTGACCGTGGTCGGCCCGGCCACGACCACGCGGTGCTCGCGCTGCAGCAGATCGACCAGTCCCGGGCGCCGGATCACTTCGGCGTACAGCCCTTCGGTGGGCAGGAACATCACTGCGAAATCGGTGGTATGCGGGGGTGCGATGTACTTGTCGCAGATCGACTTGGCCTGCACGCGCACCGCGCGCTCGAGCTGGATGCCCTGCAGGCGCACGCCCTCGGCGTCGCCCTGCTCCTGCGCGTCCAGCAGGCGCTCGTAGTCCTCGCGCGGGAACTTGGAGTCGATCGGCAGCCACACCGGAGTATCGCCGCTGCTGCGTCCCGGCAGGCGTACCGCGATATCGACCATCTCGCCGCTGTCCGGCCGCACTTTCACCGCACGGGCGTATTGCTCCTGGGTGAGTGTCTGCTCAAGGATGTTCTCCAGCTGCACTTCGCCCCAGCTGCCGCGGTTCTTGACGTTGGTCAGCACGCGCTTGAGGTCGCCGACGCCGGTGGCCAGCTGCTGCATCTCGCCGAGGCCACGCTGCACCTGTTCCAGGCGCTCGGAGACAAGCTTGAAGGAATTGCCCAGGCGCGTCTCCAGCGTGGACTGCAGCTTCTCGTCCACGGTATGGCGCATCTGCTCCAGCTTCTGCGCGTTGTCGTTCTGCAGCGCGCGCAGCTGCTCTTCCAGCGTGGCGCGCATCTCGGCGATGCGCTGTTCGTTGCGCTGGGTCAGCTCCTGCAGGCGCAGGCCGAGGCTTTCGGTCAGGCGCTGCTGCGACTGCGCGCCTTCCTCGCGGCCCTTGCGCGCGTCATCGACCAGGGTCTGGCGCAACGCACCCAGCTGGGTATCGGTACGCCCGGTGAGTTCCTGCAGCTGCTGGCCAAACGCATGGATGCGCGCCTCCTGCTGCTGGCCGAAGGCCTCCAGCTGGCCCCGCAGCTCCTGCAGGCGCTGTCCCGTCAGCGCGGCGCCGCGCTGCTGGCTGTCGGCAGCCTCGGCACGCGCCTTGCGCGCATCTTCGCCCAGCGCCTCGCGCAGCAGGTCCAGGCGCTGGTCGGTACGGGTGGACAGATCGGTCAGCGCGCGGGCGAAGCCATCGAGCTGTTCGCGCAGCTCGCTGCGCCCGGACCGTGCCTCCTCGCGCACCGCCTGTTCCAGGCGGTCATGCGGGGGGCGGCGCAGCAGGGCGACCAGTTGCAGGATGAGCACGGCCAACAGCAGGCCGGCAATGAGCAGGGATTCGGTTTGCATGCGGCAAGTGTAGGCTGGCCCAGTCTCAACTGCTGCGCCAGGACCATGCTTGCCCTGTACGGAAAGCCCACCTCCATCAACGTGCGCAAGGTACTCTGGCTGTGCGCCGGCCTCGACCTGCCCCTGCACCACGAGCCTGCGCCACCCGCGGACCTGCTGGCCACCCTGAACCCGAACCGGCAGGTGCCGGTCCTGCGTGATGGCGAGTTCGTGCTGTGGGAGTCCAACAGCATCTGCCGCTACCTGGCGTCCCGCGCGGGCCGTGACGACCTGCTGCCCCGCGCGGCACAGGATCGGGCGCGGGTCGAGCAGTGGATGGACTGGCAGGCCAGCGACCTCAACAGTGCCTGGCGGCACGTGTTCATGGCACGCGTGCGCCAGCATCCGGACTACCCGGACGATGCCCGCGCCGAGGCCAGCCTGGCCCAGTGGAACCGCTTGATGGGCGTGCTTGATGCCCAGCTGGCCGCTGGCGGCTACGCCGCTGGCAGCACCTTCACCCTCGCCGACATCGTGCTCGGGCTGTCGACCCAGCGCTGGCGCAGCACACCGGGCCACACGCCGGCGCTGGCACACGTGGGCGCCTGGTTCGAGCGCCTGCGCCAGCAGCCCGGTTTCGCCGAACACGTCGACAACGGCGTGGCCTGAGGCGGGGGTCAGAGCCCTTTCCCGGGCGGAAAGGGCTCTTACCCCAAGGGCGCGGGAACGACCCGGCCTTACCAGCCTTCCAGCACGATCTTGCCCTTGGCACGGTGGCTTTCCAGCAGCGCGTGGGCGCGCCGCAGGTTGGCCGCGTCGATGCGCCCGAAGTGCTCGCCCAGCGTGGTCTGCAGCACGCCGGTATCGACCAGCTCGGCCACCCGGTTCAACAGGTCGTGCTGGCGCTGCATGTCAGCGGTGCGGTACAGCGGCCGGGTGAACATCGACTCCCAGTGCAGCGACAGTGCCTTGCGCTTGAGCGCCATCACGTCCACCTGGCCCGGGTCATCGATCAGGCCGAACTGTCCCTGCGGCGCCAGCAGTTCCACGATCTGCGCGTAGTGCTGGTCGGAATGGGTCAGGCTGGCCACGTGCTGCACCTCGCTGATGCCCAGCCGCGCCAGGCCCTCGGCCAGCGGCAGGCGGTGGTCGATCACATGGTGGGCGCCCATCGCATACACCCAATCCTGGGTCTCCGGGCGCGACGCGGTGCCGATCACGGTCAGCCGGGTCAGCTTCCGCGCCAGCTGCACCAGGATCGAGCCGACACCGCCGGCAGCACCGATCACCAGCAGGGTCTGGCCTTCGCCACCGCCCTCGGGGATGCGCAGGCGGTCGAACAGCAGCTCCCAGGCGGTGATCGCAGTCAGTGGCAGCGCGGCGGCGGCGGCATCGTCGAGGCTGGCCGGCTTGCGGCCGACGCTGCGCTCATCCACCAGCTGGTACTCGGCATTGCTGCCCGGGCGATCGATGACGCCGGCGTAGTAGACCGCGTCACCGGGCTGGAACAGGGTCACCTCGCTGCCCACCGCGTCGACGATGCCGACCGCATCCCAGCCCAGCACGCGCGGGCCGTCGGTGGCCACGCCGCGGCGGACCTTGGTGTCGACCGGGTTCACCGCCACCGCGCGCACCGCCACCCGCAGGTCGCGCGGGCGGGGCTGCGGCAGGTCCAGTTCAATATCGATCAGGGCCTGCGGATCATCGATCGGCAGGCCGGCGTGGGTGTAGGCAATGGCGCGCATGGCAGCGGTCCAGTGGGGAAGGAGGCGACAGGTTGCGCCGCGCGCGCGCCGGCAGAAAGGCGCAGAATCGGGCAGGACTTTCACTCCAGCAATGAAAATGATCCGCTTCGACGACCTGCAGCTGTTCGTTCGTACCGCCGCGCTGGGCAGCTTCTCGCAGGCCGCCCGCGAGGCCGACCTGCTGCCCGGCCAGGTTGCCGCGGCGGTGGCGCGGCTGGAACGTGAGCTGGACCTGCGCCTGTTCGTGCGCACCACCCGCAGCCTGCGCCTGACCGGCGAGGGCGCGCTGTACCTGCCGTATGCGCAGGAAGTGCTGGCCACCCTGCGCGAGGGCCAGGCCCGCGTACAGGGCGAGGACACCGAGCTGCATGGCACCCTGCAACTGTCGGCGCCGTCGGACTTCGGCCGCAACCTGCTGCTGCCCTGGCTGAGCGCGTTCCGCGCGGCCCACCCGCGGTTGCGCCTGCATCTGCGCCTGTCCGACGAAGTGGCCGATGTGTTCCGCGACCCGGTCGACGTGGCCATCCGCATCGGCCACTTCGACGATGCCAACTACGTGGCCCTGCCCCTGCTGGAAGGCAACCGGCGCGTGCTGGCCGCCTCGCCCGGCTACCTGCAGCGGCGCGGCATGCCCACGCGGCTGGATGAGCTGCGCGAGCACGACTGCCTGGTCTACCAGCTCAGTGGCCGCGCCTACGATCGCTGGTCGTTCGAGGTCGAGGGGCGCCGCAGCGTGATCCCCGTGCGCGGCCCGCTGGTCTGCGACGACGCCGACGTGGTGCGGCGCTGGGCCGTGGCCGGTGAAGGCATCACCTACAAGTCCTGGCTGGACCTGCGCGAGGACGTGCTGGCCGGGCGCCTGCAGGTGCTGCTGGACGGCGTTGGCAGCAGCATCCCATTGCAGCTGGTGTGCCCGCACCGCAAGCAGTTCTCGCCCGCGGTAAGGCAGCTGCATGCGCAGCTGCGCCAGCACCTGCAACCGTTGCTGTCTGGGATGCCGGTTGGCCCCACCGGCCCCCTGTCGCCTGCCGGGGCGCTGGCCGACAATGGCGGCCCCCCGTAACAAGAGCGCACCGCCATGCCGTGGATGGGCATCCAGGACCTGTGGACGTTTCTGGTCGCCGTGCTGGTGTTTCTCGCCCTGCCCGGTCCCGGTACCTTCACCCTGTTGACCGCCACCGGCCGTGGCGGCGTGCGCGGCGGCTACACCGCACTGGCCGGCCTGCTGGTCGGTGACCAGATCCTGATGTGGCTGGCGCTGGCCGGCGTGGCCGCGCTGCTCAAGGCCAACCCGCTGGTGTTCCACGCCGTGCAGTACCTGGGTGCGGCCTACCTGGTGTGGGTCGGCATCGGCCTGCTGCGCACGCCGAAGCACGAGGGCAGTGATGCCGGCCCGATCCGCATGCAGCCGGGCCGCTACTTCCAGCAGGCGATCCTGGTCAGCCTGCTCAACCCGAAGGCGATCCTGTTCTACATGGCGTTCCTGCCGTTGTTCATCGATCCGAAGGCGCACCAGGGCATCGCCACCTTCGCCGCGCTGGCCGGCATCATCCTGGTGGTCAGCATCGCCTACTGCTCGATGCTGATCGGCGTGGGCAACCTGGCCCGTCGCCGGCTGATCCAGCACCCGCGGATCAGCGATGCGCTGCGCCGCGTGGCCGGCCTGTTCCTGGTCGGGTTCGGCATCCGTCTGGGGCTGAACGGCTGACAGCGCAGGCTCGACGCTACGCCTGCCGGCCTAGGTGGGCCCCGTCCCGCCGTGCAGTCCTGCGCGCAGATGGTCGATGAACACCCGCAGCTTCGGTGCCATGTGCTCGCGCGCGGGGTAATACAAGTGGAAGCCGGGGAACGGCGGTTGCCAGTCCTGCAGCACCGCCTGCAGGCGCCCGGATGCCAGGTCATCGGCCACCAGTGACGCGAACCCCTGCGCCATGCCGAGCCCGGCCAGCACGGCGCCGTGGGCCAGCTCGGCATCGTTGAACACCAGCCGGCCGTTGACCTCGACCTCCAGGTCATGGTCATCGCGGCTGAACTCCCAGGGCATCAGCCGGCCGTTGGCGCGGCGGTGGACGATGCATGCATGGCCCTGCAGATCGTGTGGGCTGGCCGGAATGCCGTGCTGCGCGAAGTAGCTGGGCGTGGCCACCACCACCTGCCGTTCCGGCGGCCCGATCGGTACTGCGATCATGCCGCGCGCCAGCGATTCGCCGAGGCGGATGCCGGCATCGAAGCCTTCGGCCACCAGATCGGTCAACGCCGGCTCCACGCACAGCTCCACGTCCACCTGCGGATAGCGCGCCAGGAACGAAGGCAGTGCCGGCAGCACCCGGCGCTCGGCCACGATGCGTGGAAGGGTGATGCGCAGCTTCCCGGCCGGAACCGCACGCGCGCTGTCGAGGTCGGCGAACGCCGAATCGATCTGCTCCAGTCCGCCGCGTACACGTTCAAGGAAGCGCGCACCGTGTTCGGTCAGGCCGACCCGGCGCGTGGTCCGTTGCAGCAGGCGCACGCCCATCCGCGCCTCCAGCGCGCGCACGCTCTGCGACAGTGCCGAGGTGGAGATGCCCAGCGCATCTGCGGCGCGGGTGAAGCTGGCATGGTCGGCGACGTGAACGAAGGCGACCACCGCCGACAACGGTGCGGAGGGATCCATTGTGAAGCCACTCTTCATGGTGAGTCCGGTGCCATCCAGTTTATCCACAGGAACGGTCGGCCGATGCTGTGCCTCCCGGCGGTACCGCCGCCTCCCTGTGAGACCCCCCATGTCGCTGGACCACTACCGCCTGCTCGGCCGCTCCGGCCTTCGCATCAGCCCGATGGCACTGGGCACGATGACCTTCGGCGCCGACTGGGGCTGGGGCGCGGACGAAACCGAGGCTCGCCGCATCTTCGACACCTACGTCGAACGTGGCGGCAACTTCATCGATACCGCCAACAACTACACCAACGGCAGTGCGGAAACCCTGCTTGGACGGTTCGCCCAGGGCCAGCGCGACCGGCTGGTGATCGCCAGCAAGTACACCCTCGCCACCGTCCCCGGTGACCCCAACAACGCCGGCAACCACCGCAAGAGCATGCTGCGCTCGGTGGAGGACAGTCTGCGGCGGTTGGGCACCGACTACCTCGACCTGCTGTACCTGCACGCCTGGGACGACACCACCGGCGTTGACGAAGTCATGCGGGGCTTCGACGACCTGGTCCGCAGCGGCAAGGTGCTTTACGCCGGCATCTCGGACACGCCAGCCTGGCAGATCGCGCGCATGCAGACCCTGGCCGACCTGCGTGGCTGGTCGCCGCTGGTGGCGCTGCAGATCGAGTACAGCCTGATCCAGCGCAGCGTCGAGCATGAACTGCTGCCGATGGCCGATGCGCTGGGGCTGGGCGTGGTGGCGTGGTCGCCATTGGGCAGCGGCGTGCTGACCGGCAAGTACAGCACGGCCGACCTCGCCAGCGCCGAGGCGTTGCCAGCCACACCCGGCGGGTCGCGCCGCAGCGTGGCCCTGATCAATGGTGCGTTGACGCCGCGTTCGCTGCAGATTGCCGGGGACGTCGCAACCATCGCTGCCGATCTTTCGCATTCGCCTGCGCAGGTTGCACTCGCCTGGTTGCTGCAGCGCCCCGGCGCCGGCGCGCTGCCGATCATCGGCGCCCGCACCCTGGCGCAGTTCGAGCACAACCTGGACGCGCTGCAGCTGGTGCTGCCTGCCGAGGCCCTGGCCCACCTCGATGCGATCAGTGCAGTGGCACCGTCGTTCCCGCACGATTTCCTGCGGATGCCGTTGCCGCGGATGCTGATGAGCGGCGGCACCCAGCTGCGGCCGCGCGGGCGCTGAGGGCATGGCAGGCAGGGCGGGCTATGCTGGCCCCCCTTCTGCAATGGATGCGCGTGGATGGTCCGCCTGGCCGGCTTCGCCCTGACCCTGCTGTTCGCCGGCACCGCCTCTGGCGCCACCGTGCAGGACCATCGCTGCCTGACGGGCGGCCGCAACGACAGCATCCACCTGGAATGGCGCTGGCTGGATGACGGCGTGGCCGACGTGCGCTACGCCGGCCAGCGCGGGCGCCTGCCCCTGCGCCGGGTCTCGATGGAGAGCACGGTGCTGGCAGAGGATCGTCCCTACCAGTTCGACAGCGTGTGGGAAGAGCGCATCGACGGCCGCCTCAACGGCCGTTACCTGCTGAGTACCCAGGGCGCGCTGGTGCTGGACCTGAGCTATGAGCGTGCCCGTGACGGGCGCAGGACCTCTTTCCACGATGACGTCGAGGCCTGGCAGGAAGACGGCTGCCACTGGCCCGCCCTGCCCTGACGTCGCTCGGCGCGGGGGTCCGGCCTGCTTTATGCCGATTCCGGCAGCCTGATCGCGGTGCAGCGCGCGGCACGTCGGGTATGACCCCCGTCAGTGGCAATGCTGCGCTGCGTTCGGTCACACTCGGGAACTTGTCGTTCTCAGTCACCCCTTCCGAGGCCTGCATGTCCCTGTTCCGGCGCAAGTCCCTAGATTCCGTCACCGTCCACGAAGCCGGCAGGCGCCTGATCCCGACGCTCAGCTGGCCGCACCTGATCGCGCTGGGCATCGGTGCCATCGTCGGTACCGGCATCTACACGCTGATTGGCGTCGGTGCCAACCTGGCCGGCCCGGCCGTACTGATTTCCTTCGCCATCGCCGGTGCGGTCTGCGCCTGTGCGGCGCTGTCCTATGCCGAGCTGTCGACGATGATGCCGGCCGCCGGCAGCGCCTACACCTACAGCTACAGTGCGCTCGGCGAGGTGTTCGCCTGGGTGGTGGGCTGGAGCCTGATCCTGGAGTACTCGCTGGTGGTGAGTACGGTGGCGGTGGGCTGGTCCGGCTACTTCGTCGGCTTCCTCGAATGGGTGCACACCCAGTTCGGCTGGAACGTGCACCTGCCAGCCTGGCTGGCGGCCGGCCCGCACGTGGAAGGCGGCATGATCAATCTGCCGGCGATCATCATCACCTGGCTGGTAGCCGGCATGCTGATGGCCGGCACCAAGGAGAGCGCTACGCTCAATGCGATCCTGGTGGTGTTCAAGCTGATCGCGCTGGCGATCTTCGTGGCCGTGGCCCTGCCTGCGTTCGACAGCGCCAACCTGCAGCCGTTCATGCCGTATGGCTTTGCCAAGTCGATGGGCCCCGATGGCGTCGAGCACGGCGTGATGGCGGCAGCGGCGATCATCTTCTTCGCCTTCTACGGCTTCGATGCGATCTCCACCGCCGCCGAGGAAACCAAGAACCCCGGCCGCGACCTGTCGATCGGCATCATCGGGTCGATGATCGGCTGCACCATCGTCTACGTGCTGGTGGCGCTGGCCGCCGTGGGTGCGATGAGCTACGCGGTGTTCGGCCACAGCGCCGAACCGCTGGCGCTGATCATGCGCCAGCTCGGCCATCCGACCGCCGCGATGGTGATTGGCGTGATTGCGATCATCGCGCTGCCGACCGTGCTGCTGGCCTTCCTGTACGGCCAGAGCCGCATCTTCTTCGTGATGAGCCGCGATGGCCTGCTGCCGCGTGGCCTGTCCAAGGTCAATGCGCGCACCGGCACGCCGGTGGCGACCACGCTGTTCACCGCCGTGGTGGTGTCGGCGCTGGCCGGCGTGGCCCGCCTGGACGAGATCGCCGCGCTGGCCAATGCCGGTACCCTGGCCGCGTTCACTGCAGTGGGTATCTGCCTGGTGGTGCTGCGCCTGCGCGAGCCGAACCGCGAGCGAACCTTCCGCACACCGCTGGCCTTCGTGGTCGGCCCGCTGGCCGCGCTGGGCTGCATCTACCTGTTCATCAGCCTGCCGCACACCACGCAGTTGTACTTCCTGCTGTGGAACGTGGCCGGCCTGGTGCTGTACTTCCTGTACAGCCGCCGCCACGCACTGATCGCGAAGTAACCGGCTCGCCGGTCGTGCCGGCCGCTGGCCGGCACCTCCCATCCTGTTGATGCGGGCAATGCCGGCCAGCGGCCGGCACGACCGAAGGGCGGTCAACCGCCCTGTTTTGCCGCGTAATCCTGCGCCTGGCGCATCACCCGCAGCAGGTTGCCGCCCCAGATGCCGGCAATCTGCTGCTCGGTATAGCCCTTGCGCAGCAGCCAGGCGGTGATCTTCGGCAGCTGGCTGACATCGGGCAGGTCGCTCAGGCCACCGCCGCCATCCCAGTCCAGGCCGATGCCCACGTGCTCGGGGCCGACCACCTTGAGGATGTGCTCGAAGTGGGCGAAGAAATCATCCAGGCTGGCGTGGCGCACCGGGTGCTCGTGGTCCAGTGCCTGCTCGGCCTTCAGCAGGGCAACACCCTGCTCGATGCCCATGCCTTCCCAGCCGCCCAGCTGCTTGCTCAGCGCTTCTTCGGCCTGCTTGCGCTCGGGCGTCTTCGCCGTGTCGATCAGGTAGCCGCCATAGGCGTTCACCTGGATCACGCCGCCGGCCCTGGCCAGCTTGCGCAGGCGCGCGTCATCCAGATTGCGCGGATGGTCGTAGACCGCCTTGGCCGAGCTGTGCGACAGCACGAACGGCACCGGCATCATCGCCAGCAGATCGTCGAACACCGCGTCCGAGGCATGCGACTGATCGATCACGATGCCCAGCTTCACGGCCTGTCGCACCAGTTCCTTGCCGGCCGGGCTCAGTCCCTTCCATTCCGCGCCCTTGGGGTCGGTGGCCGAATCGGCGAACTCGTTGTTGGCGAAGTGCACGGTGCTGAGCAGGCGCAGCCCGGCACGGTGGTAGAACGAGAGCAGGCTGGGGTCGTCCACCAGCGGGCTGGCGTTTTCCATGCTGATGTACACCACGCGCTTGCCGGCGGCCTTGATCCGCGCGGCATCATCGGCGGTCAGTGCCAGCGCGAAGCGCTCGGGATTGGCCGCCAGCATTTCGCGGATCTGCATCAACCGCTGCAGGCCATGGTCACGCTCGGCCAGATGCGCGGCGGCGCTGCGGTCGCCCTGGTCGGTGTAGATCGCCCAGAAGCCGCCATCCAGCGCGCCTTCGACCATGCGCGGGTAATCCACCTGCGAAAGGGCGTTGCGGTCGTGGCGCTGCTCGATGTCAAAACCGGTTCGGCCGAAATTGGCCGGTGTATCCAGATGGCTGTCGAGCGTGACCAGGCGCTGCTGCAGCGCCTTGGCACGGGCCAGTTCCTCGGCGCTGAACTCGATGGCGTGGGCCGACAGCGGCGCGCACAGCGCCAGGGCGAGCACGACGGACAGGGGGCGCAACGAAGGCATGGGCTCTCACCGGCATTGGGAAGAGCCCGACCATAGCGCTGCGGCCTGCTGATTTGTAGAGCCGAGCGCGGCTCGGCTCTACAGCGTCACGCGGTCAGTCCACCACGCGGCAGAACACGGCCTTCAGGTAACGCGATTCCTGCACGTGGGCCATGAATGGGTGGTCCGGACCGGCGCCGGCCACCTTGAGGATCTGGATCGTGCGGCCGGAGAAATACGCCGCGCGGCGCAGCATGTCGAGGAACTGGTCCTCGGCCACCAGGCCGGTGCAGGAGAACGTGGCGAACAGGCCGCCCGGCTTGACCACGCCCAGCGCCAGCTTGTTCATGTCCAGGTACTTCTTCAGCGCAGTGATGACCTGGTCGCGGTCGCGGGTCATCTTCGCCGGGTCCAGGATCACCACGTCGTACTGCTCACCGCGGTTGGCGGCGTCGCGCAGCCACGGGAAGATGTCGGACTGGATGAACTTCGGGCGCACGTTGTTCAGGCGCGAATTGCCCTTGGCGATCTGGATGACGTCCTCATCGATGTCGATGCCGACCACTTCCGAAGCGCCACGTGCTGCTGCGTACACCGCGAAACCGCCGGTGTTGCAGCACAGGTCCAGCACGCTCTTGCCTTCCACCTGCTGGCTCAGCCATTCGCGGTTCTCGCGCTGGTCGGCGAAGAAGCCGGTCTTGTGTGCACCGGCCGGATCGGCGCGGAACTTGATGCCGTACTCGGTGATCACCGCCGCTTCGGTGGTGGTGTTGCCGTGGAAGTCGAAGCTCTCCTGCTTCTGCACGTGCTCGTCGGCGAAGCTGTGGAAGCGGCAGCCGGGGAACTGCTCGCGCAGGGCGTCGTAGATCCATTCGCGGTGGCGGAACATGCCGGCGGCGAAGAACTCGACCACCACCAGGTCTCCGTAGCGATCCACCACCAGGCCGGACAGGCCGTCGCCTTCGCTGTGCACCACGCGCCAGGCATCGGAGACCGCATCGAGCTTCAGCACCTCACGGCGCAGCGACACCGCCTGGGCGATCTTGCGCGAGAACCAGCCGGCATCCACCGGCACGTTCTGGTCGGTTTCAAGGATGCGCACGGCAATGCGCGAGTGCCCGTTGTAGAACCCGCGGCCGATGAATTCGCCATCAATGCCGACCACGTCGACGATGGAACCGGGCTTGGGCCGGACGGTCGGCTTCTCGACCAGTTTCTGGAAGATCCACGGGTGGCTGGAGCGCCACGCATTCTTGAGGCGGACAACGGGAAGGGGGGTATTCATCTACCCATTGTAAACCGGGCGCCGGGGTCAGATCCCCGCAGGGGCTCTGACCCCAGTGTGGCGACGGCCCCGGCGTCGGAGCCCCGTTGGGGTCCGACCCCGGCAAACCGGCATTTGACGGCGGCCCGGCCAGACGGCAGAATCGGCGCCAGAAGGGGAGTAGCTCCCAGACGTTGTCGCCGTCATTTCGAGCCCGCAGGCTCCGGTGCAACGGCAGTTCCAGCCGACTGGGACTGCGAGCGAGACCTTCGCCGTACTGGCGAAGCTCTGTCCCTGGATCCCCCTCCCGATCCTCCGTTGCAGATCCTCGCCGTCCGGCCTGGCATTCATCTTTCCAACGGACATTCCCAATGCAGACGATCGGTAACGTGTGGTTGTGGGGCGGCTTCGCGGCGGTGGTGGTCATCGCCCTGCTGGTCGACCTCGTGTTGATGCGCCACGGTGGACCGCACAAGGTCACCTTCAAGGAAGCCCTGTGGTGGTCCATCGGCTGGGTCGTGCTGGCCCTGCTGTTCAATGCGGGCCTCTGGTACTACCTGAATGAGACCGCCGGCCAGGTGGTGGCCAACAAGGTCGGGCTCGAATTCCTGACCGGCTACCTGGTCGAGAAGGCGCTGGCGGTCGACAACATCTTTGTCTTCCTGATGATCATGAGCTACTTCGCGGTGCCGGAGGAGCAGCGCCAGAAGGTGCTGATCATCGGCATCCTGGGCGCGATCGTGCTGCGTACGATCATGATCTTCGCCGGCAGCGTGCTGATCAGCCAGTTCCATTGGCTGCTCTACGTGTTCGGTGCCTTCCTGCTGTTCACCGGCTGGAAGATGTGGTTCGCCGCCGGCCAGGAGCCGGACCTGGAGACCAATCCTGCCCTGCGTTGGATGCGCAGGCACCTGCGCCTGCTGCCGGACTACGCCGGCAACGCGCTGAGCGTGAAGCGCGATGGCGTGCGCTGGTTCACCCCGCTGTTCGCGGTGCTGATCCTGATCGCGGTCACCGACGTGATCTTCGCCGTGGACAGCATCCCGGCGATCTTCGCGATCACCACCGACCCGTTCATCGTGCTCACCTCCAACGTGTTCGCGGTGCTGGGCCTGCGCGCGATGTTCTTCCTGCTGGCCGGCATGGCCGACCGCTTCCACCTGCTGCCGTATGGCCTGGCACTGGTGCTGGGCTTCATCGGCATCAAGATGATGATCATCGACCTGTTCAAGATCCCGACGCCGGTGTCGCTGGGCGTGGTCGCGGTGATCATCGCCGCCACCGTGGTGCTCAGCCTGAAGTACCCGCCGAAGGAAGGCGAAGGCCAGGCCTGAGCCTGACCGGCTGAACAGCGCGGCCGGTGGGATTGTCCCGCCGGCCGCCTCCACTCTCCCGTTGCGGTGGCCTTGGTTTCGCGCCAGCCACCGCCATTGCTGAGGTATGGACAACAACACGCCCCTGCCCGCCGGCGACGTGCCGGCCCCCCGCAATGACCGCTCGCGCATCCTGCGGGCGTTCAATGTCAGCCTGGCGGCCGTGCTGGTGCTGGTGGCCGTGTTCGCCCTGCAGGGCACGTTCGACTGGCGACCGTGGGCGGTCGCGCCGCTGGAAGCCAAGGGCCTGCTCGGCCTGATCGGCGGCCCGATGCTGCATGCCTCGGTCGAGCATATCGCCGCCAACAGCATCGCGATCCTGATCCTCGGCACCCTCGCCGGCAGCGTGTATCCGAAAGCCACCGTGCGTGCCCTGCCCCTGCTGTGGCTGGGTTCGGGCCTCGGCGCGTGGATGCTGGGCAATCCGGGCAGCGTGCACCTGGGCGCCAGTGGCGTCACCCATGGCCTGATGTTCCTGCTGGCCAGCCTCGGCCTGCTGCGCCGCGACCGCGCGGCGATCGCCACCGGCCTGATCGGCATGCTGTTCTATGGCGGCATGCTGATGACCATCCTGCCGCATGCCGATGGCGTGTCCTGGCAGTCGCACATGGGCGGCGCCTTCGCCGGCATCATCGCCGCGCTGCTGTTCCGCAACGCCGACCCGTTGCCGCCGCGCCAGCGTTACAGCTGGGAAGACGAAGAAGAAGACGTCGAGCCTTTGCCCGACGACGAGCTGGAGCCGCCGTCGCCGCAGCGCGTGCCGGTGTTGTGGCAGCCGCGCGAGGGCCAGGACTACGTGGTGATCCCGTTCCGCCGCCCGGACGAACCGCGCGGTTGAATCGGCGGTAGTGCCGGCCGCTGGCCGGCAACCTCATGAACCTTCGTTGGCAGTGCGCGCGTTGCCGGCCAGCGGCCGGCACTACCGGGAAATTCAGTTCCCCGCCGCGCCCATCCCATGACGAGGCAGAGCCGCTGGCCGACGACGCCGCGCGAGGGCCAGGACCACGTGGTGATTCCATTCCGCCGCCCGGATGAGCCGCGCGGTTGAAGCGGCGGTAGTGCCGGCCGCTGGCCGGCAACCTCATGAACCTTCGTTGGCAATCCTCGCGTTGCCGGCCAGCGGCCGGCACTACCGGGACGGTCAGTTCCCCGCCGCGCCCATTCCATCCACCGCCTGCCGGCCGAGCGCCGGGTCATCGGTGAAGAACGCATCGATGCCCGTCGCCAGGTAAACGCGCATCTCGGCGATCGATCCCTCGGCATTGCGCGCGCTGTCGGCGCCCTTGCGCAGGTTGCTGGGCTGGAAGTGGTTTTCCGGGCGGAAGGTGTACGGAATCACCATCAACCCGGCGGCATGCGCATCACGTACCAGCGAGGTCGGCGTGCCCAGCGCGCCCTTGGCATCCAGCGGAATGATCGAACGCAGTTCGGGGCCGATGCCATCGGCGTAGCCGGCAATGTCCTTCAGTCCGGCCGGGGTCATCATCTGCGCGTAGGTCAGCGTGCCACCGGCCTTGGCGATGTCAGCCGGCTGGGTATCGCCCTTCCACAGCAGCTGCAGCAGGCGGATGTTGCTGCCGCGGCCGATCTTGCCATGCAGGTAGCGCAGGTTGGCGGTCTCGAACGACTGGATCGTGACCGGGCCGACGTTGGTGTACGCATTGCCGCGCAGCGCAGCCAGCAGTTTGTCTTCCATCGGCAGGCCGATGGACTGGAAGTAGGTCGGGTGCTTGATCTCCGGGACCAGGCCGATGCCGCGGTTGGCACGCCCGGCCTGCTGCACCAGGAATGCCAGGATCTCGTCCAGGCTGGCGATGCGGAACTGGCCGTCGTAGGCGGTGCTGCGCAGTTCCGGCAGGCGCTCACGGGCGTACAGGGTCTTCAGCTCGGCCAGGGTGAAGTCTTCGGTGAACCAGCCCTCGACCTGCTGCCCATCGATCACCTTGCGGGTGCGGCGGCTGGCGAACTCCGGATGCGAGGCGACGTCGGTGGTGCCACCGATCTCGTTCTCGTGCCGGGCCACCATCACGCCGTCCTTGGTCATCACCAGGTCCGGCTCGATGTAGTCGGCGCCATCGGCGATGGCCTGCGCGTACGACGCCAGGGTGTGCTCGGGCAGCAGCGCGCTTGCCCCGCGATGGCCGTAGACCGACACCTTGGGTGCAGCCGGGGTGGAGGATTCAGCACTCATGGCCACCGATGGTGCCATGGCCAGCGACAACAGCAATGCACAACCCCACGACTTCACTGCGACTTCCCCAAGCGGTATGTGATGGCCGTCAGTATGCGGCGGCAATGTGACAGGTGGGGGAACCGGGGTCGGATCGCCGCAGGGGCTCCGACCCCGTAGCGATCCCGAGGAGCTCGTTCGGCTGGGTTGCCGGCCAGCGGCCGGCACTGCCAAGGCCTACTTGCCGATGCAGAAACTCGAGAAGATCCTTCCCAGCAGATCATCGGCACTCATCTGCCCGGTGATCTCACCCAGCGCATCATGGGCCAGCCGCAGTTCCTCGGCGGCCAGTTCCAGGTGCTCGTGCGCCAGCTCGCCGTAGGCGAGTTGCGCGTGTTCCTGCGCGCGCTCGATTGCATCCACGTGCCGCGTGCGCGCCGAGAACTCACCGTCCACCTGCTCCCCTGCACCGGCCGAAGCAATCGAACGCAGGCGCGCGTTCAGATCCTCGAGCCCGGCACCGGTGGCGGCCGAGACGAACACGCGGTCCGGATCGTCCAGCGACGGCAACGCCGCCAGCAGGTCCGACTTGTTGTGGATGTAGACCTTGTGCGGCACCGACGCCACGGCCTCGCCCAGCGCGGCTTCGCCGGCCGCCGGATCGCGCGCATCCAGCACGATCAGCGCCAGGTCGGTGCGCTCGATTTCCACGTGGGCGCGGCGCATGCCTTCGCGTTCGATGGCATCGCCGCCGTCGCGCAGGCCAGCGGTGTCGACCAGGGTCAGCTCCAGGCCATCCAGGCGGATGGTTTCGCGCAGGGTGTCGCGGGTGGTGCCGGCGATGTCGGTGACGATGGCACGCTCGCTGCCGGCCAGCGCATTGAGCAATGAACTCTTTCCGGCATTGGGTGGACCGACCAGCACCGCATGCAGGCCATCGCGCAGGCGGCGACCGCGTTCGGCATCGCGGCGCAGCAAGGCCAGATCACTGCGCGCCTGTTCCAGCCCACGCCGCACCTGTGCGCCACCGAGCGTATCCAGCGGTTCGTCGGCAAAGTCGATGGCCGCTTCGACGTGGATGCGCAGCAGCACCAGCTGCTCGACCACGGCCTCGATGCGGCGCGAGAACACGCCGTCCAGCGAGCGACGCGCCGCGCGCGCGGCACGGTTGTCGCCGGCGGCGATCAGGTCGGCGATGGCCTCGGCCTGGGCCAGGTCCAGCTTGCCGTTGAGGAACGCCCGTTCGCTGAACTCACCCGGCCGCGCCTGGCGCGCACCGAGCGCGATGCAGCGCGCGACCAGCTGCTGCAGCAGCACCGGGCTGCCATGGCCCTGCAGTTCCACCACCTCTTCGCCGGTGAAACTGTTCGGTGCGGGGAACCACAGCACGATGCCGTCGTCGATGACTTCGCCCTCGGCATCGCGCAGGCGCGCGTAGTGCGCGTGGCGCGGGCGCAGCGCAGGTGCACCCAGCGCGTGGGCGATGGCCGCGGCACGCGGACCGGACAGGCGCAGCAGGCCGACGCCGCCAGCGCCGGGCGCGCTGGCAATGGCGACGATGGTGTCGGTGTGGATCGCCTCGTTCATCGCTCAGAGTTTCTCCAGCTGCGCGCGCGCCTGGGCCGCACCGCTGCCCTGCGGCTGCAGTGCCAGGTAGGTGGTGTAGGCCTGCTTGGCCTTGGCGTTGTCGCCGGCGTTGAAGTAGGCATCGCCCAGGTTCAGGTGGGCCACGGCGCGCGACGGGTCGATCTTCAGCGTGTTCTCCAGCCAGCGCGAAGCTTCTGCATAGCGCTGCTGGCGGTAGTAGACGAAGCCGAGGTTGTTGGCCGCCTGGGCAAAATCAGGACGCAGCTTCAGCGCTTCGGTGAACTGCGCGGCCGCCTCGTCGTACTGCTTCTCGCGATACAGCTGCAGGCCACGGTCGTTGGCCTGCTGCGCGCGCTGGCGGTCGGAGGCCGGACCGGCGGTGGGCACCACCAGCTTGGCCTTGCCGCCCTGCAGGTCAGCCACGGTCACCGGTGCCTGGCTGTCCTTGGCCTCGCTGGCAGCATCCACCTTGTTGTTCAACGCGATCGCATCGGCAGTCAGCTGGCGTGTGCCGGCGTTGAGGAATTCCTGGCTGTCCGGCACCTGGAACACGAACTCGCCGCCCTGCGAACCGGGCAGGCTGCCGAAGGCCGGGGTCTGGTGCGAGACCGCCGACACCGCCGGCGCCACATAGGCGGCCAGCTCGGTACCGGTGATCAGGCCGTCGCCGTTGAGGTCCCCCTTGCCGGCCAGTGCCTGCAGCAGCACCCAGGTGAACACCGAGTGGCCGTTCGGGCCGGCGTCGGCCACCTGCTGGTCGGCACCACCGGCGGTCAGCATCTGCCGCGCGCTGCGACGCGCGTTCTCGCGCAGGAACGATGAGGACGAGGGGCCACCGCGGGTCAGGCCCAGGCCGCTGTAGCAGGCGTCCATCACGAACATCACGTGCTTGGCCTGCATGCTCTCGGCGATGTTCTGGATGTCGGTCATCGCGATGGCGTCGGTAGCGAATTCCTTCGGATCCGAATCGACCGGGATGATGTAGCCGAGATCGCGCCCGGAGGCCAGCTGGCGGGTCGCGCCATGGCCGGCGAAGAACACGAACACGCGGTCGTTCTTGCCGGTGCGGTCATCGGCCAGGCGGTCGTGGAACGCGGCCAGGATGTTGTTGCGGGTGGCCTGCTCGTTCTTCAGCACGATCACCTGCGAGGACGGGAAGCCGAACTGCCCGGTGAGGGTATCGGCCACCGCCTGCGCGTCATGGCTGGCGTACTCCAGCTTCGGCCATTTGGCGTAGTTGTCGATGCCGACCACGATCGCCCACGACTTCTCGTAGCCGGTGGTGACGGTGGCGGCACCGGTATCGCCCTTGCGCGCACGGGCGACAGTGAAGTCGCGGCCGTTCCAGCCGGCGAACTGGTAGCCATCGGCGATCAGCCGGTCGAGGATCTGCGGCAGTGCCTTCACTGCACGATCGTGGATGTCATGGAACAGGATGATGCCGCGCTGTTCCTTGTTCACCTGGTCCAGCACGCGCTGCACGATCGACTCCGGCACCGGGTCTGCCCAGTCCATCGAGTCGATGTTCCACATGATCGACTTCAGCCCGGCTTCGTTGAGCAGCTGCAGGCCTTCAGCATTGCGCGCGCCATACGGGAAGCGGAACAGCGGTGCGCGCTTGGTGTCGACGTCCTTCAGCAGCGTGTCGGTGTCGAGCACCTGCTGGCGCAGCGCGTCGCCGGTGGTGCGCGACAGCTGGGCGTGGGTCAGGCTGTGGTTGCCCACCGCATAGCCTTCTTCCATCAGGTTGCGGCTGATCTTCGCCATCGGCCCGAGGCTGACCTTGCCATCGGCCTCGACCTTGCCCAGGTTGCGGCCCACCTCGAAGAACACGCCCGGCACGTCGTAGCGCTTGAGGATGGCCACTACTTCGTCGGTGTAGGCCTTGTGCGGGCCATCGTCGAAGGTCAGCACCACCGTCTTGGCCGGCAGGTCGCGGCCGAAGATCTCACGGTCGCTGTCCTTCATCGACATCGGGTAGGGCTCGATCACCCCGTAGTCGCGCAGGATCGCTTCGCGGCTGTAGTCCTTGTGCAGGTGGGCGATGTAATCGTCCCACTTCTCGCGCTTGAGCTCGATGGCGCGGGTGCGCTCGAAGCGGCTGAAGATGCGGGTCAGTTCCTGATTGTAGTTGCGTTCGATCTCGTCGAGCGCTTCCAGGTCCTCGCCGATGCGCTGGTGCAGCTTCACCGCCGGCAGCGAGGAATCGGTACCGACACGCTCATGCAGATCACGCAGCACTTCGCGGAAGGCCAGGCGGTCGGCGTCGAACAGCTCCGGCGCGGACTCGATGTAGTCCAGCACGGTGCCGAGCGTGGCGAAGCGTTGCGGGCTGCCGCCGCGCAGCAGCGTGTCGAACTGCGCGGCGATGGCCGTGCGCTGTTCCAGGCCATCGTGGAACAGCTGCTGGCCCACGCGCGTGGAAGTGCCGCGGTCGGCGGCCGACTGCTGCGCCTCGTCGGCCAGCAGCACGATGATCCGGCGGTAGCCGTCGAGCTGTTTCTGCAGGGCCGCCAGCAACGGTGCGGCCGCGGGATCGGCGGCGGCCGCGGCCCGCGCGCTCGCCTGGGTGACGGTGGTCGCCGGCGCCTTCGCGTCCTGGTCGCCACAGCCGGCAACAACCAGGGTCAACAACAGCGAGGGCAGGAACAGGCGGAACGACGACGCACGCGGCATGGCGGACTCGAAGGTGGGAGGAACGGTGTGCAGGCGATTCTAACGCCGCATGCGAAAAGCCCGCCTTGCGGCGGGCTTCTCGCGTCGATCGGGGCGGTAGAGTCGACTGTTAGTCGACTGCTCGTCCGCCAGTCGACTAACAGTCGACTCTACAAAGCAGGTGACCTGCGGTCGGGATTACTTTTTCTTGACCGGGGCCGGCGCGGTGGTGGCCGCCACCGGCTCGCCGCCATGGCGCTTGGTCATCCACCACTGCTGCAGCAGGCCCAGGCCGCCGTTGACCACCCAGTACAGGACCAGGCCGGACGGCATGAAGGCCATCATGACGCCGAACACCAGCGGCATGAACTGCATCATCTTCTGCTGCATCGGGTCCATGCCCGGCGCCGGGGTCAGCTTCTGGGTGAACCACATCACCGCCACGTTGATCACCGGCAGGATGAAGTACGGGTCGCGTGCGGTCAGGTCCTGGATCCAGCCGAACCAGGGCGCCTGGCGCAGTTCGACCGATTCCACCAGCACCCAGTACAGGGCGAAGAAGATCGGCATCTGGATGAGGATCGGCAGGCAGCCGCCCATCGGATTGATCTTTTCCTTCTTGTACAGCTCCATCATCGCGGTCTGGAACTTCTGGCGGTCATCGCCATAGCGTTCCTTCAACTGCGCGATGCGCGGCTGGAAACGACGCATCTTCGCGCCGCTCTTGTACTGGGTCGCCGACAGCGGGTACAGCACCAGCTTCAGCAGCACCACCAGGCCGACAATCGCCCAGCCCCAGTTGCCGACCAGCTTGTGCACCTGGTTCAGCACCCAGAACAGGCCCTGGCCGATCACCGCCATCATCGAGAAGCGGCTGTAGTCGACCACGCGGTCCAGGCCCGGCACGTCTTCCTTGGCGATCAGGTTGACCAGCTTCGGGCCGACCCACAGGCGGGCCTCGGTGCTGGTGGACTGGCCCGGGGCCAGGGTGAAGGCCGGGCCACGCGCTTCGATCAGGTCACGACCGGCCACCTGCGACAGCACGTAGTGCGCGGTCTGGTCCTTCTGCGGAATCCAGGCGGTGAAGAAGTGGTGCTGCAGCATCGCCAGCCAGCCGCCGGTGATGTTCTGGTTCAGCGTGCCGTCTTCCAGGTAGTCCTTGAACGCACGACGCTGGTACTTCTTGTCGTTGTCGTACCAGGTGGCGCCGTTGAAGCTGAAGGAATCCGGGTTGGTCATGCTCCGCGACAGGATGGTCGGGGTACGGTCCAGGGTGCGGTAGACGTAACCGTTCCACGGGGCGGTGCCGGCGTTGCTGACTTCATCCTTGAAGCGCACGGCGTACTCGTTGCGCGACACGGTCAGGGTGCGCTTGATGGTCACGCCGTTGTCAGCGGTCCACACGAACGGGATCTGCAGCTCGTTCTGGCCCTTGGCCAGCACGAAGTCCTTGGTGTCGCCCACCAGCTTGAAGCCGTCAGCGCCGGGAACCGGGGTGTTCTTGTCCTCGCTGGCCCAACCACTGATCGCGCTGTACGGATGCGCGGGGTCCTCGGTCAGCAGGCGTACCGGCGGGCTGCCTTCGTCCTTGGTCTGCGGGAACTGCAGCAGCTCGGCGTCGAGCACGCGGCCGCCATCGAGCACCAGGCGCAGCACGTCGGTGGTGACGGTCACGCGCTGGCTGGCCGGGGTCGCGCTGGCCTGCGCCTGCACCGCCGCCTGGCCGGGGGCACCCGGGACCTGGGCGCTGGGGATGCTGCCCGGGGTCGCGCCCGGAACGCTCTGTGCGGCGGCCGGGGCCGACGTGGTCGTCGGTGCCGGGGTGGGGGCAGCCTTTTCACGGCTCCACTCCATCCACAGCAGCACGGCCACCATCAGCCAGGCAAAAATGAGGAATACGCGGGTCTGGTTCATCAGCGGACAGGCTCGGCGGGGCCGGGACGCGATGCCGGCTCGGTCAAAGAAGGAGTTGCGATGCCATCAGGCGGCGGCATTGTGCCGTCCACGCCCGGCGCGGGCAATGCACGCAGGCGACGCAGCAGGCGCAGGAAGGCCTGGCGGATCTCGTCGTTGCTGGCGGAACGCGCAGCACTACGGGCCACGACGACGAAGTCGCCTGGCTGGATTTCGGTACGTGTCTGACGCAGGATGTCGCGCAGGACGCGCTTGATCCGGTTACGCCCCACGGCGTTCGGATCGACCTTGCGGGAAACCGCCAGACCCAGCCTGGCCGGCCGGTCAGCCGGCAGCCAGTGCAGGGTCATCAGCGGATCGGACACACGGCGGGCGCCGTTGAAGACCGTTGAATATTCGGCACGCGTGCGAACCCGCGCAGAGCGAGGGAATCGCTTGCGCGGGTCTGCAGTATTCACTGTCGAAGGGATTGCGTCTGCCGCGAGGTGCGGCATGGCAATCAGGCGCTCAGGACTTTGCGGCCCTTGGCGCGGCGACGCGACAGGATCTTGCGGCCGTCAGCGGTCTTCATACGGGCACGGAAACCGTGGTCGCGCTTACGCTTGAGGTTGCTGGGCTGGTAGGTGCGCTTCGTGGCCATTGGGGGCCTCTCGTATGAATGGGACGGAAAGAACCGGAAATTCTAGAGAGGTACCCTGCCCCGCGTCAAGCCCTGACAGCTACGCGAATTCACCGGGCTGTGCAATAGCTGTGGATGTTTTTGTGAATAAGTAGGGGACAAGCATTCCGAAGGCGGGCGCTCGGTGGTAGTCTGAGCCATCCATTTCCCCCCTTTCCGGCCTGTGTCTGGGCGCCTTGTCGCGTCCATGCCCCGGCCACCGGACGATTATTGCTGATGGATGCCTGGTCCCGTAGTCTCGAGCGCCTTGAAGCGGAGTTCCCGCCGGAAGACGTTCACACCTGGTTGAAGCCGCTGCAGGCCGATCTGCGCGCGGACAGCCTGGTGCTGTATGCACCGAATGCCTTCATCGTCGACCAGGTACGCGAGCTGTACCTGGCCCGTATCCGCGAGCTGCTGGCCCATTTCGCCGGCTTCAGCGACGTTTTTCTTGAAATCGGCTCGCGCCCACGGCCGGTGGAAGCGCAGAACGCGGCCGTTTCCGCGCCGTCGGCGCACATCGCCAGTGAGCCGCAGGTGCCGTTCGCCGGCAATCTGGACAGCCACTACACGTTCGCCAACTTCGTTGAAGGCCGCAGCAACCAGCTGGGTCTGGCTGCTGCCTTCCAGGCAGCGCAGAAACCGGGCGATCGCGCGCACAACCCGCTGCTGCTGTACGGAGGCACCGGCCTGGGCAAGACCCACCTGATGTTCGCCGCCGGCAACGCCATGCGCCAGGCCAATCCAGGTGCGAAGGTGCTGTACCTGCGTTCGGAACAGTTCTTCAGCGCGATGATCCGGGCCCTGCAGGAAAAGACCATGGATCAGTTCAAGCGCCAGTTCCAGCAGGTCGACGCGCTGCTGATCGATGACATCCAGTTCTTTGCCGGCAAGGACCGCACGCAGGAAGAGTTCTTCCACACCTTCAACGCGTTGTTCGATGGCAAGCAGCAGATCATCCTGACCTGCGATCGCTATCCACGCGAAGTCGAGGGCCTGGAAGCGCGCCTGAAGTCGCGTCTTGCCTGGGGCCTGTCGGTCGCGATCGAACCGCCGGACTTCGAGACCCGCGCCGCGATCGTGCTGGCCAAGGCACGCGAACGTGGTGCTGAGATTCCCGATGATGTTGCGTTCCTGATCGCCAAGAAGATGCGCTCCAACGTGCGCGACCTCGAGGGCGCGCTGAATACCCTGACCGCCCGCGCCAACTTCACCGGCCGCGCGATCACCACCGAGTTCGCCCAGGAAACCCTGCGCGACCTGCTGCGCGCCCAGCAGCAGGCGATCAGCATTCCCAACATCCAGAAAACCGTTGCCGACTACTACGGCCTGCAGATCAAGGATCTGCTGTCGAAGCGTCGGACCCGCTCGCTGGCCCGCCCCCGTCAGGTCGCCATGGCGCTGACCAAGGAACTGACCGAGCACAGCCTGCCCGAGATCGGCGACGCCTTTGCCGGTCGCGATCACACCACGGTGCTGCACGCCTGCCGCCAGATCCGGACCCTGATGGAAACCGACGGCAAGCTCCGTGAGGACTGGGACAAGCTGATCCGGAAGCTGAGCGAATGATGCACGGATGCCGATGAGGCGTCATCGCACAAAACGGTGCAGAATCCGGTAGCAAGCGCGGGACACGTTGTGGATAAAAATGCCGTTTGAAATCGCAGCAGATTTATCCACAGCTTTCCCCACCCCTTGGGGGTCGGTAATGCAGAGGGTTTCGAGGTCTGAAATACCTTTAATTACAAAGACTTAGCATTGTTTTCCAGCGATTCTGTCTCTACCAGCACCACCAAGCTTTTGATTTATTCCACATTTTTTAAAGCATAGGGGCACGGAACCACATGCGTTTCACACTGCAGCGCGAAGCCTTTCTCAAGCCGTTGGCACAGGTCGTCAACGTGGTCGAACGCCGCCAGACCCTTCCGGTTCTGGCCAATTTCCTGGTCCAGGTGCAGAACGGCCAGCTGTCGCTGACCGGTACCGACCTGGAAGTGGAGATGGTGTCGCGGATCGCGGTTGAAGATGCCCAGGACGGCGAAACCACCATTCCCGCCCGCAAGCTGTTCGAGATCATCCGCGCCTTGCCCGACGGCAGCCGGATCACCGTCTCGCAGACCGGTGACAAGATCACCGTGCAGGCCGGTCGCAGCCGTTTCACCCTGGCCACGCTGCCTTCGAACGACTTCCCGTCGGTGGATGAAGTGGAAGCCACCGAGCGCGTCGCCATCGGCGAAGCGACCCTGAAGGAGCTGATCGAGCGCACCGCGTTCGCGATGGCGCAGCAGGACGTGCGCTATTACCTCAACGGCCTGCTGTTCGACCTGCGCGGGGATGCGCTGCGCACCGTGGCGACCGATGGCCATCGCTTGGCACTGTGTGAAACCGATCTGGCCAAGCCGAGCGGTTCCAAGCGACAGATCATCGTGCCGCGCAAGGGCGTGACCGAACTGCAGCGCCTGCTGGAAAGCGGCGATCGCGAGATCGAGCTGGAAGTCGGCCGCAGCCACGTCCGCGTCAAGCGCGACGATGTCACCTTTACCTCCAAGCTGATCGACGGTCGCTTCCCGGATTACGAAGCGGTGATCCCGATCGGTGCCGACCGCGAAGTGAAGGTCGATCGCGAGGCGCTGCGCGCGTCGCTGCAGCGTGCGGCGATCCTCTCCAACGAGAAGTACCGCGGCATCCGCGTGGAAGTCTCGCCGGGCAACCTGAAGATCAGTGCGCACAACCCGGAACAGGAAGAGGCGCAGGAAGAGATCGAAGCCGACACCACCGTCAGCGACCTGGCGATTGGCTTCAACGTGAACTACCTGCTGGATGCCCTTTCGGCCCTGCGCGATGAGGAAGTCATCATCCAGCTGCGCGATTCCAACTCTTCGGCCCTGGTACGTGAATCCAGCAGCGAGAAATCGCGCCACGTGGTGATGCCGCTGCGGCTCTGACAGCGGTCCTGTTCCACGTGGAACCAGACGACGCCCGGGATATTCCCGGGTGTTTTTTTTGGTTCCACGTGGAGCATCGAAACGTGCTTCCGCTGGGCCGGTCTGTGCGGCCGGTTTATCGAGCTTCGGATCGGAGTGAAACAGGCGGTAGGTGTCCCAGGCAATCGCTTGCCCCTGGCCAGGACTCCGGTTCGTCGGACGGCCGCCCGATCAGGAACTCAGTGCTCTTTCCTCAGCCGGGCGGGTTTCCCAGCGGAAGGCGCTGACGCAGGTGAAGGCAGCCGACATCGCGGTGCTCGCGCCTCTGCGAAACGACCCTGTCCACAGGCTGCATTTCCGGCAGATCGGGGCTCGCCTAGCTTCTAAATCTGGGTATAAATCTAAAGCATGGTGGTGATGGTAGCTCCAGATCTGGTGGAAAAACAGGCTATGTTTATGATTTAAAAGATCTTTTTAGGGCTGAAACCCCCTGTATATAGGCCCCACAGCCTGGGGGGGAACCTGTGGATAGTTTCGAGGCCGGTGCAAAGCCGCTTTTTTATCCACAGATTGCCCATACCTTGTGTATAAGTCATACAGTGCCGCTGTGGACAGCGTGAAACGATCGGCGCGAATTTCTTGAAATCTGTGGAACCCTCCAGGACCTTGGGTCTCAGATTTGAAGCAATCTGCAGGAACGGTCGCGGGCTCTCCGTCCGTTATCACGAACCGCTCTCCGTAGACGCGCTGATTTCGCTGAAATCTGGGCGGCTGCTCCCGCCATCGCGGTGCAGAATCGAAGGATTTCGAGGTAACCCGCACGCCATTGCCGCCACGTGGAACAGGGCATCGTTCTGGACTACCCCGCTCCACGCGGTACGTGGTGCCGTCGGCCCCGGCTTGACCGATGCAGTAAGCTGATGGATTCCCCGCCCCCTCTACCGCCCCGTGCGGATGGTCTTTCGCGCCCCATGCTTATCCGCCGCCTCGCCTTGCACCAACTGCGTCGCTTCAGTGCGGTGGACCTTTCGCCCCAGCCGGGACTGAACCTGCTGACTGGCGACAACGGTGCCGGCAAGACCAGCGTGCTGGAGGCCCTGCATCTGATGGCGTACGGGCGGAGCTTCCGAGGCCGGGTACGCGATGGTCTGGTGCGCCAGGGCCAGGAAGCCCTGGAAATCTTCGTCGAATGGGACGAACAACGCGCGAACCACCCGCCGCACCGCCGGAAGGCCGGCCTGCGCCACAGTGGCCAGGACTGGAAGGGACGATTGGACGGTGAGGACGTGGCCCAGCTGGGCAATCTATGCGCAGCGCTGGCCGTCGTGACGTTCGAGCCCGGCAGCCACGCGCTGGTCAGTGGAGGCGGTGAACCCCGTCGCCGTTTCCTCGATTGGGGCTTGTTCCACGTGGAACCTGATTTCCTGTCCCTGTGGCGCCGCTATTCGCGTGCGCTGAAGCAGCGCAACGCCCTGCTCAAGCAAGGCGGGCCGCCACGGATGCTCGATACCTGGGATCATGAGCTCGCCGAGGCCGGAGAACCTCTGACTAGTCGTCGCCAGCACTACCTGGAGCGCTTGCAGCAGCGCACCGTGGCGCTGGCTGCCAGCTTGGCGCCGCAGCTCGGCATCCAGGGCCTGGAACTCAGTGCGGGGTGGCGTCGGCATGAGCTTCCTCTGGCCGATGCCCTGCTTCTGGCACGGGAACGTGACCGCCAGGCCGGTTACACCTCGGTCGGGCCGCACCGGGCCGATTGGAGCGTGGATTTCCACAGCATTCCCGGTCGTGACGCGCTCTCTCGCGGCCAGGCCAAGCTGACGGCATTGGCGTGCCTGCTGGCACAGGCCGAGGACTACGCGGAGCAGCGCGGCGAGTGGCCGGTGATTGCCCTCGACGATCTGGCTTCGGAGCTGGATCGGACCCACCAGGCGCGGGTACTGGAGCGCCTGCTCAGCGGACCGGCACAGATCTTTGTCACTGCCACCGAAACCCCGGCAGCGCTGCAGGAGCTGACCCATATTGCCCGGTTCCACGTGGAACATGCACAGATCGTGGCTGTGCCATAGTGGGCACACCAGGGCCGCTCGACCCCGGCTGGTATAATTCGGGTTGGAATCCTTTCATTCTCGGCACATCGCTCCCGGCGGTGGCCGACCTGCGGAGCCTACGGCAAGCGCAATGAGCGACGAACAGAACACCCCGGCAAACAACGGCAATTACGACGCCAACAGCATTACCGCCCTGGAAGGCCTGGAGGCTGTCCGCAAGCGTCCCGGCATGTACATCGGTGACGTGCATGACGGCACCGGTCTGCACCACATGGTGTTCGAGGTCGTCGACAACTCGATCGACGAAGCGCTGGCCGGCCACGCCGACCACGTTGCAGTGACCATCCACGCCGACGGCTCGGTTTCGGTATCCGACAACGGTCGCGGTATCCCCACCGGCAAGCACGAGCAGATGAGCGCCAAGCTGGGTCGCGAGGTGTCCGCCGCCGAAGTGGTGATGACCGTCCTGCACGCAGGTGGCAAGTTCGACGACAACAGCTACAAGGTGTCCGGCGGCCTGCACGGCGTCGGCGTCAGCGTGGTCAACGCGCTGTCGCAGAAGCTGCTGGTGGATGTGTTCCAGAACGGCTTCCACTACCAGCAGGAATTCAGCAACGGCGCCGCCGTGACTGCACTGGCCAAGCTGGAAACCACCACCAAGCGCGGCACCACCGTGCGCTTCTGGCCGTCGACCGTTGCGTTCCACGACAACGTGGAATTCCACTACGACATCCTGGCCCGTCGCTTGCGCGAGCTGTCGTTCCTGAACTCCGGCGTCAAGATCGTCCTCGCCGACGAGCGCGGTGATGGCCGTCGCGACGACTTCCACTACGAAGGCGGCATCCGCAGCTTCGTGGAGCACCTGGCCCAGCTGAAGACCCCGCTGCATCCGAACGTCATCTCGGTCACCGGCGAGCACAACGGCATCGTCGTGGATGTGGCGCTGCAGTGGACCGACTCCTACCAGGAGACGATGTACTGCTTCACCAACAACATTCCGCAGAAGGACGGCGGCACCCACCTCGCCGGTTTCCGCGGTGCGCTGACCCGCGTGCTCAACAACTACATCGAGCAGAACGGCATCGCCAAGCAGGCCAAGATCAACCTGACCGGCGACGACATGCGCGAAGGCATGATCGCGGTGCTGTCGGTGAAAGTGCCGGACCCGAGCTTCTCCAGCCAGACCAAGGAAAAGCTGGTCAGCTCCGACGTGCGCCCGGCAGTGGAAAACGCCTTCGGTGCACGCCTGGAAGAGTTCCTGCAGGAAAACCCCAACGAAGCCAAGGCGATCGCCGGCAAGATCGTTGACGCCGCGCGTGCACGTGAAGCCGCGCGCAAGGCCCGCGACCTGACCCGCCGCAAGGGCGCACTGGACATCGCCGGCCTGCCGGGCAAGCTGGCCGACTGCCAGGAAAAGGATCCGGCGCTGTCCGAACTGTTCATCGTCGAGGGTGACTCGGCAGGTGGCTCGGCCAAGCAGGGCCGCAACCGAAAGAACCAGGCCGTGCTGCCGCTGCGCGGCAAGATCCTCAACGTGGAACGTGCCCGCTTCGACCGCATGCTGTCCTCCGACCAGGTCGGTACGCTGATCACTGCGCTGGGCACCGGCATCGGCCGTGACGAGTACAACCCGGACAAGCTGCGCTACCACAAGATCATCATCATGACCGACGCCGACGTCGACGGCGCCCACATCCGCACCCTGCTGCTGACGTTCTTCTACCGTCAGATGCCGGAGCTGATCGAGCGCGGTTACGTCTACATCGGCCTGCCGCCGCTGTACAAGATCAAGCAGGGCAAGCAGGAGCTGTACCTGAAGGACGACCCCGCGCTGGACAGCTACCTGGCCAGCAGTGCGGTGGAAAACGCCACGCTGGTGCCGGCCACCGGCGAACCAGGCATCGAAGGCCTGGCGCTGGAAAAACTGCTGCTGGCCTACGCCGCCGCGCAGGATTCGATCGAGCGCAACGCCCACCGTTACGACCGCAACCTGCTCGAGGCGCTGGTTGATTTCGTGCCGATGGACATGGAGAGCCTGCGCAGTGCCGGCGACGGTGAAGGCCTGGATGCACTGGCCAAGCGCCTCAACCAGGGCAGCCTGGGCAGCCCGCGCTTCAGCCTGGAGCTGCAGGAAGCCAACGATGAGCGTCCGGCCGCCGTGCTGGTGACCCGTCGCCACATGGGCGAGCAGCACATCCAGGTGCTGCCGATGTCGGCGTTCGAGAGTGGTGAACTGCGCGCCATCCACCAGGCGTCGAAGCTGCTGCACGGCCTGGTCCGCGAGGGCGCGACGATTTCCCGCGGCGCCAAGTCGATCGAAGTCGACAGCTTTGCCAAGGCGCAGAGCTGGCTGCTCGAGGAAGCCAAGCGCGGTCGCCAGATCCAGCGATTCAAGGGTCTGGGTGAAATGAATCCGGAGCAGCTGTGGGACACCACCGTGAATCCGGAAACCCGTCGGCTGTTGCAGGTGCGCATCGAAGACGCCGTCGCAGCTGACCAGATCTTCAGCACCCTGATGGGCGATGTCGTCGAGCCGCGTCGCGATTTCATCGAAGACAATGCGCTGAAGGTCGCCAACCTGGATATCTGACACAATCGGCAGCCGGCCGGTGCGCGGGGAGGCGCACCGGCCTCTGTCCCTTGAACGCAGGTATCTGATGTCCGTTTCCGCCCCGGCTTCCGCTCCGCCTCCGGTTCCGCCCGCGTCTGTCCCGCCGCGTGCCGTGGCCCCGCTGGCAGGTTTCTTCATCGACCTGGGTATTGCCGCGATCACCGTGATCGGCCTGAGCATGGTCAGTGGCCTGTTCTGGGGCTTCTACCGCGCGATCATGGTCAGCCGTGCCAATGCGGATGCCAACGGCGGCGCGCTGTCGCCGGATGCCGTCGGCGCAGCGGTCGGCCAGCCCGGTGCCCTGGCGCAGATCCTGATGGCGTTGATCGCTACCGGCGGCGCGGCACTGCTGCTGTACTTCTGGCGGCGTCCGGCAAGCGTCAGTGAACGCCAGGCCTCGCGGCAGGCGCTGCTGAGGCCGTCCACGTGGGGGTGGACCCTGCTGATGGCGACCCTGATCGTACTCGGCAGCAACGGCATCGCCTTCCTTTCCAGGCAGTTCGGGATCGAGCCGGTGCCGACCAACGTGGAACTGATGCAGAGCGCGATCGCGCGCTTCCCACTGTTCCTGGTGCTGTTTGCGGTGGTCCTCGCGCCGGCGTACGAAGAACTGCTGTTCCGCCGCGTCCTGTTCGGGCGCCTGTGGCAGGCCGGCCGCCCCTGGCTGGGCCTGGTCCTCAGCAGCCTGGCCTTCGCGCTGGTCCATGAAGTGCCCGGTGTCAGCAAGAACTCGCTGCTGGGCATGGCGCAGCTGTGGCTGGTCTACGGCGGCATGGGCGCCGCCTTCTGCTGGCTGTACCGGCGTACCGGCACCCTGTGGGCGGCCATCGCCGCGCATGCGCTGAACAACGCGGTGGCGCTGGCCGCAATGGTGTTCCTGGGGTCAACGTAACGCTGTGCCCGCTTGACGAAAGATTAAGCAGGTACGCTACACACTGCGCACATGAACACGGGGGCGGACCCATGAAACAACTGCTGCTGGCTCTAGTCATCACCACCGTCGTCAGTGCCTGCGCGACCACGACCTCGCCTACCGGACGACGGCAGATGGTGGGCGGCGTGTCGCAGGCACAGCTGGACCAGCTCGGCGCGCAGGCGTTTGCCGAGACCAAGCAGAAAGAGAAGATCAGCACCGATGGCCGCCAGAACGGCTACGTGCAGTGCGTGGTCAACGCGCTGGTGGCGCAGTTGCCGCCCCAGTACCGTGGCGTACGGTGGGAGACGGCGGTCTTTGTCGACAAGGAACCCAACGCGTTCGCCCTTCCCGGCGGCAAGGTGGGCGTCAATACCGGCATCTTCACCGTCGCCAAGAACCAGGATCAGCTGGCTGCCGTGATCGGCCACGAAATCGGCCATGTGATCGCCCGCCACCACGAAGAGCGCATTACGCGCCAGATGAGCGCGCAGACCGGCCTGGCTGTTGCCGGTGCCTTGGTTGGAGCTTATGCAGGTGAGTCGGCAGCCAACGCACTGAACCAGTTCGGTGGCATGGGTGCGCAGGCGGCGTTTCTGCTGCCAGGCTCGCGGACCCAGGAAAGCGAGGCCGATGTCATCGGCCAACGGCTGATGGCCCAGGCCGGCTTCAACCCGGCGCAGGCGGTCGATCTGTGGCAGAACATGATGGCGGCCAGCGGTGGTCGCAGCCCGCAGTGGCTGTCCACCCACCCCGATCCGGCCAACCGGATCCAGGAACTGCGCCGTGATGCACCGGGCCTGACGCCGGTGTACCAGCAGGCGCAGGCGGCCGGGCTGCGGCCAAAGTGCGGATGAGTGCGCAGTTCTATGCTGTATTGCAGCACATAAAACGATTTCTCACGCCATCTGTTTCTGATACGTTTGGCGGCTCAGATTTTTCTGACAGTCCGACTTTGCCGCTATCCGGCGGTTCGATCGAGGTGAACGATGATTTTCCGTAACCACAAAGCTGTGCTTTCCGTCCTCGTCGCGACCGCCCTGACCGGCGCCGTGGTCACCGATGCCTTTGCGCAGTCCTCGCGTTCCTCCGACCGTGGCAGCCGCGGCGGCAGCAGCAAGCAGGCCAAGGCCGAACCGCTGTACCCGAATGCGACCCGCCAGGAGCCGACCGCCAAGGCCTCGGCCAAGATGGGCAGCAAGCTGCAGAAAATGATTGACAGCTACAACAAGGAAAAGTTCCCGGAAACGCGTGAGCAGGCCGACGCGATCCTGGCCGACAGCGCGTCCAACGAGTACGACAAGTCGCTGGCCGCGCAGCTGGCCTCGCAGGCGGCGTACCAGACCGACGACGTGCCGGGCGCGATCGCGTACCTGAAGCAGGCGATCCAGTTCAACGGCCTGGACAACAACGGTCACTTCCAGTCGATGCTGATGCTCGGCCAGCTGCAGCTGCAGGAAGACCAGACCGCCGAAGGCCTGGCCACCCTGGACAAGTACTTCGCCGAGAGCAAGTCGACCAAGCCGGAAGAGCTGATCGCCAAGGGCCAGGCGCTGTACCAGCTGGAGCGCTACCAGGAAGCGATCCCGGTGCTGAAGCAGGCCATTGCCGGTGCCACCGAGCCGAAGGACAACTGGAACCAGCTGCTGATGGCTGCCCTGTCCGAAGCCGGCCAGACCGGTGAGGCGGTGCAGGCCGCAGAAGCGCTGGCGGCCAAGAACCCGAATGACAAGAAGGCCCAGCTGAACCTGGCCAACATGTACATGCAGGCTGACCAGATGCCGAAGGCCGCCGCGGTGATGGACAAGCTGCGCAGCAGCGGCCAGCTCACCGACGAGCGCGAGTACAAGCAGCTGTACTCGATCTATGCCAACACCGAGAACAAGGAAAAGGACGTCATCGCGGTCATCAACGAAGGGTTGCAGAAGGGCATCCTGAAGCCGGACTACCAGGTCTACCTGGCGCTGGCCCAGTCCTACTACTACTCCGACCAGGTGCCGCAGGCGATCGACGCGTGGCAGAAGGCCGCCCCGCTCTCCAAGGACGGTGAGACCTACCTGAACCTGGCACGCGTCCTGCATGCCGAAGGTCGCATCCCGGAGGCCAAGCAGGCCGCCCAGCAGGCGCTGGCGAAGGGTGTGAAGAACCAGGCTGATGCCAAGAAAATCATCAACCTGAAGTAAGTAGGAATAACGCCTGAACGCCTGCTCAGTTGATGCGCAGGCGCTCAGGATTGGTATAAGCTTGGAGGTTCCTGCGGTGTCATGCACCGCTGATCAGGGATTCCGCCCCCGGCATCCCGGCCCCACTATTGAGCTCTTGGCGCATGACGGAACAACTAGTCGTTCACCGGTACGAACAACCCGATGACAAGGGGCTGAGCTGGCCTCGCATCGTCGGCATCGCGTTTGTAATTGCCCTGCATCTGGCCGCCTTCATGATGCTCCTCATTCCCGCCGTGGCTCCCAAGGCCGTCGCGGAGAAGGAGCGCAACGTCATGGTGACCATCGTCGACGCGCCGCCGCCGCCCCCACCGCCGCCGCCGCCGCCGCCGCCGCAGGATACTCCGCCACCGCCGGTGAAGAATCTGTCGCCGCCGAAGCCGTCGCCCGTACCGCCGCCGCCGCAGGCGCCGGTCGTGGACGTGCCGGAGCCGCGCCCGAACGATATCGTCACCCCGCCGTCGCCCCCGTCGCCGCCGGCTCCGCCGACCTCGATCGAGGCCAGCGTGGACATCTCGTCGAAGGCCATGAATCCGCCGCGCTACCCGCCGGCCGCCTTCCGCGCCGGTATCCAGGGCGAAGTGATCCTGATCATTGATGTCGATGCCAACGGCAACGTCACCAATGTCACGGTGGAAAAGTCCAGCCGTAACCGCGACCTGGACCGTGCTGCGATGGAAGCAGCTCGCAAGTGGCGCTTCAACGCCGCTGAATCTGGCGGTAAGAAGGCGGCAGGTCGCGTTCGCGTCCCGGTCAACTTTGCGCTGAACTGATGCGTCCGGGTGGCCCTCCGGCCACCCCCGCTCCCGGTTCGATTGTTTAGCTTAGCTACACCCTTTATCACCACACACAACAAAGGTAAGCGTCATGCTGCAGGAAATTTTCATCGCCGCTGCTGCCGGGGGCAATCCGTCCAACGCCCTGTCGCAGATGGGCTTCGAGCACCTGATCCACGAAATGACCACCAAGCCGGGTGATTTCGCGGTTTCCTGGGTCGTGCTGCTGACCCTGATCGCAATGTCGGCCATGTCCTGGTACTGGACCGTCATCAACATCTTCCGTGCTACCCGCCTGAAGAGCGCCGCTGACCGCGTCGTCAGCCTGTTCTGGGACACCCCGAACGCGCAGGACGCCATCCGTGCGATGGAAGAGCAGCCGGCTTCGGAGCCGTTCTCGAAGATCGCCCTGGACGCTGCCCAGGCCGCTGCCCACCACCAGCGCGCTGAAGGCGGTGCTACCGGCGGCGTCGGTGAGAACCTGAGCCGTTCGGAGTTCGTCGACCGCGCCCTGCGCCAGGCCGTGACCCGCGAAAGCAACAAGCTGCAGTCGGGCATGACCCTGCTGGCCACCGTCGGTGCAACCGCTCCGTTCGTCGGTCTGCTGGGTACCGTGTGGGGCATCTACGGCGCGCTGATCAAGATCGGTGCCACCGGCTCCGCTTCGATCGACGCCGTTGCCGGCCCGGTGGGTGAAGCGCTGATCATGACCGCGATCGGTCTGTTCGTCGCAATCCCGGCCGTGTTCGCCTTCAACTTCTTCAGCAAGATCAACAGCGCGACCATCAGCAAGTTCGATACCTTCGCGCACGACCTGCACGACTTCTTCGCCACCGGTTCGCGCGTCCGCTAATTGCGGCGCGCGTCACCCAGCGACGAAGTAAGTAGTCACCAAGATCTAGACGGAGCCCGTTATGGCTTTCAGTAGTGGTAACAGCGGCGGCCCCATGGCCGACATCAACGTTACGCCCCTCGTGGACGTGATGCTGGTGCTGCTGATCATCTTCATCATCACGGCGCCCCTGATGTCCCACAAGGTCAAGGTGGATCTGCCGGAAGCCAACCTGATCCAGAAGCCGGAAGATGCTGAAAAGCGTCCGAACCCGATCACGCTGGCAGTCAAGGAAGACGGCTCGATCTACTGGAACGACGAAGAAATCAACAAGCAGACTCTCGAGTCCCGCTTGGCGACCGCCGCACAGCAGACCCCGCAGCCGCCGCTGAACCTGCGTGGTGACCGCACCACCAAGATGCGCGTCATCAACGACCTGACCAAGGTCGCGCAGGAACAGGGCATGCTGGACGTCGGCTTCGTTGCAACCAAAGAAAAGGGGCAATAAGCCATGGCATTCAGTAGTGGTGGTGGCAAGGGCCCCATGGCAGACATCAACGTCACGCCCCTCGTGGACGTGATGCTGGTTCTGCTGATCATCTTCATCGTGACCGCGCCGATCATGACGTACCCGATCGCCGTGGACCTGCCGCAGCGCGTGCTCAACCCACCGCCGCAGCTGGTCGAACCGCCGCCGCCGATCGAGCTGAAGATCGACGCCAGCAACCAGGTCTCGTGGAACAACAGCCCGATCAATACCAGCGAGCTGCAGCAGCGGATGGAGCAGGAGGTCCAGCGTGACCCGACCAACCAGCCGGAACTGCGCATCGACGCCAGCCCGGATTCCGAGTACGACGTGATGGCCAAGGTTCTGGCCGCCGCGAAGAACGCTCAGATGAAGAAGATCGGTTTTGTGCAGCAGTAATCGCTACACCGCAACACAACAGTCATGACGCGACTGCAGACGCCCCTGGAGACAGGGGCGTTTTTTTGTGTTTTCGTCGTGGCGCACGGCTTGGGGTCAGATCCCTTTTCCTGAGCAAAAAGGGATCTGACCCCATCCGGCAGCACGCGCCGCTATGATCGGCGGATGCTCGCCCTCTTCGACTCCCTGCGCCACTGGCTTGACGGCATCGCCCACCTTGGCTCGATCCTGGCGGTGGCCTACCTGCTGTACCTGTTCGCGCTGGCGGGCTGGATCATGCTGCAGAAGCGTGAGCCGGTGGCCACGCTGAGCTGGATCCTGTCATTGGCACTGCTGCCCTACCTGGGGCTCTTCATCTATTACCTGCTGGGCCCGCAGAAGGTGAAGCGGCAGCGCCTGCGTCGCGGCCGCGCGCGCTCGGGCATGGAGCACTACAGCGATGTCTGCCCGCCCGATGCGGACTGCACCGAGCTGGCCAAGGTCGCCCAGGCCACCACCGGGCTGGCACCGAGCAGCGCCATCGAAGTGACCTGGCTGGTGGACGGCGCCGCGACCTATGACGCGCTGCTCGACGCCATCGCGCAGGCCCGCGACCATGTGCACCTGGAGTACTACATCTTCAACCCCGACCACGCCGGCACCGCGGTGCGCGACGCGCTGGTCGAACGCGCCGGCGCCGGCGTACAGGTGCGCCTGCTGCTGGATGCGGTCGGCTCGTCCGCCCTGCCCCGCCGCTTCCTGCAACCGCTGCTGGACGCCGGTGGCGAGGCGATCTGGTTCCATCCGCGGCAACTGCTGAAGCCGTTCAAGCGTCCGTGGCTGAACCTGCGCACGCACCGCAAGCTGGTGATCGTCGATGGCCGCGTGGCCTTCACCGGTGGCATCAACATCACCGACGAAGAGGACGAGCGCCGCAGGCCCGACGCCTACCGCGACCTGCACATGCGTATCCGCGGCCATGTGGTGCGCAGCCTGCAGCTGGTGTTCGCCGAGGACTGGCTGTACGCCAGCGGCCAGGACCACTCCCGATTCGACATCGCCCGGTTGTGGCCGGCCGATGTGCCGATGCGCGCGGATGGACCGATCAACGCGCAGGTGCTGGTCTCCGGGCCCGACTCGGGCTGGGAGACCATCCACCGCCTGCATGTGGCGGCGATCCAGGAAGCGAACGAGCGGGTGTGGCTGGTGACGCCCTATTTCGTGCCGGGTGAAGCGGCGCGCATGGCGCTGACCTCGGCCGCGCTGGGCGGCCTGGACGTGCGCCTGCTGGTACCGAAGATGAGCGATTCCTGGTTCGTGACCCAGGCCGCACGCTCCTACTTCGATGAGCTGTTGCACGCCGGCGTGAAGATCTATGAGTACGGGCCGCGCATGCTGCATACCAAGGCCTTCATTGCCGATGACGATGTCTGCATCGTCGGCAGCGCCAACTTCGACCACCGCAGCTTCCGGCTGAATTTCGAGCTGTCGATGATGATCAGCGACCGCGGCCGCGTTGCCGCCCTGGCTGAGCTGCTGCAGGGCGAGTTCGACCGCGCCACCCGGGTGCATGACCAGGCCGGTCGCTCGCTGTGGCTGCACCGCCTGCCCGAGGCCTTCGCCCGGCTGGCCTCGCCGCTGCTGTGACGCAGCGCTACACTGCGGCGATCATCCGGGGAGCCCGACTATGTACTGGTTGTACCTGCTGCTGGCGCTGGGCTGCTTTGCCTTCGCGCTGAAGACCCCGAGCGCGGGGTTGATGACCCTGTGCCTGCTGGCGGCGCTCGGTTTCCTGCTGGCCTGGGTGCGCGGCCGCTATGTGGCCCGCTTCGGCGACCTGCAGCGCGACCCGGCCACGCTGATCGATGCCGAGGAACTGCGCCGCCTGCGCGAACAGGCCCAGGCTCGCCGCACTGACGACCACAACGACCACGACCCGTCCCCTCTTTCCAAGTAGTTCCGTTCCATGACCCAGCTCAGCGTCAACGTCAACAAGATCGCCGTCCTGCGCAATTCGCGCGGCGGCGCCGAACCGGACGTGGTGCGTGCCGCCCAGGCCTGCCTGGATGCCGGCGCGCATGGCATCACCGTGCATCCGCGGCCGGACCGCCGGCACATCACCGCCGAGGACGTGCTGGCCCTGTCCACGCTGACCCGCGCGCGTGGGGTCGAGTTCAACATCGAAGGCAATCCGTTCGCGCCGCCGCGCGAGGGCTACCCGGGGCTGCTGGCGCTGTGCGAACAGACCCGGCCCGCGCAGGCCACCCTGGTGCCCGACGGCGACGGCCAGATCACCTCCGACCACGGCTTCGATTTCGAGCGGGACGCCGGGCGCCTGCGTCCGCTGGTGGCGGCGCTGAAAGCGATGGGCTGCCGGGTCAGCCTGTTTGTCGACGCGGGCAACCCGCTGCTGGAGCAGGCGGCCGAGGTCGGTGCCGATCGCATCGAGCTGTATACCGGCCCCTACGCGGAGGCGCACGCGGCGGGCGACGCTGCGGCGATGCTGGAACTGTTCGCCACTGCGGCGCGGCGGGCGCAGGCGGTGGGCCTGGGCGTCAACGCCGGGCACGACCTGTCGCAGGACAACCTGCGCGATTTCCTGGCCCATGTGCCGGACGTGCTGGAGGTATCGATCGGTCATGCGCTGATCGGCGAGGCGCTGTATGACGGGCTGGATGCCACGGTGCGGGGCTATCTGGCCCTGCTGTGACCGACGGATGCAAGGGACACGGGTGACTTGTAGGGCCGAGCCCTGAACCCTTCAGGCGGCCGTCGCAGCCATTGAGACGGCCACGACGTACCCTGCCGCAATGGGTATTGCGATCAAGGGCCGAGGTTCCACGTCCCACCTTGCCGGGCGCTTCGAAAGCACCGCCAGCGAGGCGGTGGACGACGGCTGGGCGGTCGACGAAAGCGAAGAGTTCCTCGCCCCGCGCCTGCGCACCGAGGTACGCGCCGAGACCGCGCGCAGCATCATCACCCGCAACACTTCGCCGGACGTCGGCTTCAGCCAGTCGGTGAATCCGTATCGCGGTTGCGAGCATGGCTGTTCCTACTGTTTCGCGCGTCCCTCGCACGCCTATCTGAACCTGTCGCCGGGCCTGGACTTCGAGACCAAGCTGTTCGCCAAGACCAATGCGCCGCAGCTGCTGCGCAAGGAGCTGTCGAAACCCGGTTACGTGCCGCAACCGATCGCACTGGGCATCAACACCGATGCGTACCAGCCGATCGAACGCAAGTTCAAGCTGACCCGCCAGCTGATTGAAGTGATGCTGGAGACCAGGCATCCGTTCTCGCTGATCACCAAGAACGCACTGGTCGAGCGCGATATCGATCTGCTTGCGCCGCTGGCGGCGGAAAACCTGGTCAGCGTGCACTTCTCGGTGACCTCGCTGGACCCGCATCTCTCCGCGAAGCTGGAACCACGCGCATCGGCACCGCACGCACGGCTGCGTGCGATGAAGCGGCTGCATGAAGCCGGCATTCCGGTCGGCGTGATGGTGGCGCCGGTGATTCCCTGGATCAACGACAGCGAACTGGAAGCCGTGCTGGAGGCCGCACACGACGCAGGTGCGAGCACCGCCGGCTACGTGCTGCTGCGCCTGCCGCTGGAAGTGGCACCGCTGTTCCGCGACTGGCTCGATACGCACCATCCTGATCGCGCCGCGCATGTGATGAGCACCATCCAGCAGCTACGCGGCGGCAAGGACTACGACAGCCAGTTCGGCACGCGCATGCGGGGCCAGGGCGTGTATGCCGATCTGTTGAGCAACCGCTTCAAGCTGGCGCGCAAGCGCCTTGGGTTCAATGCGCAGAACAGCCATTGGCCGAAGCTGGATTGCAGCCGGTTCCAGAAGCCGCTGCCGCCGAAGAAGGAGTCGCCGCAGGGGTCGTTGTTCTGAGGCCATCAGTCGAGCATGGCTCGACTCTACATCGAGGCCGACGAGCAGCTCGGCGTCACGCTCCAAACAACCTCTGCGCACTCTGGAACAGGATCCAGCTCGTCGCAATGAACTTGTCACCACCCTGTGGCCGATTCCCGCGATGCGTGTGGGTGAACGCCGTCGGGGCGATCAGCAGGCTGCCGGTGCGTGGCGCGATCTTGCGGCCCTGGAACAGGAACTCGGTTTCGCCTTCGTCGAAGTCGTCGTTGAGGTAGAGCGTCCACAGCACGTGCCGGTGCAGGGTCTCGGCCTGCGCATCCTTCGGGTACAGCTCGCAGTGCCAGTACGGGTAGCCGCCCTCGCCTGCCGCATACCACTGCAGGTTGATCGCGCCCGGGCGCAGGCAGGTGCGGGCCAGGTCGGCCAGCTGCTGCGGCGGCATGTCGGGAAAGTCCTCGGCAGACAGGCGTCGCGGTTGGCCGTTGCTGTCCTGGATCTGCAACATCAGCGGCGCGATCAAGGCCTGTGGATAACGGCGTAGATAAGTCAGCAGGCCGTTGAACACGGCGATCTGCAGTTGCTGGTCGACGTCCTGCCAGCCGTCCAGGCCACTGATGCGCAGATCCTTGCTGTGCTTGAGTTCGGGGAACACGCCACTGCCCACCGCACCGGGCAGCAGGCCACGCGTGGCACGCATGCGCTCGACGATGGCCGCGCAGACCTCACTGGGGACGGCGTTGTGGATGACTTCGATGAAATCGACCGGGCCCTGCTCGTGCATGCGTGCATTCCTTCGGCGGCAACGGCTTGATGGTGCCGTTTGCCGCCCGCGGTGTCACCCTGCGGTCATGTCATCGAACTGCCATGACCGCCGTCAGGCGTCGAGCCGTCAGCCCTTCGCTTCGTCGTGCGCGTGGTGGTAACGCACCGCTTCGGCCACTTCTTCTCGCGAACCGAGGAACACCGGCACGCGCTGGTGCAGCTGATCAGGCTGGATGTCGAGGATGCGCTCACGGCCCGTCGAGGCGGCGCCGCCGGCCTGTTCGACCAGCAGGCCCATCGGGTTGGCTTCGTACATCAGGCGCAGCTTGCCGGCCTTGGACGGATCCTTCTTGTCCCACGGGTAGATGAAGATGCCGCCGCGGGTCAGGATGCGGTGTACGTCGGCCACCATGCTGGCGATCCAGCGCATGTTGAAGTTCTTGCCGCGCGCGCCTTCCTTGCCTGCCAGCAGGTCGCTGACGTAGGCCTGCATCGGCGCTTCCCAGTGACGCTGGTTGGACATGTTGATGGCGAACTCCTGGGTGGCCGCCGGAATCTGCATGTTCTCGGTGGTCAGCACGAACTCGCCCTTCTCGCGGTCCAGGGTGAAGGCATGGGTGCCGTGGCCGACGGTCAGCACCAGCTGGGTGCTGGGCCCGTAGATGCAGTAGCCGGCGGCGATCTGCTTGCTGCCCGGCTGCAGGAACGCGTCATCGCCCGGCAGTTCGACGTTGGTCGGGCAACGCAGCACGGAGAAGATGGTGCCGACGGAGACATTGACGTCGATGTTGGAGCTGCCGTCGAGGGGATCGAACAGCAGCAGGAAGTCGCCGCGCGGGTAGATGTCCGGCACCGGCTGGCTGTGGTCCATTTCCTCCGAGGCACACGCGGCGAGATGGCCACCCCATGCGTTGGCCTCCAGCAGGATCTCGTTGCTGATGACGTCCAGCTTCTTCTGCGCTTCGCCCTGCACGTTGCCGGTGCCGGCGTCGCCGAGCACGCCACCGAGGGCGCCCTTGCTGACGGCGATGGAGATGCTGGTGCAGGCGCGGGCGACCACGGCGATCAGCTGGCGCAGGTCGGCATTGATGCGGCCGGCGTGCTGTTCCTGGATCAGGAAGCGGGTCAACGAAGTACGGGACATGGGCGGGCAGGTCTCGGCAGCGGGAAAACGCCTATTGTCGCCCGTCTGGCGGGGGCGTGCGTGAGCGCGGGAAGGCGTAATCGTTTCCAGATGCGTTGCGCCGCAGAAGCGGGGCGCGCTGCTTCTGTAGAGCCGAGCCCGCGCTCGGCTGCGCTTCGTCCTTCATGCCGCACAAGCCGAGCGTAGGCTCGGCTCTACAGAGACCAGGGCTCAAAAAACAAAGGCGCCTTTCGGCGCCTTTGTCTTCAAACCACTGGAGCGTTGTTTCAGCCCTTGGCGACGGTGGCCACGGCCTTGGCGACGTATTCCAGGTTGTTCTGGTTCAGCGCGGCCACGCAGATGCGCCCGGTGCCGACGGCGTAGATGCCGAACTCGTCGCGCAGGCGCTCGACCTGCTCGCGGCTCAGGCCGGAGTAGGAGAACATGCCGGCCTGCTCGTTGATGAAACCGAACTGCGGCGCGCCGGCGGCGGCCAGCTTCTCGACCAGGCCCTGGCGCAGTGCGTGGATGCGCTCGCGCATCTCGGTCAGTTCCTGCTCCCACATCGCGCGCAGTTCCGGGTGGGTCAGCACGCCGGCCACCAGCGCAGCACCGTGGGTGGACGGGCTGGAGTAGATGGTGCGGATCACGCGCTTGACCTGCGACTGCACCGCCTTGGCGTCAGCGGCGGTCGGCGCCACCATCGACAGCGCACCCACGCGCTCGCCATACAGCGAGAACGACTTGGAGTACGAGTTGGCGACGATGAAGCTGTCGATGCCGGCTTCGGCGATGATGCGCACGGCTGCGCCGTCCTGCTCGATGCCCTTGTCGAAGCCCTGGTAGGCCATGTCGATGAAGGGGAACAGCTGCTTGTCCTTCAGCAGCTGGGCGACCTGCGTCCACTGGGTGACCGTGAGGTCGGCCCCGGTGGGGTTGTGGCAGCAGGCGTGCAGCAGCACCACGGTACCGGCTTCCAGCTTGCCGAGGTCGGCCAGCATGCCGTCGAAATCAACCCCATGGGTGGTCGGGTCGAAATAGGTGTAATCCAGCACCTCGAAACCGGCGGCGCTGAACACGGCGCGGTGGTTTTCCCAGCTCGGGTTGCTCAGTGCAACGGTGGCGTGCGGCAGCAGCTTCTTCAGCACGTCGGCGCCGACGCGCAGCGCACCGCTGCCACCGACGGTCTGCGCGGTGGTGACGCGGCCGGCGGCCAGCAGCGGCGAGTCCTTGCCGAACACCAGCTCACGCGTGGCCTGCGTATAGGCCGGCAGGCCATCGATCGGCAGGTAGCCGCGCGGTTTGGCTTCGGCGGCAAGCTGCTGCTCGATCTGCTTGACGGCGCGCAGCAGCGGAATGCGGCCGCTCTCGTCGTAGTAGATGCCCACACCCAGGTTGACCTTGGTCGGGCGGCTGTCGGCGTTGTACGCCTCGGTCAGGCCCAGGATCGGGTCGCCTGGGACCAGTTCCACGTTTGCAAAGAAGGACACGGCGGTACTCGTTCGGTAGACGGAAAGGGGGAGGAAGTGCGCTACGCGGCTTGCGGCCGTTCGGCCGGAAACAGCCCATCGTAACAAAGCCTGCCGGGGCTGGCCGCCGCCATCGTCATCCACGGCCCCGTACCATGGCGTGCGTTGCCACCGGATCCCTCAACCTGAATCATGAATGCTGCCGCACGCCGCCGTTGCCTGCCGTTGTCCGTCCTGCTGCTGCCGCCCTGGGCGGTGGTGGCCGCGCCCGCGCCGACCACCCTGCCCAGCGTGCAGGTGCAGGCTGCGAGGGTGCCGGGCATCGACCCGTTCGCGCTGCCGGCCAGCCAGGACACGGTATGGATCGACGCCAGCCGTGCCGGCACCGGCGTGCAGCTGTCCGAGGCGCTGGCCGGCGTGCCGGGGCTGGTCGCGCGCGACCGGCAGAACTTCGCCCAGGACACCCAGCTGTCGATCCGTGGCTTTGGCGCGCGCTCGACGTTCGGGGTGCGCGGGGTGCGGGTACTGATCGACGGCGTGCCGGCGACCATGCCGGACGGCCAGGGCCAGCTGTCGCACGCCAGCCTGCTGGGTGCCGAGCGCATCGAGGTGCTGCGCGGACCGTTCTCGGCGCTGTACGGCAATTCCTCCGGGGGCGTGCTGCAGGTCTGGAGTGCACAGGGCCAGGCCGGGGATCCGTGGCGGCTGCGGCTCAACGCCGGTGCCGACAATACGCTCAGCATCGGCGCGCAACTGAAGGGCGCAGGCCGTGCGCTGGACTACAACATTGCCGCCAACCACTTCCGTACCGATGGCTGGCGCGACCACAGCCGTGCGCGCCGTGAATCGCTCAATGCGCGCATCGGCGGGGAGCTGGGCGGAGGCCGGCTGGAGCTGCTGCTCAATGCACTGGATGCCCCGGACGCGCAGGACCCGCTGGGGCTGAGCCGTGCCCAGGTCGCGGCGGATCCGCGCCAGGCCACCGCCGTGGCACACCAGTACAACACGCGCAAATCAGTGCGCCAGCAGCAGGCTGGCCTGCGCTGGAGCCGCGAAACCGGGGCGCAGCGCTGGCAGGTCATGGGCTATGCCGGGCAGCGCGCGGTGACCCAGTACCTGCCGATTCCGCCCACCGCACAGGCCAACCCGTTGCATGCCGGTGGGGTGATCGACCTGGAGGGCGGTTATGGCGGGCTGGACGCGCGCTGGGGCTGGCACGGTGATCTTGCCGGCCGGCCGCTGGACCTGGTGGCCGGGCTCAGCGCCGACCGCCAGCGCCAGCACCGCACCGGCTACGAGAACTTCGTGGGCAGCGCCCTGGGGGTGCGCGGGCGCCTGCGCCGTGACCAGATCGATACCGTGCAGAACGTGGACCAGTTCGCCCAGGCATGGTGGCAATGGAGCCCGCGCTGGTCGCTGCTGGCGGGCGTACGCCACAGCAGCGTGCGCTTCGAATCGGACGATCGCTACATCACCGATCGCAACCCGGACGACAGCGGCCACCGTCGCTACCCGGCCAGCACGCCGGTCGCCGGCGTCAGCTTCGAGGCCAGCCCGCAATGGCGGCTGCACGTGGCCACCGGCCGTGGCTTCGAGACCCCCACCTTCAATGAGCTGGGCTATCGCGCAGATGGTCAGGCGGGGCTGGCGCTGGATCTGGCAGCAGCGCGCAGCCGCAACGTTGAGGTCGGCAGCAAGTGGCGTACTCAGCAGGGCACCCAGCTTGATGTCAGCGTGTTCCGCGCAGATACCGACAACGAGCTGGCAGTTGCGAGCAGCAGCGCAGGGCGTAGCACGTATCGGAACATCGGCCGCACCCGCCGCCAGGGCGCGGAGCTGCAGTATCGCCAGCCGTTGGGCGAGCAGCTGGAACTGCAGCTGGCCTGGACCTGGCTGCAGGCCCAGGTGCGATCGCCGTATCGGACCTCCAACAGCGTGGTCGCCGCCGGCAGCCGCCTGCCTGGCGTTCCGCGCCAACAGGGCTTCGCGCGGCTGCAATGGAGCCCCGGTCCATGGCAGTGGGCGCTGGAGGCGTCGGCCAGCAGCGACACCGTGGTCAACGACGTGGCCACCGAACGTGCACCGGGTTACGCACTGCTGAATCTGGAAGCCGGCCACCGCTGGCGCCTGCCGGGTGGCGAGCTGCGCACCTTCGCCCGGCTGGAGAACGTGCTGGACCAGGCCTACATCGGCTCGGTGATCGTCAACGACGGCAACGGGCGCTTCTACGAACCCGGCCCGGGACGGCGCGCCAACGTCGGCCTGCAATGGTCGTGGCGCTGAAGGGGCTTTGGACGGCAGCGCGCTGCGCAGGACCTCTGGAGGTTGCCGGCCAGCGGCCGGCACTACCCCGCAAATCTGGGGGCTTTGGACGGCAAGGCGCTGCGCAGGACGTCTGGAGGTTGCCGGCCAGCGGCCGGCACTACCTCGCAAATCTGGGGGCTTTGGACGGCAGCGCGCTGCGCGGGACGTCTGGCGGTTGCCGGTCAGTCCGGTGCCTTGGCTGGCACGAACGGCGATGTCGGGTCGCTGGCCGGGAAGGTCTCCTCCAGCGCTTCGTCCTGGTTGTCACTCGCGCGCTGCTTGCGTTCGCGGCGCTTGAGCGGGCTTTCCTGGCCGCCCCGATGGCGGTCGCCGCCATCCTTGCGGTCCTGGGCCGCCTGTTCAGCCTCGTGCTTCACCGGCAGATGGTCGCTCCCGTGCTCGGCATCGAAGAACGGTGCGCCGGTGCCACGGTAGTCCGCGTTGTCGGCGTCGCGCTTGCCACGCTGCTCGCCGGGAATGGGCGGGTGATTTTCCCGCAACGGGTCTCGGGAGGTCTCTCGGCTCATGGTCTGGCTACCTGCGCTGGGGCCTCCACTACACCGCGCCGCAGGTAAAGCGGCTGCGAACCCGGCGTCATGAACATCTCGCTCACCCCCCGGTAACGGTACCGCGCGTATTCCTGCCCACCCGCCCCCGTTGCAGGAGCCGGCCATGCCCCGTCTTGAACGACCCGCGCCGTCCGTGTTCAACGCCCTGCTCGATCCGCTCGGCCAGCGCACCGCGCAACGCCGCACGCGCCGGCATGAAGACCCGCAGGCGGTGGCGCAGGACTACCTGCAGTACATGCTCAGCGATTACGAGGAGCGCCGCGGCCAGGGCCATCGCAACTGGCGTGACCTGTGCCCGGTCTATGCGTTCGCGCTGACCACCCATGCGGCCGACTGGCCGCGCGGTGATGCCGCCGATACCTGCGAGGAACTGGCCGAGCACTGGGAGCAGATGCGCGGCCAGTCGCGGCTGGGCTGGTCGCAGGCGCGTCCGGTGGTGGAGGATGCCTGGCGCGCGCTCGACCACATCCCCGCTGCGGCGGTGAGGCCGTTGCTGCAGTAGTGCCGGCCGCTGGCCGGCAACCCCAGGAAACTTCAGGCCGCGAGCTCGCCGGCCAGCGCCCAGCACTACCGCATGTGTGTAGAACCCACGTGCACGGCACGGACACGGGTGGTTTACGCCCGTCGGGCCACGCTGGGCACCCTGCCCTAGCAAAGGTGCGTCCATGGCCCGCCCGATCTGGACCGGCACGCTGTCGTTTGGCCTGCTCAACGTGCCCGTGTCGCTGATGTCCGGCGAACGCCGGGTCGATCTGCAGTTCCGCATGCTGGATTCACGCGACCGCAAACCGATCCGCTTCGAGCGCGTCAACGCCGACACCGGCGAGGAAGTGCCCTGGAAGGACATCGTCAAAGCCTACGAGTACGACAAGGGCAGCTATGTCGTGCTGGAGGAAGGCGACATCCGCTCGGCGGCACCGGAGAGCCATGAGGCGGTCGAAGTGGAATCGTTCGTGGACGCGGCGCAGATCGACCCGCGCTACTACGAGAAGCCCTATCTGCTGGTTCCCGGCAAGAAGGCCGAGAAGGGCTACGTGCTGCTGCGCGAAACACTGCGCAGCACCGGCAAGGTGGGCATTGCCCGGGTGGTGGTGCGTACCCGCGAATACCTGTGCGCGGTGATGCCACATGCCGACGCGCTGGTGCTGATGATCCTGCGTTATCCGCAGGAACTGGTGGATCCCGAAGATTACAAGCTGCCCACCGGAAAGCTCGCCGACTACCGCATCAGCAGCAAGGAAACGGCGATGGCCGAGCAGTTGATCGAGTCGATGTCCGGTGATTGGGACCCGTCGCAGTACCACGACGAGTTCCGCGAGCGCCTGCAGCAGGTGCTGAACAAGCGCATCAAGTCCAAGGGCGGCACCACGCGGGTGGAGGATGAACCTGCACCGCGTGAGGACGCCAGCACCAACGTGGTCGATTTCATGGCACTGCTGCAGAAGAGCCTGGATGCGAACAAGCGGACGCCGGCAAAGAAGGCCGCGGCGCGCAAGGCAGCCGCAAAGCCGACGGCAAAGAAGGCCGCAAAGAAGACAACGAAGAAAGCTGCAAAGAAGTCCGCACCCCGGCGCAAGGCAGGCTGAGCCATGTCGCTGCACCAGTACCGGCGCAAGCGCCGGCTCGGCGGTGGCGCCGGGCAGACGCCGGAGCCTGACGACATCCCCGCGCACGGCGATCCGAAGCGCCGGCCGACCTTTGTCATCCAGCTGCATCACGCCAGTTCGCGCCACTACGACTTCCGCCTGGAAATGGAGGGGGTGCTGAAGAGCTGGGCGATACCGAAGGGCCCCTCACTTCGGGCCGGCGAGAAGCGGCTGGCGGTGCAAGTGGAAGACCATCCGCTGTCCTACGCCACGTTCGAGGGCGATATCCCCGAAGGCCACTACGGCGCGGGCCATGTCGAAGTATTCGATCAGGGCACCTGGGCCTGCGAAGGGGATCCGCTTGAGGCACTCGCCGCAGGAAAGATCGACTTCGTGCTGCATGGCCAGCGCCTGGCAGGCGCCTGGAAGCTGGTGCGCACGGCGATGAAGGGGCGCCAGGTGCAATGGCTGCTGATCAAGCGCGATGACGATGCAGCACGCGATGCGGAGGCGGACGACCTGCTGGAGGTACCCGCGTCGAAAGCCCGACCGTCGAAGAAGCGTGCTGCGACGAAAGCGGTTCGCGCCGCTCCGGCCGCGCGCGCCCGCGGCCACAGGGCCGGCGCGCGCTGGCGTACCCGCGCGCTGAGGCTGGAAGGCGCGCGTGATACGGCCTATCCCCGCGACTTCAAGCCACAGCTGACCGATCACCGCGACAGTGCCCCGGACGGCGAACGCTGGCTGCATGAGATCAAGTGGGATGGCTATCGGCTGCTGGCCGACCTGCACGAAGGACAGGTGAAGCTCCGTTCGCGCAACGGCCTGGACTGGACGGCCGACTTCCCAGAAGTGGCGCAGGCGGTGCAGGCTCTGCCGGTGGATGATGCGCGCCTGGACGGCGAGCTGGTGGTGCTGGACAAGCAGGGGCGCAGCGACTTCGCCGCGCTGCAGCGGGTGATCGACGGCAGTTCGAAGCAGCCACTGCGCTATATCGTGTTCGACCTGCCCGGCGTGGCCGGAACGGACATCAGTCGTGCACCGTTGCTGGAACGCAAGGCGCTGCTGAAGGATCTCATCGGGCCCGCGCCGGGCATCCTGGCGTTCAGCGAACACGTGATCGACCATGGACCGCAGGTGTTCGACGCCAGCGGCAAGGCCGGTTTCGAAGGCATCGTCAGCAAACAGGTGGATGCCCCGTACGTGAACACCCGTGCACGCAGCTGGGTGAAGGTGAAGCACGAGGACACCGAGGAGTTCGTGATTGTCGGCCACACTGCACCCAAGGGTTCACGGGTAGGATTCGGCTCGCTTCTGCTGGCGGCGCCGGACAAGGGAGGGCTGCGTTACGTGGGACGGGTCGGCACCGGTTTCGACGATGACAGCCTTCGCGCGCTGGCCCAGGCCTTGCAGCCATTGGCAGTGACGGCGCCGGTACTGCAGCTGCCGGCACACGTCCCGTTCCGCGCGGCGAGCGTGCGCTGGGTCAAACCGGTGGCGGTGGCCGAGGTGGCCTTCCGTGGCTGGGGCAAGGAAGGCCTGCTGCGCCAGGCCAGCTTCAAGCGGCTGCGCAGCGACAAGCAGAAGGAGGACCTGGGCGTGGACGCAGCAGAGGCCGACGCGGGGTCCGGGGTCCAGATCACGCATCCCGAGCGGGTCGTGTATCCCAGGCAGAAGCTGCGCAAGGGTGACGTGGCCGGCTACTACCGGCGCATGGCACGCTGGATCCTTCCTGAAATCGCCGGCCGGCCGCTGTCACTGCTGCGCTGCCCGGATGGCGTCGGCAAGGCCTGCTTCTTCCAGAAACACCATGGCCCCGGGCTGGGCGACGCCGTGCATGCGGTGCCCCTGCAGCAGAAAAGCGGCCGCGAGGACTATGTCTACATCGACGATGCGCGGGGCCTGCTGCAACTGGTGCAGATGAATACCCTGGAGCTGCATCCGTGGGGCGCGACCGTGGCCGATCCCGAGCATCCCGATCGCCTGGTGTTCGACCTCGATCCCGGCGAAGGGGTGAGCTGGGCACAGGTGAAAGCCGCCGCGCGCGATGTCCGTGACCACCTGCAGGAGGTCGGCCTGGAGAGTTTCGTGCGGCTGTCCGGTGGCAAGGGCGTGCATGTGGTGGCGCCGCTGCAGCCCAAGGGCGACTGGGAACAGGCCAAGGCGTTCTGCGAGGCGTTTGCGCGGGCGATGGCGGAGCGGGCACCGGACCGCTACGTGGCGACCATGAGCAAGGCCAAGCGTGGTGGCGTCATCTTCATCGACTGGCTGCGCAACACGCGCGGCGCCACCAGCGTGTGCTCCTGGTCGCTGCGTGCGCGCGACAGTGCCGGCGTAGCGGTGCCGCTGCGCTGGGAAGAGCTGGCCCGGGTCAGAGCGGCCGATGCGTTCCCGATGGAAAAGGCGCTGGCCCGCGCCAAACGGCTGGACAGTGACCCATGGCAGGGCATCGCGCAGGTGAAGCAGACGCTGCCGTCGCTGAAACGGTAGTACCGGCCGCTGCAGGATGGGAGGTTGCCGGCCAGCGGCCGGCACTCCCTGCATGCGCTCAGCGCGGGTCGCGCGAGGGGCGGCGGCCGAACCACCAGCCCACCAGCAACTGCAACGGCAGCGATGCCAGCAGCGCAATGACGAACCAGAACGGGAAATCCGCGCCCGTGGTCCACATCGCGTAGCCGCAGCCCAGCGCGATCAGCGACCAGATCGAGAATCCGTGCGAACGCGGCCAGCAGGGCGCGTAGTAGGTGGCAAAGGCGATCCCCGCGATGCCGCCGAGCACGCTGAAGGCGAGATCCCAGCCCAGCTGCACGCTGTTGTTGCCAGGCGCCATGCCCAGCAGTGGCGGCAGCCAGCCGGCGACGCTGCTGACCAGTGCAAGCGACAGCACGCCACCGATCAGGGCAACGATGGACAGGAACAGGATCTTGAGCATGGCGGGCATGCGCGCATTGTACGGCTGCCACAGAGTGCCCGCGTTGCCGGCCAGCGGCCGGCACTACCGAACCGCCCGGGGTTTGCCGGCCAGCGGCCGGCACTACCGAACCGCCTGGGGTTTGCCGGCCAGCGGCCGGCACTACCGAACCGCCTGGGGTTTGCCGGCCAGCGGTCGCACTACCGATGAATCGGCATGGCCGCCGCGTCCGTGGGAGAGGGGGACGGAGCGACGGCGGCCATGCACGGAGGGTCAGGCAGCGAAGTCCAGTACGACGCGGCCTTCGATGGTGCCGGCATGCATGCGTGCGAACACGTCGTTGATGTTCTCCAGGCGGTCGGTGCTGACCGTGGCCGCGACCTTGCCTTCGGCGGCGAACTGCAGCGATTCCTGCAGGTCCAGCCGGGTGCCGACGATCGAGCCGCGCACGGTGATGCCATTGAGCACCATGCCGAAGATGTCCAGCGGGAAGTTGCCGGGTGGCAGGCCATTGAGCGACACGGTACCGCCACGGCGGACCATGCCCAGCGCCTGCTCGAACGCCTTGGGCGATACCGCCGTGACCAGGGCGCCATGTGCACCGCCGATCTCCTTCTTCAGGAACGCAGCCGGATCGGTGCTGCGCGCGTTGACGGTGACCTGCGCGCCCAGCTGCCGCGCCAGCGCCAGCTTGCTGTCGTCCACGTCCACGGCGGCGACGTTCAGGCCCATCGCGCGGGCGTACTGCACCGCCATGTGGCCCAGGCCGCCGATGCCGGAGATCGCCACCCAGTCACCGGGCTTGGTGTCGGTGACCTTCAGGCCCTTGTAGACGGTCACGCCGGCGCACAGCACCGGCGCGATCTCGACAAAGCCCACTTCCTTCGGAAGCAGGCCGACATAGTTGGCATCGGCCAGTGCGTACTCGGCGAAGCCGCCGTTGACCGAGTAGCCGGTGTTGCGCTGCGTCTCGCACAGCGTTTCCCAGCCACCCAGGCAGTGTTCGCAATGGCCACACGCCGAGTACAACCAGGGGATGCCGACCCTGTCGCCTTCCTTGACGTGCCCGACCCCGCCACCCACGGCCACGACGTGCCCCACGCCCTCGTGACCGGGGATGAACGGCGGGTTCGGTTTCACCGGCCAGTCGCCCTCGGCGGCGTGCAGGTCGGTGTGGCAGACGCCACAGGCCTCGATCCTGACCAGCACCTCGCCCGCCCCCGGGCGCGGTACCAGGACTTCCTCGATCACCAGTGGCTTGCCGAACTCACGCACGACAGCGGCCTTCATGGTCGAATTCATGTTCGGATCTCCGTAGTGCGCTTGCCCACAGAATGACGCCGGCGCGAGGCCGGCGCTTTGATCACGATCAAACCTTTGAAGATCCGTGCGCCGGGTTCAGCTGGCCAGGACCGACGCTTCGCGGGCCAGGCGCTCGATGGCGTCCCAGTCGCGGGTCTGCAGCAGCGCCGGGGTGGTCAGCCACGAGCCGCCCACGCACAGTACGTTGGGCAGGTGCAGGAACTGCGGCGCAGTCTGCGCGCTGATGCCGCCGGTCGGGCAGAACCGCACCTCGGAGAACGGGCCGTGCCAGGCCGCCAGCAGCGCGGCACCGCCGGCCTGCACGGCCGGGAAGAACTTGAACGTGTCATGGCCGTGTTCCAGGCCCAGGATCAGGTCCGAGGCCGTGGCCGCACCGGGCAGGTACGGCAGGTCGGCATCGCGCGCGGCCGCGTACAGGGCCGGCGTGGCGCCGGGGGACACCGCGAAACGCGCACCGGCCTGCTTCGCCGCCTGCATCTGCGCGGAGGTGAGCACGGTCCCGGCACCGATCACCGCGTCCGGTACGGCTTCGACCATGGCCCTGATCGCGTCCAGCGCCCGCGGCGTGCGCAGCGTCACCTCGATCACCGGCAGGCCGCCGCGGAACAATGCCTGGGCCACGTTGACCGCTTCATCCACATCGTCGGGGGTGTACACCGGGATCACCGGTGCCAGTTTCAGGACCGCGCGTACGCGCGGATCAGCGGCGGACATCGAGTTGCTCCTCGCCCATCAGGGCCAGCACGTCAGCTTCGCTGACAGGATTGAAATCGCCGGGAATGGAGTGCTTCAGCGCCCCGGCGGCCAGGCCGAAACGCACGGTGGCGTCGGCATCAAGGCCGGACAGGATGCCATGCAGGATGCCGGCCGCGAAGGCATCGCCGCCGCCAATGCGGTCGACGATGCCCTGCAGGTGACGCACCGGGGCCTGCGCGCGCGTCCCTCCGCGGCCCAGCAACAGCGCGCCCATCGCATGATGGTCCACGCTCAGCACCTGCCGCTGCGTGCATGCCATCCACTGCAGCTGCGGAAAGGCGCTGAACGCGGCCGCCGCCGCTGCGTCGACCCGCTCCACCGGGTCCGGCTGCGTGAAGCGCGTACCCAGCACGACCTCCATGTCGCGGTAGTCGGCGAACACAATGTCGGCCTGCGCGAACAGCGCGCGCAGCACCGCCTGGGCATCGCCGCCCCAGCGCTGCCAGAGGCGGGGCCGGAAATTGCCGTCGAAGGAGACGCGGACACCGGCCTGGCGTGCCGCGCGCGCCGCCGCCAGCGTGGCGGCAGCCACGTCAGGGCCCAGCGCCGGGCTGACACCGGACAGATGCAGCCACTGTGCGTCCTGCAGCAGCGCAGGCCAGTCATAGTCGGCCGCCGTGCTGCGTGCGAACGCCGAATCCGCGCGGTCATAGACCACTTCACTGGCGCGCTGCACCGCGCCGGTGGTGAGGAAATACAGCCCCATGCGGGCATCCGGCACTTCGCGCACATGCCGGGTATCGACCCCGTGCCGCCGCAGTTCGCCCAGCGCGTGCGCACCCAGCGGGTTGCCCGCCACCGCGCCGACCATCCTCACCTGATGTCCCAGCCGGGACAGCGAGACACCGACGTTGGCCTCGGCGCCGCCCACATGGACCTGCAGCTGCGGCGACTGCAGCAGCAGTTCGTGGCCGGGGGCGCCCAGGCGCAGCAACAGCTCTCCGAAACACACGATACGACCCATCTCAGCTCCTTCACGCGTGCCGCCGGCATGGGACACTGCATGGCATGTAAGTGGACCACGCAGGGGGCGTGGCATTGACCATCGGTGTCATTCTAGACCGAAGTCGCCTTGCAGGTGCTCGATCGACATGACGAAACCATTGTCCTGCAAGCGTCTTGGAGACATTACAGATCTGTTGCGGTGCAAGATGCCCGATCCCGGTGGTGCTGCTAACGTCGGCTTTGACCAGCGGTGTCATTCCGCTACACAGCCGCGATACCAGACCTTTGGGAGAGGGAAAGGCATGCAATCTCGGATCCATGGAAAAAAGACACCGGTTACCTTGCTGGCGATGGGCGTGGCGCTTGCCCTGTCGGCAAACGCGACCGCCCAGCAGCAGACCGCAACCGACCTGGACACGGTGACCGTCACCGGCTATCGCGCCAGTGTCGAGAAGGCGCTGGACATCAAGCGCGGCGAGGCCGGCGTGGTCGATGCCATCGTCGCCGAGGACATCGGCAAGTTCCCCGACCTCAACCTGGCCGAATCGCTGCAGCGCATCCCCGGCGTGGTGATCACCCGCGAGGCCGGCGAGGGGCGCAACATCTCGGTGCGCGGCCTCGGCCCGGACTTCACCCGCGTGCGCATCAACGGCATGGAAGCGCTGACCACCGTTGGCGCCGGAGACCAGAGTGGCGGCACCAACCGTGGCCGTGGTTTCGACTTCAACGTCTTCGCCTCGGACCTGTTCTCGCAGCTGCTGGTGCGCAAGACCGCCTCGGCCGACGTGGAAGAGGGATCGCTGGGTGCCACGGTCGACCTGCGCACCGCGCGCCCGTTCGACTATGACGGCTTCACCTTCGCCGCCAGCGGTCAGGCCGGCTACAACCAGATGGCTGAAAAAGCCGATCCGCGGGTGGCCGCGCTGATCTCCAACACCTTCGCCGATGGCACCTTCGGTGCCCTGCTGTCGGTAGCCTACTCCGAGCGCCAGGCACTGGAGGAAGGCTCCAACACCGGCCGCTGGGCCAACGGCCCCAGCAACGGCAACTTCGCTGCGTCATCGCCGTTTGCCGCAGCACGCGCCGCGGATGTCTTCCATCCGCGCTTCCCGCGCTACGTGCAGATGGAGCACGAGCAGAAGCGCCTGGGCGTGACCGGCTCGCTGCAGTGGAAACCCACCGACGCCACCGACGTCTCGCTGGACGTGTTGTATTCGAAGATCGATGCCACCCGCGACGAGCACTACATCGAAGCGATCTCCTTCAGCCGCGGCAGCAGCAGCACGCCGCGCCTGGTGGGCAAGCCCTCGACCATCGTCAGGAACGGCGAGATCCGCAACGGCGCGCTGCTGTACGGTGAATTCGACAACGTCGACATCCGCTCGGAGAACCGGCACGACGAGTGGAGCACCGAGTTCAAGCAGATCAGCCTGAACGGCCAGCACCGCTTCGGCGACGACTTCACCGTGTACGGCAAGCTCGGCATCTCGCGCTCCAGGCACGAGAACCCGGTGCAGACCACCGTCATCATGGACAAGTACGACGTCAAGGGCTACAGCTACGACTATCGTGGCAACAGCCGCTTCCCGATCCTCAACTACGGCATTGATCCGACCAGCCCCAATGGTTGGGAGCTGGCGGAAATCCGCCTGCGCCCGCAGTACGTGGACAACGATTTCGATACCGGGCAGATCGATTTCAACTGGAACATCAGCCCCGGCTTCCGCCTGAAGGGTGGCGTGCTGGCCAAGGACTATACGTTCAAGACCACCGAACTGCGCCGCGCCAGTGAACTGGCCGTGCCCACCTTCGCCAACGGCAGCAGGATCGTGCCTGTGGACATGGTCAGCCAGGCGGGCCTGAAGGGCATCGACGGCAATCCGTCCAACTGGGTGGTGCCGGACCTGGATGCGATCGCCGACCAGTTCGACATCTACAGCAACAGCGGCATCTACGCCGTCGCCCCCCGCGCCAACAACGTGCGCAGCGTGGAAGAGAAGGATCGCGGCGCCTACCTGATGGGCGAGTTCAGCACCGAGATCGGCGCGCTGCCGCTGTCGGGCAACTTCGGCGTGCGCTACGTGCGTACCCGGCAGTCGTCCACGGGCCTGTCTACGCTGGCCAGCGGCACCACCTCGACCACGGCCACGCGGACCTACGACGACACCCTGCCCTCGTTCAACCTGGTGGCCGAAGTCACGCCCGATTTCCTGATCCGCCTGGGGGCGGCCAAGGTCATGACGCGCCCGGGGCTGGGCAGCCTGACGCCCGGCGCAACCGTGGCCGTGGCCGGCGGTGCCCGCACCATCTCCAGCGGCAACCCCAACCTGGACCCGACACGTGCCACCAATGTCGACCTGGGCTTCGAGTGGTACTTCGCCGAAGGCGCGATGGCGGGCCTGGGCCTGTTCTACAAGGACATCGAGACCTCGGTGCAGACCCTGCGCGAGAACCGCCCGTACACCGACAGCGGCCTGCCCGCCGAACTGCTGACCGGTACCGGCGCCTCGCCCACCGACGACTTCACCTTCACCCGCCCGGTCAACACCCCCGGTGGCGAACTGTACGGCGCCGAAGCGAACTACACGCAGCCCTTCAGCTTCCTGCCGGGCAAGTGGTCGAACCTGGGCGTGCAGTTGAACTACACCTGGGTGGAATCGAAGATCCAGTACATCAACGCGTCCGGCCAGCCGGTGATGAAGAACGATCTGCTGGGCCTGTCCAAGTCGTCCTGGAACGCAACCCTGTTCTATGAAGGCGAGACCTTCTCCGCCCGCATCTCGGCCACCAACCGCGATGACTACCTCACCCAGGTTCCGGGCCAGGAAACCGGCTTCAACCTGGACGGCTACCACGGCATGACCGGCACCACGGTCATTGATGCGTCACTCCGCTACAGGATCAGCGACCAGCTGGAACTGAGCCTGGAAGGCATCAACCTGACCAACGAAGCCTCCGACGAGTGGGTGTACTCGCCTGCGACCGGCCGCCTGCCGCTGCAGTACACCGAAACCGGCCGCCAGTTCCTGCTGGGCGTGCGCTACAAGTTCTGAGCAATGCCGGCGGCGCGCACCGGTGCGCGCCGCCGCACGTCGTGACCGCTGCTGCGCCGCAAGGTGCCGTCGTGGCATGGCCTTGCTACGGTCCGGCGGCCCACCGCCGGCCGTCGCCCGTTGAAAGGAAACGTCTTCATGCCGCACCGCACGACCTTGTTCCGCTGCCTGCTGCTGGCAGCGGCGCTGGCCGCAGGCCCCGCGACGGCCGCCGCCGATGTCCCTGCCCTGCTCTTCCACGTCGATGCCCGCCACGGCCTGCAGGCCGTGACCGCACAGGGTGAAGCCGTACCGAACTTCCGCGACAGGGTGGCGGTGGTCGACGATGGTGCCGGTGGCAAGGCCATCCAGTGGGAAGACGACGGCGTACTGGCCTGGGACGCACCGGGCAACATCCTGGCCCAGCGCGGCACCCTCGCCTTCGACTGGCGTCCGCGCTATGCGGTGGGCGAAGCCCCGTTCGTGATCTTCCGCGTCGGCTACGCCGACCACAGCAGCTGGGACATGGCCTGGCTGCGCGTCGACTGGAACGGCCACGGTTTCGATGCCTTCGTCACCGATGCCAACCTCGCACGCACCCGCGTGTCGTTCCACATGGACACGCCACCGCGCCCCGAGCAGTGGCTGCACCTGGCCTTCGCGTGGGATGAAGACCAGGGCGTGCGCCTGTTTGTCGACGGGCGCGAAGTGGCGCGGGCGCAGACCACCGGCGACTACGATGCGGCGCTGGACCAGCTCGGCCTTGCCGGGCGGGTGATGGCACCGTACCAGGTGCAGAGTCGCTACAACTTCCTGCGTGGGAGTGATTTCCAGCACATCCGGGTCTACGATCGCATGCTGGATGCGCCGGCGGTGGCAACGCTGGCGCGCGGGCGCGAGCCGGCCAGCGCCGTGGCGATCGGCGATGGCACGCGCGCCTGGCGCCACCGCTTCGGCTGGGAAGGGGCTGCACCCCCCGCGTTGGCGGCCGGCGGCACCCGCATCCGCAAGATCGAATTCGCCGACACCCGCGACCTGAAGGCGTGGATGTGGAAGGCCACCGATGGCATCGCCGAAACCACCTGGCCGGGCGTGTACAACCGCTCGCGCCTGCCCGGCCGCAATGACTACTTCCAGCTTCCGGACTGGAACACCTATGTGGAAGGCGGCCAGCACCTGGACCTGACCCTGCCGGCCACTGAAACGGTGAACCGCGTGGAGATCCGTGGTGCGGCCTTCGGCACCCTCGCCCACGGGCCCGACGCCGCACATGCCACTGACGTGCTGGCGACGCGCCCCCGCAGCGTGGTGCGCAGCGTCGACGACATTGCCGCGCAGCGCGGCGGCGTGCTGCGTTTCAGCAACGTCGAGCAGGAAACACCGATCCAGGAAATCTGGGCCTACCACGTGAGCGAGGGCACCGAGCCGGAAGGCACGGTGAAGCAGACCTACATCATCGACAGCCAGGCGCTGCCCGACTACACCAACCTGGACGCATTGCGCCGCTACATTGACGGACGTTTCCCGGCCGCCGAACGCAGCACGGTGATGGCGCTGCCGAAGGGCGCCGGTTCCCGCCGCCGGGATGCCGGCACCCTGCCCGCACATCCGCAGCCGATCGTACACGTGCTGATTCCTTCCGGCGTGGGTGACGCGCCGGCCAACCAGCCGCTGATCCGCAGCTGGGCCTACAGCTGGGAAAACATGCACGACGGCCTGGATGGCGTGGCCCTCGATATCCCCGCGCTGGACCTGCCGGCCACCCATGACGGGCTGATCCCGCTGAACATCCGCATCAAGGATCCGATCTGGCCGGCGCGCGACATGATCGATGTATCGGTGTCGGTGCCGCCACGGCAGGCGCGCACGCTGTGGCTGGACCTGCGCGATCGCATCCTCACCCCGGACAGCCTGTGGCTGAGCATCGCCTCGGCCGCGCCGGGCTTCGATGCAGGCGCCTTGGACGGTGCGCAGGTCCGGCTGGTGTTCAAGCCGCGCGCCGAGGCACTGAAGGAGCACGTGGCCGACCGCTTCAACCAGGTCCGCGACAACTGGGGCTTCCTGGTGGAAGAGCACACCACGTCCAAGCGCCAGCGCCTGTACGCGCGCGTGTACGCGGACCTGAGCGACCTGCTGCGGGTGGATCCGGACCATGAACTCGGCCGCCTGTACTGGAACTACATCAGCTACAACAGCCAGGGCCGCCCGCCCTACACGGCGCCTGCCGTGCCCAGGGGCGTGCCGGCGTGGGCATTCAACCAGGTGCAGGACCTGGCGCAGGTGCGGCAGTTCGTCGACTGGTGGATCGACGAACGGCAGGTGGCCTACGGTGACTTCGGTGGCGGCATCTCCGACGATTCCGACCTGACCCAGCAGTGGCCGGGACTGGCCCTGATGGGCGTGCGGCCGGATCGATTGAACGCCTCGCTGACCGCGCTGTCCGACGCGGTGTACCGCAATGGCATGTTCAGCAATGGCCTGAGCACCATCGAGACCGACGAACTGCACTCGTACGAGGAAGGCATCAACACCAACAGCGCCATGCTCTACCTCAACTGGGGCGATCCGCTGACGCTGGAACGCCTGATGGAAACAGTGAAGGCCTTCGACGAGCGCATCATCCTGCGCAACCCGCAGGGCCACCTGCTGTTCTCCAGCAACTGGTTCGGTGGCAACAAGGTGTACCGCGAACCGAACTGGCAGTGGCAGAAGCCGTATTCGTTCCCGGTGCTGCACCCGGCGTTCTTGCTGGGCCAGTACAACGCCGATCCGACCGGTCGCAAGCTGGTGATCGGCCTGGCCGATGGCTACCTGGCCCACGCAGGCAAGGACGACAAGGGGCGCTTCACCCTGCCCAACGAGATCAACTGGGCCAGCGGTGCCACCCGGGGCGGCGAGTTGAACAATGGCTCCGGCGGCGGCGACACCTTGCACACCTTCTGGGCCGCGTGGCGCTGGACCGGCGATGCGAAGTACCTGCAGGCACTGGACTACCGCGTGGCCCGTGGCGGCCCGGGCGCGCTGGCCAACCTGGGCGAGAACGTGGTGGACATCCTGGGGCGGCAACAGGACTGGTATCCGCTGCTGAGCGCCGAGGCCGATGCGGGAAAGACCGGGTTCGCCAGCCTGATGGCGTGGCAGGCCAGCGGCGACAGGGCCTACATCGCCGCGATGCATGCCGACGGCCTGCAGGCGAAAGTGCAGCGCGCGTACATGAACACCGACGGCCACTGGTGGTCCGACCGCGTGGAAGCGCCCAGTGAATTCCTCCAGCGCGCACGCCTGGGTGGGATCGCGCTGAAGCGCAACCAGAGTTGGCCCGGCCACACCGTCAGCTGGCGCTTCGACCGCGATGGAGCGGCCGAACAGGTCGCCCTGCTGGTGCATGCGCCGTCGCGTGAACGTTTCACCGTTACCAGCTACAACCTGGGCACGCGCACCATCGGCGCCGACATGACCGGCTGGAACGTGGCCAGCGGGACCTGGCGGATACGCAGCGGCGTGGATGCCGATGGCGATGGCCACATCGACGGCACGCCCGCCGAACGCCGCGTACAGCTGGAAACCAGCGCTTCGGTGGCGCTGCAGTTCCGTCCCGGGCGTACCGAGGTGTTCGAGTTCGAACGCGTGTCCGAGGGAACACCGGTGGAAACACGGCCGGACCTGGGCGTGGGTCGCGGCGACGTACGCATCGACGGCAGCCAGCTGCAGGTGACCGTGCACAGCCTGGGCCATGTCGGCACCGGCGTGGCCGTAGCAATGCTGGAAGACGCGCGCGGTCGCGAGATCGCCCGCACGGACGTGCCGGCGCTGGGGGCACCCAGTGACCTGCAGCCGAAGACCGTGCAGGTCTGGTTGCCGTTGCCGGCCGGTGACCGCAGCGGCCTGCGCGTGCGCGTGGCGCTGGCCGACGGTGGCGAGGAAGTGACCCGGCTCAACAACGTGGTCGGCGTGCCGCGATGATGCCTGCATTACGCCGGGCGTGATCCGGCGTGGGTCAGGACGCCTCGGTCTCCAGCCGTTTCATCCGGCGCTGGTACCAGCCATCATCCAACGGCTCGAACACCGCGCTGCGTTCCATCACGCCCTCGTAGACATGCAGCGACACGGCCACGTCCGCGTCGCTGGCGTTGCACAGCGTGTGGTACTCGTGCGGCGGAATCAGGCTGCCGGCGCTACCGCGGTGCCCGTACAGCGTGGGCTGGGCGGCAAAGCGATGACGTTCGCCATCCTGTTCAATCAGCGCATAGGGAGTGACGATCAGTTCGCCCTGCCAGACGCCTTCCACGCACCACATCGCATCGTGGTCGTGCAGCGGCGTGCCCTGGCCCGGGCCCCAGCACATGGCGATGACGCTGTAGCCCAGGGTCGGGCTGCGGTGCAGTTCACGGCGTGCGTAATGCCCTTCGACCGGGCGCCGCACGCAGGGGGGCAGCTGGATGGACGGATCGACGATGGCCTCGCGCAGCACCTGCTGCAGCGCACCGGTGATGGCCTCCGGCGTGCCCAGCATCACCGCGGCATCGATCGCAGCGAACAGCCGCTCCCGGCCGGTGAATGACGGTGGCAAGGACATCGTTCCCATGTCCCGACTCTAGCTGAGAGCGGTTAACAGAATGTTTGCACCGCGGTGTCATCACTGCGTGCCGCGCTGCACGAACGGTACTTTTGCATACAGCGCACGTTCGCCGGCACGAGGATCGTCCACCACGCCGCTCTGGCGATCGAACAGCATGGTCTGCCGCCGGGGCAGCGCGTAGGGTGGCCATTGCGGCATTCCGCGATGATTGGGGTCGCCGTTGCGCGCGAAGGCGATCAGTGCGTCGCTCATTGTCGCCGCCAGCGTATGCGCATCCGCGCCGCCACCGGTGCGTGCGCCGGGCAGGCCGGCGTTGTCGAACACCAGCGGGATGTCCAGCGTGTGGAAGGCGCGCAGCCGGCCTTGCTCCACCGGTGAGCCCCAGTCCAGCTGGTAGGCCCAGGTGGGCGCGGCCCCGCTGGGCTGGCGCGCACGCGCTTCCAGTTCCTCCACTGCGCCGCGCCAGGAACGGCCTGCGGTAGTGGCCGCGAAGAACACCTCCGAAGGCGTGTAATGCGGGTACAGGCGCCGATACTCGGCGATCACCGTCTGCGGCAGCAGATCCACGAACTGCTGGCGTTGCAGCTGTGCCGGCAGCGTCTCCCAGGTCAAGGTGAAGTTGGCCGGATCGTTGCCGAGGAACGCACGGGTCTCGTCGCGCGTATTGCCGATGACCATCGGAATGCTGGCCGACTGCCGCGGCGCCTGCGGCCAGAACGGATGCACCGGAAGGGAGACTTCGTCCAGTACCGGCCCGAAGTACAGCGACGTGCTTTCCACCCGCGATGGATCGCGGGCACGGGTGGCTGCAAGCAGATCGGTGGCCGGGACCCGCAGCAGGGCAGACAGGTCCTTTGCACCCACTGCCTCCATTGCGATGGCAGCGCGCTGCGCGGCGGCACGCGGGCCGGCCGCGGTGACCTGCTGCCCGCTCATCGTCCACGCGCGCTGGAACAGGCCGCGTGCCGCCGGCATCGCCATCAGCGTGGCGATCTTGGCGCCGCCCCCGGACTGGCCGAACACGGTGATGTTTCCAGCGTCACCGCCGAAGATCGCCGCGTGCTCGCGAACCCACTGCAGCGCCTGTACCAGGTCGAGCTGGCCGACATTCCCCGACGCGGCGTAGCGTGCGTCGCCAAGTGCGCCCAGGTACAGGTAACCGAAGGTGTTCAGCCGATGATTGAGGGTCACCACCACCACATCGCCGCGGCGGCACAGCGCACTGCCGTCGTACAGCGGATCGCTGCCGGAGCCGTTGTTGAACCCACCCCCGTGTATGTAGACCAGCACCGGGCGGCGGCCGCCATCCCCCAGTGCGGGGGTCCAGACGTTGAGGAACAGGCAGTCTTCGCTGCCGGGGCCTTCCGCGCCGCCCTGCGGTGCGGCCGCGCCATAGTCCAGTGCATCGGCGATCCCGTTCCATGCCGCTTCCCGGCGTGGTGGCTGGAAGCGATGGGTGCCGGTATCGGCGCCGTAGCGCACGCCGCGGAATACCAGCACGCCTTGTTCATGCTGGCCGCGCAGGCGCCCCCCGCGCACGCGGACGATCGGCAGGCGTTCGTCGCGTGCACCGGGCATCGCCGCTGCCGGCAATGCCACCAGCGTGGCCGTGGCCAGCGCCCAGCGCGCGCTGTCGCGCAGGAAACGGCGGCGCTGCAGATCGTCGGGTGCTCCCGTCATCGGCTGCGCTCCGCATCCTTTCCTGCTGTCAGCCATGCCTGCGCCAGCGCTGGCCACTGCGCCAGGGTGGAGCCGGGCTGCAGGCGCATGCCGAAGCCGTGGCCACCATGGGCGAACACATGCAGTTCGTGCTCGACGCCCGCCCTGGCCAGCACCTGAGCCATCACCTCGCTGTTGTGCACGCTGACCACGCGATCGTCGTTGGCATGTATCAGCATCGTCGGCGGCATGTCCGCACGCACGTGCTCCTGCACCGAGTACTGCGTCGCCAATGCGGGGTCAGGGCGCTCGCCCAGCAATCGCCCGCGCGAACCACTGTGCGCATGCGCGCCCATGTCGATGACCGGGTAGACCAGCACCGCCCGTGCCGGGCGCGCGCTCAGCTGATCGATCGCATCGCGTGCGGGATAGACCGGCGCATCGAAGCCGGTGGCCAGCCGCGCAGCCACGTGGCCGCCGGCGGAAAAGCCCATGACCGCCACATTGTCCGCCTCCAGGCCGCGGCGCGCGGCCTGGTCGCGCACGACCCGCAGCGCACGCTGGGCATCGGCCAGCGCCGCCTGGCGGTCCCTGCCCGGCTGCGGCAGGCGGTAGCGAAGCACGAACAGGGTGAAGCCTGCCCGCTGCACCCAGTCCGGCACCAGCGCGCTGCCCTCCTTGTCGATTACCACCCGCTGGTAGCCGCCGCCCGGAATGACCAGCACCGCCTGCCCGTTCGGACGTGGCGGCGCGTGCACGATCATGTATGGCGCATCGATCCCGTCCACGAACCGGTCCGGATGGGCCGGATCGGGGCTGCGCTCAACCACCCGCGCCTTCCGTGCCGGAGCGCTCTGGCCAGGTACCTGGCCGTCCGGCCACAGCGGCAGGCGTTCGCCGGCCACCTCCCCGGCAAGCCGCTGGCCGTCGCGCAGCGGGACGTCGCTGGCACGTGCCGGGGCAAGCGTCAACAGAACGCACAGGAACAGCACAAGAGGGGGTAGACGCATGGCGGACCGGGCTCCAGCGAAGGGTGGGCAGCGTGCCGCAGGCGCCCCGGAAGCGGGTGTGATGCGCTGCGGCTTGCGTGATGACACCGGTTTACCATATACACCTCCTGCAGACGCTGTCGATGGGCAGTGCAACAACGCAGAGGGAGACCCTTCTTGAGCAACGAACACGGCACACAGGGGCAGAGGCCGGCGCCGGACGGTGCAGCCGCCATCGCCCGCGCCTTCACCGATGCACGCCGCGCAGGCAAGGCCCTGCCCGCGTTCCCCGGAGATATCCCCGTCGATCTGGTGGCTGCCTACCACGTGCAGGACCAGGCCATTGGCCTGTGGAGCGATACGGTGGTCGGCTGGAAGGTGGGTTACATCGCTGCCGGGCGCCGCGACGGCTCCGGCGATGAGCGCCTGCTGGGGCCGATCTTCAAACGTCAGCTCTGGAATGATACCGGTGGAACAACCGACATCCCGGTCTTCGTCGGGGGCTTCGGCGCAGTCGAAGCAGAGTACGTGCTGGAGCTGTTGGAGGACGCGCCGGCCGGACAGCTGGACTGGTCCCCGGAACAGGCCGAAGCGCTGCCTGCGCGCCTCTATATCGGCGTGGAAGTGGCCAGCAGCCCGCTGGCCACCATCAACGAACTTGGTCCGCGCGTGGTGGTGTCCGACTTTGGCAACAACAACGGCCTGGTGCTGGGCCCGGAGATCGTCGACTGGACCGCACGCGACGAAAACTCGCTGCGTGCCGAGACACTGATCGAAGGTGAGGTGGTCGGCACCGGTGGCGCCACCCGCCTGCCCGGCGGCCTGCGGGCGGCCTATGCCTTCGCGCTGTCCCGTTCGGCGCAGCGTGGCCGGCCGCTGCGCAAGGGCGACCTGATCGCCACCGGCAACGCTACCGGCATCCACGATATCGAGGCAGGACAAACGGCGCTGGTGCGCTTTGCCGGCTTCGGTGACATTGCCTGCCGGGCCGTGCCGGCGGGATGACCGCCGGCCAGCCCTGGTGAACACGCGCGGGAGGGCGCAGATGATCACACGACGTAATTTCCTGGCCGGCGGCGCCGCTGCGCTGGCGACGCCGATGCTCGCCGCCTGCGGGCGTGGGGCCGCCGGCGACGTGGACGGCAGCACCCTGCTGACCGCGACCGACGTGCACGTGGCCGACTACCCCACCGTCACTGCGGTGAAGTGGATCGGCGAGACCCTGCAGCGTGAGACCAACGGCCGCCTGCGGCTGCGGCAGTACCACTCGGGCCAGCTGGGCCGCGAGTCGGAAGCGATCGACATGGCGCGCTTTGGCGCCATCGACATCACCCGCGTGTATGCCGGTGCACTCAACAACGCATTTCCGCTGACCCAGGCACTGTGCCTGCCGTACGTCTTCAGGTCGGTCGCGCAGCAGCGCGCCGCACTCGATGGCGGCGTGGCCGACGCGGTGCTGCGTGGCTTTGAAGGCCGCGATCTGGTCGGCCTGGCGATCTACGACTCCGGTGCACGCTGCTTCTACAACACCAAGCACCCCATCGTTTCGCCCAGCGACCTGCACGGCCTGAAACTGCGGGTGGCCTCGTCGGACATCTTCATCCAGCTGATGCGCCTGCTCGGCGCCAACCCGACGCCGATGTCGCTGGGCGACACGTTCTCCGGCATGGAGACCCACATGATCGACGGCGCCGAGAACAACATGCGCAGCTTCCATTCCAGCCGCCATTTCGAAGCCGCGCACTACTGGTCGCAGAGCGACCATTCGTATGCGCCGGACGTGCTGCTGATGTCGCGCGCCCGTTTTGAACGCCTCAGCCCGGATGACCGCCAGCTGCTGCTGCACACCGCCCGCGCATCGGTGGCGGTGATGCGTGAGCAGTGGGACGCATCGGAGGATGCCGCGCGCCGGGCGGTGCTGGCCTACGGGGTGAAAGCCAACGAGGTCGACATGGCGGCCTTCCGCGATGCGGCGCAGCCGCTGCTGAAGCACTACCTGCAGCAGCCTGGCATCGCCGCGCTGGTTGACCGCATCCGTGCCGCCTGAGGATACCGCCATGACCGAAACGACGACGTCCACCACCGGACCCGGCCAGCGCCTGCTGGACCGCATTGCCGACATCGCCATCTACGGCGCCGTCGCCGCCCTGCTGGGGCTGGTGGTGGTGCAGGGCTGGCAGGTGTTCGCGCGCTACGTGATCAACGATTCGCCCAGCTGGACCGAGCCGGTCACCCTGCTGCTGCTGGCCACGGCGATGAGCCTGGGCGCGGCCTGCGGCGTGCACACCAACCGCCACTTCGGCTTCTTCCTGCTGCATGCCTACATGGGCGCCGGCCTGCGCCGCGCGGTGGACGTGCTGGTGCAGCTGGTGGTGGCGGTGCTGGGCAGCTTCATCGCGTTCTGGTCGGCCGACCTGCTGGTCGACGGACTGGACATCAAGACCGCCGGTGCCAACCTGCCGCAGAGCATCAACTACCTGCCGCTGGCGGTGGGGGGCGCGCTGATGCTGATGTTTGCACTGAACCGCGCGTGGAACGCGCTGCAGGCCCGCGCCACCGGCGCCGAAGACGCTGAAGGAGATCGTTGATCCATGGGCATCACCCTCCTGTTCTCCGTATTCGCCGTGCTGCTGCTGCTCGGCGTGCCGGTCGCCTATGCGCTGGCCGCTGCGGCGCTGGCCACCCTGCTGTACCTGGATATCCCCAGCATCGTGCTGGTGCAGCAGATCTCGGCCGGTACCGGCTCCGCTTCGCTCATCGCCATTCCACTGTTCATCTTTGCCGGCGAGATCATGATGCGCGGCGGCATCTCCGAGCGCCTGATCGCACTGGCCTCGTCGCTGGTCGGGCGCCTGCGCGGTGGCCTGGGCCAGGTGTCGATCCTGTCCTCGCTGTTCTTCGGCGGCGTGTCCGGCTCGGCCATCGCCGATGTCTCGGCGGTCGGCGGCACGATGATCCCGCAGATGGTCAAGCGCGGCTACGACCGCGATTTCGCCGTCAACGTCAGCATCACCGCCGCGCTGGTGGCCCTACTGGTGCCTCCGTCGCACAACCTGATCCTGTTCTCCGCTGCCGCCGGCGGGGGCCTGTCCATCGCCGACCTGTTCGCCGCCGGCATTGTCCCTGCGCTGCTGATGACGCTGGCGCTGATGGTCACCGGCTATGTGGTCGCACGTCGCCGCGGCTATGGCGTAGAGGTCTTTCCCGGCTGGCGTGCCGTGGCCCTGCGCATCGTCTCCGCCCTGCCCGGCCTGGGCCTGGTCGCGCTGATCTTCGTCGGAATCCGCGCCGGCATCTTCACTGCTGTGGAAAGCGCGGCGATCGCCGTGGTCTACGCCCTGCTGGTGACCACCGTGCTGTACCGGCAGCTGCGCTGGCGCGAGTTCTTCGACACCGTCATCCATGCCGCGCGCAGTACCGGCGTGATCCTGTTCGTGATCGCCACCGCGGCGGTGTTCGGCTGGCTGCTGGCGTACCTGCAGGTGCCGGCTGCCGCCGTCGAGTTCCTGCAGTCGTTCGCGCACAGCCGCTTCATGGTGCTGCTGATGATCGTGGTGATGCTGCTGTTGCTGGGCACCTTCATGGATCTGGCGCCGATGATCCTGATCTGCACGCCGATCTTCCTGCCGGTGGCGCGCGCCTACGGCATCGATCCGATCCACTTCGGCCTGGTGCTGGTGCTCACCGGCGGCCTCGGCCTGGTCACCCCGCCGGTCGGCTCGGTGCTGTTCATCGGCACCTCCATCGGCAAGATCAGCGTCGGCCAGAGCATGCGCACCATCTGGCCGTTCTGGTTCGCCGCGCTGGGCGTGCTGCTGGTGGTCACCTTCTTCCCCGCCCTGTCGCTGTGGCTGCCGGCCGCGCTGCGCGGCTGAGCCGCAAGGAGACTGCCATGCGTGCACTGCGTATCGTCGCCGCCGCCACCCTGTTCGCCGTGTTGCTGCCGGCATGGCCTGCACCCGCGGCGGAGACCGCGCGCGCCCCGGCGCAGTGGGCGCGGGGGCTGGAACACCAGCGCCAGGCGGACCGTGGCGATGGCACGTTCCTCAATCCGGTGCTGGCCGGCGACCATCCGGATCCCTCGGTGCTCAAGGACGGAGACGATTACTACCTCACGCTGTCGTCGTTCGACGCCTATCCCGGCCTGCCGATCTGGCACTCGCGCGACCTGGTGAACTGGCAGCCGCTGGGCCATGCGATCACCCGCAACGTGGGCTCGATCTGGGCGCCGGACATCGTCAAGCACCGGGGGCGCTACTTCATCTACTTCCCGGCGCGGACCGGCGAGCGCCGCAGCAACTTCGTGGTCTGGGCCGATGACATCAAGGGCCCATGGAGCGCACCGATCGACATCGGCCTGGGCGGCTACATCGATCCTGGCCATGCGGTGGGTGAAGACGGCAAGCGCTACCTGTTCCTCAGCGGTGGTGATTACGTGCAACTGGCCGACGATGGGCTGAGCGTGGCCGGCACGCCGAAGCACGTCTACGACGGCTGGCGCTATCCGCAGGACTGGGACGTCGAGGCCTATGCGCAGGAAGGCCCGAAGATCCACCTCCGCGACGGCTGGTACTACATGACCACGGCGGTGGGCGGCACGGCCGGGCCGCCCACCGGCCACATGGTGATCACCGCGCGCTCGCGTTCGATCCACGGACCGTGGGAGAACGCGCCCAACAACCCGATCACGCGCACGCAGTCGGCAGCCGAGCCCTGGTGGTCGCGTGGCCATGCGACGGTGATCGAAGGGACCGATGGGCGCTGGTGGATGATGTACCACGGGTACGAGAACGGCTTCTGGACGCTGGGCCGCCAGGCCCTGCTGGAGCCGATCGAATGGACCGCCGACGGCTGGTTCCGCGCGACCGGGGGCGACCTCGGCCAGCCACTGCGCAAGCCGGCCGGACAGGCGTTGTCGCCGCATGGCATGGCGCTGTCGGATGATTTCCGCGGCAGCACGCTTGGCCCGCAGTGGGCGTTCTTCAATCCGGCGCAGGACGAGTACCGGCGGCTGGGTTTCAGCGGCAACGGCCTGGTCCTGCAGGGCAAGGGCAGCACGCCGCGCGATGCGTCACCGCTGACCACCATCGCCGGCGACCGGGCCTACCAGTTCGAGGTGGAGATGGAGATCGCCCCCGGTGCCGTGGGCGGCGCGCTGCTGTTCTACAGCGACCGCCTGTACGTGGGCGTGGGCAGCAATGGCGAGTCGTTCATCATGCATCGCTACGGCGAGGAGCGCCCTGCCCGGCCGGCGCCGGGGCGCGGCGGCCGGCTGTGGCTGCGGGTGACCAACAACCGCCACATCGTCACCTTCCACTCCAGCACCGACGGGCACACTTGGCAGAAGTATCCGGTTCAGATGGAAGTGTCCGGTTACCATCACAATGTAGCGGGCAGGTTCCTGGCGCTGAAGCCGGCGCTGTATGCGGCCGGCGACGGTGCGGTAACCTTCCGCAACTTCCGCTACCGCGCGCTGGACTGAGCGCGGAGCCGGAATCCCCAGACTTACCGGGTTCAAAACATGTCAGTGCGCAACAAGAACGATGCCGCTACGCCGGCATTGGCGAAGGGCAAGGCAGCCACCATCAACGACATCGCGCGACTGTCGGGCGTATCCAAGAAAACGGTTTCAAGAATCATCAACAACTCGCCGCTGGTGCGCAAGGACACGCGCGACAAGGTGGAGGCGCTGATGCGTGAGGTGGGCTACACGCCCGATCCGCTGGCCCGTGGACTGGCGTTCCGCCGCTCCTTCCTGATCGGCATGGTCTACGACAACCCCACCGCGCAGTACATCGTGGACATGCAGTACGGTGCACTGGATGCACTGCGTGGTTCCAGCTTCGAGCTGGTGGTGCACCCGTGTGACAGCCGCAGCCCCGGCTACATCGAGGGCGTGCGGCGCTTCGTGCAGCAGCAGAAGCTGCACGGGGTGATCCTGGTGCCGCGTGCCTCGGAAGACCAGGCGCTGGCGGACATGCTTGATGAGATCGGCTGCCGGTTCACCCGCGTGGCAGCGCTGCCGCTGGACGAAAGCTCACAGATGGTGGTCACCCATGACCGCGACGGTGCGGCCGAAGCCGCCGACTACCTGCTCTCGCTCGGCCACCGTGACATTGCCCTGGTGACCGGTCCCAGCGCCTACCGTTCGGCCCATGAACGTACCGCCGGCTTCATCGACGCGCTGTCCCAGCGCGGCATCGAGCTGCCCAAGGACCGCATCATCGAGGCTGGCTACACCTTCGAATCCGGCGTGGCCGCTGCCGAGAAACTGCTGTTGGGCAAGCGCCGCCCGACCGCCATCTTCACCGGCAATGACGAAATGGCCGCCGGCATCTACAAGGTCGCGCTGCGCGCGGGCATCAACATTCCGCGCCAGCTGTCCATCGTCGGCTATGACGACAGCCCGCTGGCCTCGCGCCTGTGGCCCTCGCTGACCTCGGTGCGCCGGCATACCCGCGATACCGGGCGCACCGCCGCGGCGATGCTGATCCAGCCCGAAGGCCAGGCCGCGCTGCCCATCGCCAGCGTGCGGCCGCACCTGATCGTCCGCGATTCCTGCCAGCCGCCGGAGGATTGATCCCCTCAGGGATCACTCCTGCAGGTCACGACCTCTGCCCCATCCACCCGATCCGCCGCGCCTTGCCCGGGCCATCCCGGCATCGTGCGACGCAAAATGACACCGGTTTCCTGTCTGGCTAGAATCGACCGTGAACCGCGCCGGGGCCGACCCGTCGGCCCGCCCCCCGCTCTGGAGACGCCATGTACAGCAAGACCCATTACGCCACCCATCCCGATGCCATCCACGGTGCCAGCAACGACCAGCTGCGTGACCTGTACCTGCTCGATGGCCTGTTCAACGCCGGTGCGGTGACCCTCAAGTACACCCACTACGAGCGCTTCGTGATCGGCGGCGCTGCCCCGGTGGACGCACCGCTGGCCCTGCCGACCCAGACCGAACCCGCTTCGGCCGCAGGCCATCCGTTCCTGGAGCGTCGAGAGCTGGGCGTGATCAACGTCGGCAGCGGAACCGGCAGCGTCACCGTCGATGGCACGGTCTACACGCTGGGCCCGAAGGATGGCCTGTACGTGGCCATGGGCAGCAAGGACGTCGTGTTCGCCTCGCAGGACGCCGCCAATCCCGCCCAGTTCTACCTGGCCTCGACCCCAGCCCATGCCCGCTTCGAGACCCGGCAGCTGTCCATCAAGGATGCCGTCGCCCTGGATCGCGGCGCGCTGGAAACCAGCAACGAGCGCACCATCTACCAGTACATCGTGCCGGCCACCTGCCAGTCCTCGCAGCTGCTGCTGGGGCTGACCGTGCTCAAGCCGGGCAGCGTGTGGAACACCATGCCGCCGCACCTGCACGACCGCCGCAGCGAGGTGTACTTCTACTTCGACCTGGGCGACAGCGACCGCGTCTACCACTTCATGGGCGAGCCGGCCGCGCAGCGCCACATCGTCATCCAGAACAACGAAGCCGTGGTGTCGCCGCCGTGGTCGATCCACATGGGCGCCGGTACCAGCAACTACGCCTTCATCTGGGCGATGGGGGGCGAGAACCTGGATTACACCGACATGCACGTGCTGGACATCTGCCAGCTCAAGTAGGCCCCACCTGGCCGCCGTGCACCGTGTGCCGGCGGCCGTCGCGCTGACCCCGCTCGCCCCAATCAAGGAACGCATACGCAATGGCTAATCCCTTCAGCCTGGAAGGCAAGGTCGCTCTGGTAACCGGTGGCAATACCGGTCTGGGACAGGGCATCGCCGTGGCACTGGCTGCCGCCGGCGCCGACGTGGCCGTGGCCGGCATCGCCCCGCCCACCGACACCATCGAAAAGATCACTGCGCTGGGCCGCCGCTGCCTGGCCATCGAAGCCAACCTGATCAGCATCGAACCGGTGGCGCGCGTGGTGCGCGAAACCATTGACGGCCTGGGTGGCCTGGACATCCTGGTCAACAACGCCGGCCTGATCCGCCGCGCCGATGCGGTGGAATTCAGTGAGCAGGACTGGGACGACGTGATGAACGTCAACCTCAAGTCCGCCTTCTTCATCTCGCAGGCCGCCGGCCGCCACTTCATCGAACAGGGCCACGGCAAGATCATCAACATTGCTTCGATGCTGTCCTTCCAGGGCGGTATCCGCGTGCCGTCGTACACCGCCAGCAAGAGCGGCATCGCCGGCATCACCCGGCTGCTGGCCAACGAGTGGGCGGGCAAGGGCATCAACATCAATGCCATCGCCCCGGGCTACATGGCCACCGACAACACCGCCCAGCTGCGCGCCGACGAAGCGCGCAACAAGGCGATCCTGGAGCGCATCCCGGCCGGTCGCTGGGGCACGCCGGATGACCTGGCCGGTGCGGCGGTGTTCCTGGCGTCGTCGGCGTCGGATTACATCAACGGCGCCGTGCTGCCGGTCGACGGTGGCTGGCTGGCGCGCTGACGCGTGAGCCACGGCAGTGCCGGTCGCTGGCCGGCATCTTCGCGAGGCTTCCGCCGTTCATGAGGGTGCCGGCCAGCGGCCGGCACTACCGGAGAACCGCCATGCGCACCCTGTTGCTGCTGTTGCTGCTGTCTTGCACCACCGCGCAGGCGGCGCCGGTGCGGGTATTCATCGCCGGTGACTCCACTGCGGCCGAATACGGCCCCGAGCGCGCGCCCCAGGCCGGCTGGGGCCAGGCACTGCAGAGCTACCTCGACCCGGCGCGCTTCGAGGTGCACAACCATGCCAAGGGCGGTCGCAGCACGCGCAGTTTCATCGACGAAGGGCGCCTGGATGCCATCGCCGCCGAGCTGCGCGGTGGCGATGTGCTGCTGATCCAGTTCGGCCACAACGATGCGAAGTTTGAGGATTCCACGCGCTACACCGATCCGGACCGGGACTACCCCCGCCTGCTGATGCGCTACGTACAGGTGGCGCGCGGGAAAGGCGCCACGCCGGTGCTGGTCACGCCGGTGGCGCGGCTGCTGTACGACTTCGGTTCACTGCTGGACACGCATGGCCGCTACACGCAATCGATGAAGGCCCTGGCCGCGCGCGAGCGGATTGCCCTGATTGATCTGAACGACCGCAGCACGCGCTGGATCCGCGCGCTGGGTGAGCAGGGCGCGCGACCGTACTTCCTGTTCGTGCCCGAACAGAACAAGGCCGACGGCACCCATTTCAGCGTGGCCGGCGCCCATGCGGTGGCCTGCCTGGTACTGCGCGAAGCAGCGCCGCTGCTGCCCGCGCTGCAGCCGGCGCTGGTGCGGGACATCGACTGCGACGTGATGGACGCAGGGCAGGGCGCCGGTGCGACGGGAGATTCGCAGGTCGTGCACGAAGGCACGATTGCGCGCATGCAGCCCGGCCCGCACGGCGGCGGCGGGCCCACCACCGCGTATCCGTTCTTTGCCGGCGCGGCGGACCTGCCCTTCGTGCTGCGCAAGCGCGTGCTGCACAAGGGCGCGGGTATCGGCCTGCATCCGCAGCACAAGGATGAGATCTATTACATCGTCAGTGGGCAGGGCAGCTACGTGCTGGACGGCAGGCAGTACGACGTGCACGCCGGGCACGCGCTGCTGACCCGCAAGGGCAGCCGCCATGCGCTGCAGCAGGTGGGTGACGAGGACCTGGTGGTGCTGCTGGCGTACCCGCGCTGAGCCTGTAGAGCCGAGGCCATGCTCGGCTGTCCTGCCTCCGGTTGATCGCAGCCGAGCATGGGCTCGGCTCCACGCGGGCTGCTACAGCCGCTCGGCGCCGAAGTGCCTCAGCCCGAACCGCGCAAGGTCTTCCGGGCGCTCGAAATAGGCGTCCTCGAAGGCTTCCAGCGCCTGCTGTTCGTCTTCGCTCATCGCGTCGTACAGGTCGGTCGGTTCCTTGATCGCCGGGTCGTTTTCCAGCCGATCCAGCAGCCCGCGCATGCCGGCCAGGAGCGCGTGCGTCTGCACTGCGCCCATCGCCTGCAGCGCGCGCAGCGCCAGCTGGCAGGTCGGGTCGCCCCAGTTGCACAGGAACTGCATGAAGCCGCCGTTGTTGATGTCCGCTTCCATGCGCCACAGCGCCACCAGTTGCTGGTCCTCGTCGGACAGCGCCTCCAGCGTCCATCCGGCGTCCTTCAGCCGCGCCATCGCCGCGTCGTAGCGGTCTTCCCAGACCTGGTTGAGGATATCGACCACGCCCGCCTCGCGCGCCGGCAGCAGGGCCGGCCAGTTCACACCCAGGCCATCGGCGGTGGCGACCCACTGCGCGCGCTGCCCTGCATCGGCTTCGAACAACGCAGGTACCCAGCGCAGCGGCTGGCGGGTGCGCCGGCCATCGGCCAGGGTCAGCAGGATGACGTCGTCGTCGAAGGCGACGTTGGTCACGCGCAGGGCGGCAAACACATCAGTCATGCCGCGCAGGATACCCGCGCGCCGGCCCGCCTCACACGTCGCCGCCGTCGGCCCAGCCTTCACCCGAGCCCTTCTGGAACACGCGGTCGTCGGACTGCACATCACCGGCAGGCAGGTGCGCCTGGTCGGCCAGTGCCGCGTAGATCGGAGTGAAGTCCGGTGAGGTCGCCTGCATCAGCTGTTCAAAGCTGTCGATGACGAAGTAGGTCTTCTGGAACGTGTCGATGCGGTACTTCGTGCGCATGATCCGCTGCAGGTCGAAGCCGATGCGATTGGGCGCGTCCGATTCCAGCGAGTACAGCGACTCTCCCTTCGACGACACGATGCCCGCACCGTAGATGCGCAGGCCGTCCGGCGTTTCGATCAGGCCGAATTCCACCGTGTACCAGTACAGGCGGGTGAGATTCTGCAACGCGTCCGGCCCGATCGCGTGGGCCTTGACGCCACCGCGGCCGTAGGCCTCCATGTAGTCGGCAAACACCGGGTTCATCAGCAGCGGCACGTGGCCGAACAGGTCGTGGAACAGGTCCGGTTCGGCGATGTAGTCGATCTGGTCCGGGCGGCGGATCCACCAGGTCACCGGGAAACGTCGGTTGGCCAGGTGGTCGAAGAAATCCAGTTCCGGCAGCAGGCCTTCGACGCCGACCAGCGTCCACCCGGTCGCCGCGCCGAGCACTTCGTTGAGCTGGTCGAAGCGCGGAATCATGTGCGCACTCATCCCCATCTCGTCCTGCGCATCTAGGAACTCCTGGCAGGCGCGGCCGACCAGCAGCTCGCGCTGGCGCTGGTACAGCGTGCTCCAGGTGGCGTGGTCGTCGGCAGTGTAGGTGTTCCACGGTTGCTCGACGAGCGCGGTGGTGTACACCGGCACGTAGCCCTTGTCGGTCTGCTGGTGTTCGACGCGGCGGGGCTGGGCGAGGTCCATGGGGCGCTCCTTGAAGGGATACCCACGATGCTAGGGCAGGGCGCGCGCAACAGGGTTGCAAAAGTTGCGCCGATTGCCGTTGTTGGCGCAATATCCTTGCGTACTCACCATGTTGCGGGGCAACAATGGCCGGAGAAGTCCAGTTCGATCGCACGGATATACGCCTGCTGGATGAAATCCAGCGGGACGGGCGCGCTACCAACGCCGAACTGGCGGCGCGGGTGAATCTCTCGCCCTCGGCCTGCCTGCGCCGCCTGCAGCGGCTCGAAAGCGAGGGCGTGATCGTCGGCTATGGTGCGCGCCTGGAGCCACGGCAACTGCGCCTGGGCCTGCAGGCCTTCGTGCGCGTGCAGCTGGAAAAGCACGACCAGGCCGCCATCGGCCACTTCGTGGACAGCGTGCAGGGCTGGGATGAGGTGGTGGCCTGCCATGCGTTGACCGGCGACATGGACTACCTGCTGCACGTCTATGTGCGCGACCTGGAGCACTTCTCGCACTTCCTGCTGGACAGGCTGCTCAACGCCGGTGGCGTGGCCGATGCCAATTCCAGCTTCGTGCTGCGCACGGTGAAGGGCTTCCAGGCGTTGCCGTTGTCGCAGCTGGAGTCCTGAGCGGCCACCGGGCATGCCCGGTGGCCAGGCATCAAGGGATCAGCACTTGTCCTTGCGGCCCATCAGCCTGCCCAGGCGCGAGGCTTCCTCGCACTTCGGTGCAGCCACCGGGGCCGGTGCCGCTGCGGCGGCGCGTGCGCGCTGCAGCTGCTGGATCTTCGCGCGGATCTGCGGCATGGCCGCCATTGCGGCCTTTTCGCCTTCCAGGATCGCGGTGCCGCGCTGGCTGAAATCGGCCGCGCCGATGTCCAGCACCTTCGGGCGGATGACGATGTCGGCGCGCGCCAGTTCCTGCTCGCCCAGGCGCTGGCCCATGATCGAGATGGACTGGTTGACGATGCCCAGCATGTCCGTCGGCGCCTTGCCGCTGGCCTTGCTGGAAATATCCACGGCGATCACGAAGTCGGCGCCGAGCTGGCGCGCGGCGTCCACCGGCACCGGGCTGACCACGCCGCCGTCGATGTAGTTGCGGCCGCCGATCTTCACCGGTTCGAACACGCCGGGGATGCTGCTCGATGCGCGCACGGCCTGGCCGACATTGCCGCGCACGAAGATGGCGCGCTCGCCGGTTTCCAGCTGGGTGGCGACGGCGGCGAACGGCTTTTTCAGGCGCTCGGCGGGACGGTTGGCAACCTGCTCGTTGACGTAGTCCTGCAGCTTCTGGCCCTGCACCAGGCCACCGGAGAACAGGCGCACGTCGCGGATGCTGGCTTCATCCAGCGCCACGGCCTTGCTCTGCATCTGGAAGGCGTCCATGCCGCTGGCATACAGGGCGCCGACCACGCTGCCGGCGCTGGTGCCGGCGACCACGGCCGGCTCGAAGCCGTTGGCCTCCAGCATCTTGATCACGCCGATATGGGCGAAGCCCTTGGCCGCGCCGCCGCCGAGGGCGATGCCGATCTTCACCGGCTTGGCCTGCGGGACCACGGTCGGTGCCGGCGGCGGGGTGGGGCGGACCGGCTCGCCACCGCAGCCGGCCAGCAGGCCGATCAGGGCGACGGACAGCAGCATGCGGGGGCGGAACAGGCTCATCGGCAGTGCGCGCGCGGCGCCGGATTCAGGAAAGGGCGCCAGCATACCGAAGCCGTGGCAGGGCGGGCAGGGTGGGAAATATCGCCCATTCATAAAGGTAGTGCCGGCCGCTGGCCGGCAACCATAGGAAAACTGGCAACGGTCCATGGGGTTGCCGGCCAGCGGCCGGCACTACCGGGATGCGCGCCAAGGTGCATGGGGCTGCCGGCCAGCGGCCGGCACGACCGGAGCCGCTCAGAACCGGTTGTCGCCGTCCAGCATCCGGCCCAGGCCACCCAGCACCGAGCCTTCGCCGCGGTTCTGGCCGCCGCCCTGCGGCGCGGCCATCCACATGCGGCCGGCCAGGCGCGAGAACGGCAGCGACTGCAGCCAGACCTTGCCAGGGCCGGTCAGCGTGGCCAGAAACACGCCTTCGCCGCCGAACAGCATGCTCTTGATGCCGGTCACCCGGCGCACGTCCATGTCCACGGTCGGGTGGTAGGCCACCACGCAGCCGGTATCCACGTCCAGGCGCTCGCCGGCGGCCAGCTCGCGCTCGATCACGCAGCCGCCGGCGTGGATGAAGACCCAGCCGTCGCCTTCCAGCTTCTGCATGATGAAGCCCTCACCGCCGAACAGGCCGGTCATGATCCTGCGCTGGAACTGCACGCCGATCTGCACACCGCGCGCGCCGGCCAGGAAGCTGTCCTTCTGGCAGATCAGGCGGCCGCCATGCTGGTCCAGTTTCATCGCCAGCACGGTGCCGGGGTAGGGCGCGGCGAAGGCGACCTTGCCCTTGCCGTGGCCGCTCTGGGTGTAGACGGTGGCGAACAGGCTCTCGCCGGTCAGCACGCGCTTGCCGGCGGCCATCACCTTGCCCATGAAGCCACCGCCCGGACCCCCGCTGGCGGCGCCGAACACGGTGTCCATCTGCACGCTCGCGTCCTTGAACATCAAGGCGCCGGCCTCGGCAATGGCGCTCTCGCCGGGGTCAAGCTCGATTTCCACGAACTGCATCTCATGGCCGACGATGCGGAATTCGATGTCGTCGGCGCGGCCGCTGGCGTCGGCGGGAACCGGCGGTGGGGTGCTGGGCATGCCCGGGGCCGTTGACTGCAGTTCGGGCACCTCGGCAATCGACGTCCACCCGCCCATGCCCTGGCACCAGGCCAGCGCGCGCGGATTGGCCAGCGCAAAGCGGCGCGCGGCCTCGTCATCAAGCGGGCCGATGCGTTCGGCCTGGGCAGAGGCGTGGAAGTACCACTGGGTCATTGCGGCGGCTCCGCGGCGCTGGAAAACCCCGAGTCTAGCGAGCGCGCCCGGGGCCGGGCGACAGGGCCATGAACGGCCGGCATTTGCGGGGCAGGTGCTGTATTGCAACAATTATCTGGTAGCGCCGTTTTACCACCCCTCCAAACACAGCCTACCGCCATGTCCCCGACCCGCACTTCCCGTGGCCGATTTCCGGTCGCGCGTCCCCTCGTTGCCGCTCTTTCCGCCCTGCTGCCGCTGGTAGCAGCCGCCCAGGAAACCCCCGCTGCCAAGGATCCGGTTGCCCTCGACGCCCTGCAGGTGACCGCGCAGCGCCGCGTCGAGAACGCCAAGGACGTACCGGTCGCGTTGAGCGCGATCCAGGGCGAGAAGCTGGACGTGCTCGGCTCGGCCGGCGATGACATCCGCTTCTTGGCCGCACGCGTGCCTAGCCTCAACATCGAGTCGTCCTACGGCCGGGCCTTCCCGCGCTTCTACATCCGCGGCCTGGGCAACACCGACTTCGACCTCAATGCGTCGCAGCCGGTGTCGCTGGTGTATGACGATGTGGTGCAGGAAAGCCCGTTGCTGAAGGGCTTCCCGCTGTTCGACCTGGCCAACGTGGAAGTGCTGCGTGGCCCGCAGGGCACGCTGTTCGGCCGCAATACCCCGGCCGGTGTGGTCAAGTTCGACTCGGCGCGCCCGTCGCAGGACGCCGATGGTTACCTCCGCGTCGGCTACGGCAGCTACAACAGCTGGAACGTGCAGGGCGCCTACGGCGGCCCGCTGACCGACCGCTGGTCGGCGCGCGTCTCGGCCATCTACCAGCGCCGCGACGACTGGGTCGACAACACCCGCGCCGGTGCACCCAACAGCGGCTTCGAGGGCTATGACGAAGCGGCCGGCCGCGTGCAGTTCCTGTACGAAGGCGATGACTTCGAAGCGCTGTTCAACCTGCACAAGCGCAAGCTCAACGGCACCGCCCGCCTGTTCCGCGCCAACATCATCCAGAAGGGGGGCAATGCGCTGGTCGAGAGCTTCGACCGCGACAAGGTGGCCAATGACGGCGTCAACTTCTCCGACCTGGAGACCTGGGGTGGCAGCGCGCGCCTGCAGTGGAACCTCGGCTCGGTAACCCTGCACTCGATCACCGGCTATGAAACCGCCGAATCGCTCAACCGTGGCGACATCGACGGTGGCTACGGCGCGTCCTTCCTGGGTGCCGGCAACTACGGCCCCGGCCTGATTCCGTTCTCGTCGGAGTCGGCCGACGGCCTGCCGCACCACCGGCAGTGGACGCAGGAAGTCCGCGTCGAGTCCAACGAGTGGGGCCGCTTCGACTGGCAGGCCGGCGTCTTCTACTTCGATGAAGACGTGACCATCAACAACTTCAACTACGACTCGCTGACCCCGGGCAATCCGCAGACCGGCCACGTGGTGCAGAACCAGCGCAACAAGGCGTGGGCGGTGTTCGCCTCGGGTGACTTCGACGTCACCGACCGCTTCAAGCTGCGCGCCGGCGTGCGCTACACCCAGGACAAGAAGGACTTCAGCGCCAGCGTGCTGCAGGCCGTTCCGTTCGGCACCCCGGTCAGTGGCCCGTACCTGGCCAACACCGACGTCAACGACGTCAGCTGGGATTTCAGTGGCGTCTACAAGCTGACCGACGACATCAACGCCTATGCCCGCGTGGCCAAGGGCTTCCGCGCGCCGTCGATCCAGGGCCGCCTGGCCTTCGCGCCGGGCCTGTCGCAGGCCGATTCGGAGAAGGTGATCTCGTACGAGGCCGGCATCAAGGCCGACCTGTTCGAGCGCCGCGCGCGCCTGGGCCTGAGCGTGTTCCGCTACAACGTCGATGGCCAGCAGCTGATCGCCGTGGGCGGCGCCAACAACACCGCCACCCTGCTCAACGCCGACAAGACCGTCGGCCAGGGCGTCGAGCTGGACCTGGAGGCCTACCTGGCCGACAACGTCCTGCTGACCTTCGGCAGCAGCTACAACGACACCGAGATCAAGGACAAGAACCTGGCGGTGGCGATCTGTGGCGGTGGCTGCACCATCACTGACCCGACCACGGTGATCAACGGCCAGACCTACGCGCTGGTCAACGGCAACCCGCTGCCGCAGGCGCCGAAGTGGATCCACAACGCGACCCTGCGCGTGGGCTTCCCGCTCAGCGATGGCAGTGAGCTGTACGCCTACACCGATTGGGCGTACCGCAGCGCGGTCAACTTCTTCATCTACGAGTCGCCGGAATTCCGCGGCCGCAGTTCGCTGGAGGGCGGCCTGCGCCTCGGTTACAACTGGGATTACGGCCAGTACGACGTGGCCGTGTTCGGCCGCAACCTGACCAACCAGACCCGCGTGGTCGGTGCGATCGACTTCAACAACCTGACCGGCTTCCTCAACGAGCCGCGGACCTGGGGCGTGGAGTTCACCGCGAAGTTCTGATGCGGTGGCGGTAGTGCAATGAAGAAGGGCCGGCGCAATGCCGGCCCTTCCTTTTGATGCGCGACCATGTCGCAGATGGACACGCCCGCGCTGCGGGCAGCGGTCAAGAAGTGTGAGCGGCGGCAAGAATATGTCTCAGTTGCCGTGAACCCGAGCCCGTGTCGATGCGCTCGGATGGAACAGGCGTACAACCGTAGCTACCGGAATCTTCCGGGCAACCGGGGTACTGCAATGAAGAACAGAATGTCGCGGATGACCGTAGGCTTGGCCATGCTCGTGCTGTCGATGCAGGCATCTGCGGGGGTGAACGCTGCTGAAGCAGCAACAACGACGCTTCCGGACGACCAGCACCTGCACCTGGAGAAGCGGACCGCGTCGATCACCGATCAGCGATCATTCGACGCGTATGCAAAGGCATTCGGGGATACCGATACGTTTCCCCTTTACAAAATGACGCCTGCAGCGCGCGCGCGGTTCACCGCATCGCTACGGTTCAGTGCGCTCGGACTGACCACCTTCGATTACTCCGATCTGGCACGGGAAGTGGGAGCGGCCGATCTCCATCGCGTACTCAAACCGTTTGGGTTCCAGCACCTGGTGGCGGTCATTCCCGATGTCAGGGTCAATTCGGAAGAAGACCAACGGGTTCTGCAGATACAGAACACTGCGCGCAGCCTGCGTTGTAGCGTGGGAGAACATTGCAACGAGGCAGACTATCCCGGCTACAAGTGCATCTCGCACGCGACATGCGAGGAATCAACGGCACACATATGCACGTCCAACTGCTGATCGCGGCCCTGCGGCGCCCACGGGTCATGATGCGTGGGTTGCTCCCGGTCGCCACCACGCTGGCGATGATCCTGTCCTCTCCCTGTGCCGCCGGGGCATCTCTGGAGGAGGGCTATGCCACCGTGCAGGAAACGTGGGAAAGCCTCTCAGGGCCGGACCATGACTGGCGTGAGCGCGGAGCCCAGGTTGATCGTGCGTTTGACACGGGTGTTTTGCCTCATACCGCTACGCTGTCCCGCCTGAGCACACCCGACCTGCGTGTACTGTTGCGGGCGACCCACGCGGCCGCCGTGGCAGGCAAGCAGCCGCACTACTCGGCCATTGCACTGCGCGTGGGGGTCGAGCTCCGCAAGCGTGGTGAACTGCAGCCTGCTGACGCACGCGCCGGAGCGACCATTGCCGTTCTGAGCCGTGATGCCGCTGCGTTGGCCCCGGTATCGCCGTGGCGGGCCGCTTTCAATGGCCGCCCCGTGCCCCGGTGGCCGCGCGTCACCAAGCCGTTCGAGTACTGGACGCCCAGTGCGGATGGCGCGAGCTTTCGCGCGGCGCACGCCGACATGGCGTCGTTGAAGATCATTGTCATCGCGCATCCAGCCTGCGGCTTCACGCGTGCGGTGGCAGAAGCGGCGCGCGCCGACCCCGACGTGTTGCGGATACTTTCAGGAAGCCGCGCGCTGTGGCTGTCCCCGCAGGACGGGACGCTTGATCTGCGCATCTTCACCGACTGGGCCGAACGCCATCCCGATCTGCCGATCCAGGTCGTGGCCCGCCAGACGGACTTTGCAGACTTCGGCTACTGGGGAACACCCACCTTCTACATCCTGCGCGACGGCAGGGTCGCCGCGCGGGTGGTGGGTTGGCCGCGCGGCGGCAACAAAGCAGCCCTGCAGAAGGCGTTCGCCGACGCAGGGATCGCCGCAGAGCCCTGACCCTGGCATCGACCGTTACAGCGCGCTCTGCGGGCGGATCTTCAGCACCGCGTTCTCGGTGGTGCAGTCGCGGCTGGAGTGCAGGCCGGCCTTGCGTGCCGCTTCGATCTCCTTGCGTGCGGCCAGCAGGTCCTTGTTGAACGCGGCGTTGTCGTGCAGGCGGGCCACGGCGGCGGCACCCATGAAGCGGCCTTCGAGGATGTCGCTCTGCCAGTGCACGTTGCAGACCAGGCGGCTCTCGCCGTAGTTGCGGCCACGGGCCTGGATGGCGTCGGCGCGGTCCGGCGCGATCTCCGACAGGATCAGGGCCCAGGCCCAGCCGATCGAGGTGTGGCCGGAGGGGTAGGAACCGTTCTTGCGCAGGCCGTCCTCGTCCTTCGGCGAACAGGTCGGCTCACCGTTGACCATGAACGGGCGCGGGCGCTGGTAGTGGTTCTTGGCCGCCTTGGTCGCCGCACTGGCGTCGATCCGGCTGCGCTCCAGCAGGCGGTACAGCGCTGGGGTCTTCACCGCATCGACGTCGATGTCGGCGGCGCAGGAGAAGTGGTTGGCGCCCTCGGGGAAACCGAGTTCCGCATCGACGCCGGCCTGGGCGAAGCGCGGGCTGCCACGCAGCGCGCGGGCTTCTCGGCTGACCTGCTCGTCCAGGGCGAGGGCAGCCGAACCGGCGACCGGCGGTGCCGGCACCAGGTCGAGGCTGGCCGGAACCGCGCTCTTGTCCAGATAGCCGACGGCCTTGGTGGTGATGTTGGCTTCGACGGCGGTCGGCTTGGTGGCGGTGGCGGCACAACCGGCCAGGGCCGCAGCCACGGCAAGGCCGAGCAGCGGGCGGGCAGGGTGGGAAATCAGCGACATGGACAGGCTCTGGGCAGGAAACACCGCGCCATGATCGCAGCCCCCGCACGACACCGCAGTGACCGTCGGTCATACGGCCAGACCCGGCATGGTCACTGCCATGGAATAAAAACCGTCATCGTTCGGCGTCATTCTCCCAATTCCGGGCGCAGCGCACGGACTTTCACGCGCCTGCACCGCGAGCATCGACACAACGGTGGTCGAGATGCCGTCCAGTTCCAGTCGGGTCGGGGGGATCCGCTGACAGAGGGAGAGAAGCGATGCGCAGCACCGCAACAGGAAGTACCGTCCTGGCCCTGCTCCTCGGGCTGGCAACCGCCCCGGCGCAGGCCGCCGACGTGGTCGGCGTGGCCTTCGTGCATGGCACCGGCGCGCAGACCAATGCCACCCAGGACTACTGGCAGCCGGCGATCATCGACACCGTGCGCCAGGGCCTGCCCAACAGCAGCAACTACGTCGTCATCAACTGTGACTTCACCCAGTACATGTGGAAACCGGAAGCGGCCGGTTGCCTGGCCAACCAGCTGACCGGCTTCATCGACAGCCGTGGCATCACCCAGCTGGTGGTGATCACCCACTCCAACGGCGGCAACGTGGTGCGCTGGATCCTGTCCAACCCGACCTACGACAGCCGCTATCCGAAGATCATCCGTACGGTGCGCAAGGTCACCGCGCTGGCGCCGTCCTCGGCCGGCACGCCATTGGCCGATGCGGTGCTCAACGGCAATACCTTCGAAACCTCGCTGGGTTGGCTGCTGGGCTACAAGAACGACGCGGTGCGCCAGCAGCAGGTGGCGAGCATGGCGACCTACAACGCGCAGAACCTGTATGGCACGGCCGGTCGCCCGGCGCTGCCCAAGCCGTTCCGTGTGGTGGTCGGCAGTGACGTGGAATCGGCGGTATGGGACAGCAACAGCTACTGCGGTGGCTATGCCGCCAATGTCGGCCTGGAGTTCACCCAGAACTGGCTGTCGTCCTGCTCCGATGGCTTCCTGGAGTGCAGCAGCCAGAAAGCTGCCGGCACCACCTGGTTCACCGACAAGGCGCGCACCCAGGGCGCAGAACCGCTCAGCCACAACCAGAGCCGGCGCGAGTGCTTCGGCCTCGGCACCCTGCTGCGCAACGACCTGACCCAGTGAGGGAGATGACCATGACGATCCATTCCACCCTGCTGGCCAGTGCGGTGCTGGCAGTGCTGTCCCTTTCCACAGCGCAGGCCGCGCAGCCGCTGCAGGCGGCCCGCGCGGGCGATCAGGTGCCTGCCGCCCTGGTGGCCGCGCCGCTGCCCACCGATGACAGCGAACACGCGCCGCTGGCGTTCGCCTGGGCGCTGGACCCGGCACAGCCGCTGCAGGCAGCCACGCCATACGCCTCGGTCAGCCGCAGCTACTGGCAGCAGGTCGATGGCACGCAGCTGCAACGCGGCCTGGACCTGCCGCTGACCGCCGCCGATGCGGTGATCCAGCTGAGCCCGGCCGAAGGTGCCCGCGCGCTGCCGGCCAATACCCTGCAGGTGCGCGACCCGGCCGGCCGCAGCAGCGTGGCGCGCCGTGTCGATGCGCGCGCGCTGCAGGAGGCCGGCATGCCGGTGAAGGATGGCAGCAGCATGCTGCGCACCGGCGCGACCAGTGCCGCCGGTGCGTACACGCTGCAGAGCGCACAGGCACAGGGCCGCTACGTGGTGCAGGTGCTTGAGCCGAACAGCCCGCTGCGGCTGGAAGTGCAGGCCAACCAGGCACAGGTGCTGGCCGGTGGCAGCGTGCAGCTGCAGGCACGCCTGCTGGAAGACGGCGCCACCACCGCCCAGCTGGCATCGCGGCGTAGCGGCCTGGGCGGTGAAGCGCTGCTGGTGGCACCGGACGGACGCAGCTGGCCGCAGCGGCTGCTGCGCACCACCGATGGCGCCCTGCGTGCGCAGGTGCGGATTCCGTCCGATGTCGGCAACGTGCAGGGGCTGTGGGAGTTGCAGGTGTTCGCGCAGGCCGATGGCGTGCTGCGCGATGGCAAGGTCGCCTTCGCGGTGGCGCGGCCGACCGCGCGTTTCAGCGGCCAGGCGGCACCGGACCCGGCCAGCCGCGAGGTGGCGCTGCCGCTGCAGGTGGCCGCAGCCGGTCGCTACGAGGCGCGTGGCACGTTGTATGCCACCGGACGCGACGGCCAACTGAGGCCGGTCGCGCAGGGGCATGCAGCGGCGTGGTTCGATGGCCCCGGCGCGGGCCAGCTGGTGCTGCCGTTCGACCAGGCCGCATTGCCGACGGGCTTCGGCGCACCCTATGAGCTGCGAGACCTGCAGCTGCAGGACCAGAGCCGGATGGCACCGATCGAGTCGCGCGCGCTGGCGCTGAAGTTCTGAGCAAGGGTGCAGCGGGCCGGAACCTCCGGCCCGCTGCATTGCAGCCTGTAGAGCCGAGCCCATGCTCGGCTGCTGTGTGCTGTGATCACGAGCCGCCGAGCGTGGGGTCGGCTCTACAACCGCATGTCGATTACCCCGCGTACGCGGTCAGCCGGCCTTCCTGCTCGCACACGGTGATCGTGCCGCCGAATACCGCCGACAGCGGCGTGCTGCGCAGCAGCTCGGCGCGGGTACCGTCGGCCTGTACGCGGCCGTCGCGCAGCAGCACCACCCGCTCGATCTCGGGAATGATCTCTTCGATGTGGTGGGTCACCAGCACCAGGGTGATGCCCTGCTGCGCCAGTACCCGCATGGTCGCCACCAGCTGCTCGCGCGCGACCAGGTCCAATCCGGTGGACGGTTCGTCCAGCAGCAGTGCCTGCGGCCGGTTGACCAGCGCGCGGGCGATCAGCACGCGGCGGGTCTCGCCGGCCGACAGCTCGGCGTAGGCGCGTTCACGCAGGGACAGGGCGCCGGTCATCGCCAGCGTTTCGCCGACGCGGGCGCGCATGTCGTCGGTCACCTCGCGGAACGCGGGCACCACGTAGCTGGCGAAGAAGCCGGACAGCACCGCCTGCTCCACGGTCAGCCCCGGCATGTCGGCCAGGTTGCTGCTGAGGTCGCCAGTGACGATGCCCAGCTGCGAGCGCAGCCGGTCCACCTGCCAGCGGTTCTGGCCCAGCACCTTCACGGCCACCGAGCCGTCGCCCAGCGCCAGCGGGTACAGCTCGCGGGTGATCAGCTTGATGAAGGTCGACTTGCCGCAGCCGTTGGGCCCGAGCAGGGCGGTGTGCTGGCCCTGCGCGATGCGCAGGCTGAGCCCGTGCAGCACCTTTACCTGGCCGCGCACCACGGTGGCGCGGTCCAGTTCGATCAACGGGGGCGGCTCCGCGACGGGCGGGGCAGCGGTGATGGCGCTGGTGCGTGGATCAAGGCTCGACAACTCGGGTCCCCAACTGTGAACGGTGCCACGGATGGCGATGCGATACACCGCCGTAGGGATGCAGTTTGCAACGCAAGCGCCCATCATGTCTGCCATCCCCGCGTCGATCCGGAGAGCTGCCATGCCTGATGCCCTGATGTCCCTGTTGACCGGTGGTGTGCTCGGCCTGGGCGGGTGGGCCCTGCTGGCGGTGCTGCTGGTCTTCACCCAGATCACCATCTTCTCGGTGACCCTGTACCTGCATCGCAGCCAGGCCCATCGCGGGGTCGATTTCCACCCGGCGCTGGCCCATGTGTTCCGCTTCTGGCTGTGGCTGACCACCTCGATGATCACCCGGGAATGGGTGGCGATCCACCGCAAGCACCACGCCAAGGTGGAGACCGAGGACGACCCGCACAGCCCGGTCACCCGCGGCATCGGCAAGGTGTTCTGGCACGGCGTGGAGCTGTACCGGGAGGCACGCGGCATGCGCGCGGACATCGAACAGTACGGGCGCGGCACCCCCGACGATGCGATCGAGCGCCACCTGTATACCCCGCACGCCACGCTGGGCCCGGTGCTGCTGCTGGTGATCAACAGCGTGCTGTTCGGCCTGCCGGGCGTGGCGTTGTGGGCGATCCAGATGGCGTGGATCCCGTTCTGGGCCGCCGGCGTGGTCAACGGCCTGGGCCACTGGTGGGGCTACCGCAACTACGAGTCGGCCGATACCTCCACCAACCTCACGCCGTGGGGGTTCTGGATCGGCGGCGAGGAGTTGCACAACAACCACCATGCCTTCCCCAGTTCGGCGCGCTTTGCGATGCGGCGCTGGGAGTTCGATATTGGCTGGAGTGCGATCCGACTGCTGCAGGCGCTGCGCCTGGCCAAGGTGCTGCGGGTGGCGCCGGCCATGGACGTGCGCCCGAACATCGCCGTGCCCGATGCCGAAACCCTGAAGGCGCTGCTGTCGCACCGCTTCCAGGCGATGACGGATTACCAGCGCAACGTGTTCATGCCCGCCTTGCGCGAGGAAGCCGCGCAGGCTGGAGCCAAGCTGCGCCGCCTGTTGCCGCGCCGGCTGCGCCGAGGCCTGGTCAATGATGGCCGCTGGCTGAAGCCGGACGGGCGTGCCCAGCTCAGCGCCTGGGTGGCACAGCGCCCGCGCATCCGCACCCTGGTCGAGTACCGCGCGCGGTTGGCGGCGCTGCTGGAGGCGCGCGGCCACGATGCTGCCGAGCGCCTGCATCAGCTGCAGGCCTGGTGTCGCGAGGCCGAGGAAAGCGGTATCGCCGCGCTGCAGGCCTACGCCGCACGGTTGAAGGGCTACAGCCTGGTGGGCGCGTGAGGGCAGGGCACGGGCTTCTGCTGGCGCTGCTGTTGCCGGGCGTGGCGCTGGCCCAGGTCACCGACACCGCCAGCTATCTGCAGCGGATGGACAGCGATGGCGACGGCCGGGTGAGTGAATCCGAGTACGTGCAGTGGATGCTGTATGCCTTCGACCACATGGACCGCAATGGTGATGGCGTGCTGAGCGCCGACGAGCTGCCCGGCGGCAAGGGCAGGGCGATCAGCCGCGAGCAGCAGCGGCAGGTGATCGTGCAGCGCTTCCACAAGCAGGATGCCAACGGTGATGGTTTCCTGGACGCCCGTGAGCTGTCCGCGCCGCCGCGTTGAGCGGGCGTAGAATCACCCCATGCCCGAACTACCCGAAGTCGAAACCACCCGCCGCGGCCTGGCGCCGCACCTGCAGGGCCGGCGCGTGCATGGCGTGATCCTGCGCCGCGCCGACCTGCGCTGGCCGATTCCGCCGGAAGTGGCCGAGCTGCTGCCGGGGCAGCGCATCGAGGACATCCGCCGCCGCGCCAAGTACCTGCTGCTGGATACCGCCATCGGCAGCGCGGTGCTGCACCTGGGCATGTCCGGCAGCCTGCGCGTGCTGCCGGGTGATACCCCGCTGCGGGCGCACGACCACGTCGACATCAGCCTGGACAACGGCCGCCTGCTGCGCTTCAACGACCCGCGCCGCTTCGGCAGCCTGCTCTGGCAGCCGGCCGGCGAGATCCACCCGCTGCTGCAGGGGCTGGGCCCGGAGCCCCTGGACGATGCCTTCGACGGCGATTACCTGTTCGCCCGCAGCCGGGGCCGCAGTGCGCCGGTGAAGACCTTCCTGATGGACCAGGCGGTGGTGGTGGGTGTCGGCAACATCTACGCCGCCGAGAGCCTGTTCAAGGCCGGCATCAGCCCGCTGCGCGAGGCCGGCAAGATCTCGCGCGAGCGCTACCAGCGGCTGGCCGATGCAGTGAAGGAGATCCTGGGCTACGCGATCACCCGCGGCGGCACCACCCTGCGCGATTTCATCAGCCCCGATGGTGCGCCGGGCTACTTCGAACAGGAACTGCTGGTGTACGGCCGTGACGGGCTGCCGTGCCCGAACTGCGGGCGCGCGCTGAAGCACGCCACCATCGGCCAGCGCGCCAGCGTCTGGTGCAGCCACTGCCAGCGCTGAGCCGGGCAGCCAGCGGCAGCTGAACGGGCAGGGTGCGTCTCCGCTGCCCGTTAACGTTTGTCTGCCTATCATGGCCGACCTTCCTCCCTGTGCCTGACGCGCCTGCATGCAACGACGCGACTTCATCCGCAATGCCTCCCTCGCCCTGGCTGCATTCGGCCTGCCGTCCCTGCCCGCGTGCGCGGCCAGCCGGAGCGGCCAGATGGGCCTGCGCCGCCTCGGCCAGCCGCAGCCGTTCGATTTCGCCACCCTGAAGGGCCAGGCGCGCGCGTTGGCGCAGGCGCCCTACAAGAGCCACAAGCGGGTGCTGCCGGGCCGCCTGGAGGGCCTGGACTGGGACCAGTACCAGTCGATCGGCTACCGCCAGGACCATGCGCTGTGGGCCGACCAGCCCGGCAAGTTCCAGGCCAAGTTCTTCCACCTGGGCCTGTACTTCCATTCGCCGGTGCGCATGTTCGACGTGGTCGACGGCAAGGCGCAGGAGCTGGCCTATGACGGCGCGGCGTTCAACTACGGCAAGAGCGGCATCAAGGATGGCGAGCTGCCGGCCGACCTCGGCTTCGCCGGCTTCCGCCTGAACACCCGCAAGGATACCGACCGCGATTTCGCTGCCTTCCTCGGCGCCAGCTATTTCCGCGCGGTCGGCAAGGAAGGCCAGTACGGCCAGTCCGCGCGTGGCCTGGCGATCGACACCGGGATGGGCAAGCCGGAGGAATTCCCGGATTTCATCGCCTACTACCTGGAACAGCCGTCGGCTGATTCGGACACGATCGTGGTCTACGGCCTGCTGGATTCGCCCAGCGTGGCCGGTGCCTATCGCTTCGCGATCACCAACGGTGACGTGCTGCTGATGGACATCGACAGCGCGCTGTACCCGCGCAAGCCGATCGAGCGGCTCGGCATCGCACCGTGCACCAGCATGTACCAGGTGGGCGAGAACGACCGCCGCATGGGCTGGGACTGGCGCCCGGAGATCCACGATACCGACGGCCTGTCGCTGTGGACCGGTGCCGGCGAATGGATCTGGCGCCCGCTGCTGAACCCGCGCAACCTGCGCTTCAACATGTTCGTGGACCGCAACCCGCGCGGCTTCGGCCTGCTGCAGCGCGACCGCAACTTCGACCACTACCAGGATGACGGCGTGTTCTACGAGAAGCGCCCGTGCCTGTGGGTGGAGCCGAAGGGCGAATGGGGCGAGGGCTCGGTGCAGCTGGTGGAGATTCCCACCGTGGACGAGACCTTCGACAACATCGTGGCGTTCTGGAATCCGAAAGAGAAGCCGCAGCCGGGCCAGGAGCTGCTGGTTGGCTACCGCCTGTACTGGGGCGCTGAGCCGCCGGCACGTCCGCCGCTGGCGCACTGCGTGGCCAGCCGTACCGGCCTGGGCGGTGTGGTCGGCAAGAAGCGCGAGTATTTCAGCTGGCGCTTCGCGGTGGACTTCGAAGGCGGCGAACTGGCCAGACTGATCGACAAGGCCGAGGTCGAGGCGGTGGTGGAAGCCAGCCGGGGCCGGGTCGAGATCGTGTCGGCGCGGCCGCTGCGCGAGATCAACGGCTATCGCGCGATGTTCGACCTGGTGCCGCCGGAAGGCAGTACCGAGCAGATCGACATCCGCCTGTTCCTGCGCAGTGGCGGCAAGACCCTGACCGAGACCTGGCTGTACCAGTACAGCCCGCCGCCGGCCGGAGCGCCGGAGCGCACGCTGTACTAAGAGGGGTGCGGGTTTGCAGGGCTTGCAGCCCTGCACCTGCCGAGGCCAAAGCAACCGCAACAGCCGAAGCAGAAGCTGGTTTCCTGAGGGTAGGCGGGGTGGGTCCGGTGGCGGGAGACGCCGTAAACCCGTCCATGGGGGTTTGGCCGCGGCATTCATGCCGCGGACGCTCCCGCCACCGGCCCGCCATCCCACGGAATGCGGCTCTGGCTTTGGCCGTTGCCGTTGCTTCTGCAGGTGCAGGGCTGCAAGCCCTGCAAAAGAACACCCTTTACAGCGGCAGGGGCGCCTGCGCCGGGTCGATCCGCCCTTCACCGCGCGTGATCTTCTTGAACTCCGCACGGCTGACCGACACGTAGCGGTCGTTGCCACCGATCTCCACCTGCGGGCCGTCCTGCACGGCGTGGCCATGCTCGTCCACGCGCACGGTCATGGTCGCCTTCTTGCCGCTGTGGCAGATGGTCTTGATTTCCTGCATCTCGTCGGCCCAGGCCAGCAGGTACTGGCTGCCCTCGAACAGTTCGCCGCGGAAGTCGGTGCGCAGGCCGTAGCACAGCACCGGAATGCGCAGCTGGTCGACCACCTCGCTGAGCTGCCAGACCTGGGCGCGGGTCAGGAACTGTGCCTCGTCCACCAGCACGCAGCCCATCGGCCCGTTTTCCGCAAGGTCCTGCTCTACCCAGCGCTGCAGGTCGGTGTCACGGTCGAAGGCCATGCCCTCGGCGCGCAGGCCGATCCGCGAGGCAACCACGCCGGCGCCGGCGCGGTCGTCCAGGCGCGGCGTCAGGATCGCCACCCGCATGCCGCGCTCGCGGTAGTTGTGTGCGCTCTGCAGCAGGGTGGTGGTCTTGCCGGCGTTCATCGCCGAGTAGTAGAAGTAGAGCTTGGCCATCGGCCGATTGTACGCCGCCGCCCCCACTGGCCGAAGCTGTTCAGCAAGCCTGCCGGCCGCCCGCTGTGGTTGTCCCGCCCGCCCGCTACAATCCCCACTCCATGCACGGTCTCAATCCCCCCCAAGCTGCCGCGGTCCTGCACATCGAAGGCCCGTTGCTGGTGCTCGCCGGCGCCGGCAGCGGCAAAACGCGCGTGATCGTGGAGAAGATCGCCCACCTGATCAGCTGTGGCCGCTACCCGGCGCGCCGCATCGCCGCGATCACCTTCACCAACAAGTCGGCCAAGGAAATGCGCGAGCGCGTGGCCAAGCGCCTGCGCGAGCAGGACGCCGACGAAGTGACCATCTGCACCTTCCATGCGCTGGGCCTGAAGTTCCTGCAGATCGAGCACGCCGCCGTGGGCCTGAAGCGTGGTTTCTCGATCTTCGATGCCGATGATGCCGCCGCGCAGATCAAGGACCTGATGCACGGGGCCAAGCCCGATGACATCGAGGACATGAAGAACCTGGTGTCGCGTGCGAAGAACGCCGGCCTGTCGCCCGAGCAGGCGATGGCCGCCGCGCGCAGCAACCGCGAGAAGGAAGCGGCCAGCGTCTACGAGCGTTACCAGCTGCGGCTGACCGCGTTCAATGCGGTCGACTTCGACGACCTGATCCGTCTGCCGGTGCAGATCCTGGAAGAGAACCCGGAGATCGCGCTGGCCTGGCGCGAGCGCATCGGCTACCTGCTGGTGGACGAATGCCAGGACACCAACGACGCGCAGTACCGCCTGCTCAAGCAGCTGGCCGGCGAGAAGGGCAACTTCACCTGCGTGGGGGACGATGACCAGTCGATCTACGCCTGGCGCGGGGCCAACCCGGAAAACCTGCAGCAGATGGGGCGCGATTACCCCGCCCTGGAGATCATCAAGCTGGAGCAGAACTACCGCTGCTCCAACCGCGTGCTGCGCGCGGCCAATGCGCTGATCGCCAACAACCCGCACGAGCACCTGAAGAAACTGTGGAGCGACCAGGCCGACGGCGAGCGTATCCGCGTGTGGGAATGCCGCAACAGCGAGCATGAAGCGGAAAAGGTCGCGGCCGAGATCGCCTTCGTGGCGCAGTCGCGCAAGGTGCCGTGGAGTGATTTCTGCATCCTGTTCCGCGGCAACTTCCAGTCGCGGCCGCTGGAAAAAGCGATGCAGCTGCTGCGCATCCCGTACCACCTGACCGGCGGCACGATGTTCCTGGAGCGCCAGGAAGTGAAGGACACGCTGGCCTGGCTGCGCCTGCTGGTGAACCCGGACGACGACACCGCGTTCATGCGCGCGGTGCAGTCGCCCAAGCGCGACGTGGGGGCCGGTACGCTGGCCAGGCTGGCCGAGCTGGCGCAGGAAAAGGACATGCCGATGGCGCATGTGGCCGAGACCATCGGCGCCCTGCAGCAGTTGCCGCCGCGCGCGGCCAACAGCCTGGCGCGCTTCACCGACATCCTGCGCGACCTGCGGGCACAGATGCGCCAGGTGACGTCCGGCGACATGATCCGCAAGGTGGCCAAGGAATCGGGCCTGCTCAGCGAACTGCGCCAGCAGGCCAAGGAAGAGGCCAGCTACCAGCGCCGCGCCAACAACATCGAGGAACTGGCGCAGTGGTTCGAGGGCGGCCCGCGCGGTGCCACCGCCGCCGACCTGGCCGGCCAGCTGGCGCTGCTGTCGCGCAGCGACAAGGACGAGGGCGGCAACCAGGTGCGCATGATGACCCTGCATGCCTCCAAGGGCCTGGAGTTCCCCTATGTGTTCATCGTCGGCTGCGAAGACGGCGTGCTGCCGCACCAGGTCAGCCTGGATGAGGGCAACCTGCAGGAAGAACGCCGCCTGCTGTACGTCGGCATCACCCGCGCCAAGATCCAGTTGTGGATGAGTTACAGCAAGCTCACCCGCAAGTTCGGTGAGCATGTACGGCTGAAGCCCAGCCGGTTCTTCGAGGAAATTCCCGCCGAGGAGATCCAGCGCGATGGTGCCGATCCGGTCGCCGATGCGGCGCGCAAGAAGGAGCGGGCAACGGCGGGTCTGGCGGCGATCGAGGCGCTGTTCGATTGATCCGGTACCCCGGCTCACGGCCCTACAATCGGTTTTTCCATTGGAGATCCGCGCGTGCATCCCATTGAAAGCGAACGCCTGCGCCTGCGCCGGATCGATCCTGACCGCGACGCGGTGCCGATGCTGGCGTTGTTGAATGACCCCGGCTTCCTGCGTTTCATCGGTGACCGCGGCGTGCGTACGGCGCAGGAGGCACGCGACTACGCCACGGCGCGGGTGCTGCCGGCCTATGCGCTGCACGGCTACGGGATGTATGCCATCGAGCGCTTGTCCGATGGCGCGTGGCTGGGCAACGCCGGGCTGGTGCGGCGCGATGGCCTGCCGGGACCGGATATCGGCTATGCGGTGCTGTCCGAATTCGCCGGGCAAGGCTATGCCGGTGAGGCGGCGCGGGCGGTGTTTGCCTATGCGCGTGGCGAGCTGGGCCTGCGCGATCTGTATGGCATCACCGACCTGGACAACGTGGTGTCCGGAAAGATCCTGCTGGGCCTGGGCATGCAGGAGCGCGGGGTGGTCCAGCTGCCGGGCGTGGACAGCCCGAGCCGGCTGTATGCCACGCCGGGTGCGACCGACGTCGGGTAGTGCCGGCCGCTGGCCGGCAACCAGGCATGACCAGATGCCGGCCAGCGGCCGGCACTACCTGCGCATGTCGACGCTCAACCGCGCAGTTCGGCCAGCTGTGCCTGCAGTTCGGCCACGGCCGCTTCCAGCTGGGCCACGCGCTCGGCCAGGCCCGGCTCGGCCGCATCGCTGCTGCCGCTGCTGCTGGCGTACTTCGCCGCCAGCGCTGCGCCATCCACTTCACCGCACAGCAGGTGCATGTAGCGGTCTTCGCGCTGGCCACTGGCACGCGGCAACACCACCAGCAGCGCGCGCTGCTGCAGGCGCTCGATGGCATGGCGGGCTTCGTCGGTGTCGGCGAAGCGGTGCAGGCGCTCGCTGCGCGTGACCAGCTCGCCCAGCGTCTGCGGCCCGCGCAGCAGCAGCAGCGCCAGCAGCACGGTCTGCTGCCGGGTCAGGTCCAGCGCTGCCTGCAGGCGGTGCTCGTAGCGGTCTGCCCGCGAGGAGAAGTGCTGGCGGGCCAGCCCCAGCGCCTCCAGCTGGCGCAGCGCGTGCTGCACCGTGCCGGCATCAACGTTCATCACCGGCTCGCGGGCGGTCTTCTGGTTGGCGGCCGATTGGGCGGCGTTGACCGTCAGCGGGTAGGTGTCCGGCGTGGTCGCCTCCTTCTCCACCAGGCAGCCCAGCAGGCGGGCCTGCACGGCGTCGAGCAGGGGGACGTCGGGGGTCTGGCTGGAATCGGTCATGGCGGCCTCCGGAAGGGCAACGGGTCAACCGCCAAGCATAGCCGTCCCGGGGCCGCCTTTGCCGGTAAAATGCGCCGGTATATCTGATTGTCGGTGAATCCATGCGTCGTCCCGTTTCCCTGTCCCTGACCCTGCTCGCTACCGCGGCGCTGGGCCTGTCCGCCTGCAAGCGCGTGGAGGCGCCTGCCGCCGAAGCCGCTGCCCCGCAGGCGCCCGCTGCCGCTGCCAAGGCCGAAGGCGCGCTCGATGCCACGGCCAACGACAACCTCAATGCGGTGCTGTGGATGCAGCGCGCGCAGGAGTACAAGGCGATCACCGAGCAGACCTACCGCGCCGCCGCCGACCATCTGGATGTGGCGCTGAAGGAAGCCCATTGGGATGCGCTGGTGCCGGAAGAGCGCGGCAACGACGCCAAGGGCCTGAAGCCGGCGGTGGTGCTGGACGTGGACGAAACCGTGCTGGACAACTCGCCCTACCAGGCGCGCCTGGTGCGCGATGGCAAGGAATACGACGAGCTGAGCTGGGACCAGTGGGTGGCTGAAAAGAAGGCCAAGGCCATTCCCGGCGTGGTTGATTTCGCCAAGGCCGCCAACGCCAAGGGCGTGACCCTGCTGTACATCTCCAACCGCGCCGTGCACCTGAAGGACGCGACGCTGGCCAACCTGCGCGAGCAGGGCCTGCCGGTGGCCGATGACAGCGTGTTCCTGGGCCTGGGCACGGTGGTGCCGGGGTGCGAGCAGGCCGGCAGCGAGAAGAACTGCCGACGCCGTCTGGCCGGGCAGAAGTACCGCGTGCTGATGCAGTTCGGCGACCAGCTGGGTGATTTCGTCGAAGTGACCGCCAATACCAATGAAGGCCGCGACGCGCTGCTGCAGCAGTATCACGACTGGTTCGGCGAGCGCTGGTGGATGCTGCCCAACCCGACCTACGGTGGCTTCGAGCCGGCGCAGTTCAACAACGACTACAGCCAGTCGCGCCAGGCCCGCCACGACGCCAAGCGCGCCGCCCTGGACTACGCCCCGTGAGCCGCGCACCGCTGCCGCTGCGCGATGACGAGCGCCTGATCTTCGCACTGGACGTGCCTGATCGCGTGCAGGCACTGGACTGGGTCGATCGCCTCGGTGACAGCGTGGCGTTCTACAAGATCGGCATGGAACTGCTCGCCTCCGGCGAGTACTTCCAGGTGCTGGACGAGCTGGCCCGCCGCGACAAGCGCGTGTTCGTCGACCTCAAGTTCTTCGACATTCCAGCCACCGCGGCGGCGGTGATCAAGCGCCTGTCGCAGTGGCCGGTCAGCTACGCGACCATCCATGGCTGGCACCCGGCGATGATGGAGGCCTGCGCGGCCGCCAACAGCAGTGACATGCGCCTGCTGGCGGTGACCGTGCTGACCTCGATGGGGCGCGCCGATCTGGCGCAGATGGGCATCGACCGCGAGCCGGTGGACGTGGTGGTCGAACGCGCATTGGCCGCCCAGGCAGCGGGCGTCGATGGCGTGATCGCCTCGGGCCAGGAGGCTGCACCGATCCGCGCCGCGACCGGTAGCGGGTTCTCGATCGTCTGTCCGGGTATCCGTCCCGGTGGTCCGGCTGGCGATGACCAGAAGCGCACCGTCGGCGTGGCCCAGGCCTTTGCCGATGGCGCCGATGCCATCGTGGTCGGTCGCCCGATCCGTCTGGCGGCCGATCCGCAAGCGGCAGCGCGGGCGATCCAGCAGGAAATCGCGTCGGCTCTGGCTGCACGCTGAGCCCACTGCTGACGCCGGTCACGCCGGCACCACGAACGCCATTCCGATCCATGCGGGATGGCGTTCGCATTTGTCGGCCTGCGACTGTCGCAGGCAGCGCATTGCGCCGAAACTGTGCGCGCGTTCGCGCTGCAGGCTTCATCCCTGCTCCCCAATCGATGCACCGGCACGGACCGCGGCCGCGCCGGTTCCAACCATTGATAGAGGAGTACAGGGATATGTATCGCAGCACCTCTTTGTTCATCGGCCTGTTGTTGGCCGCGTCCGCCGTACCCGCCTTCGCTGCGCCACAGGTGCGCGATGCGCCGCGCGTAATCGGCGGCGAAGCGGCACTCGCCGGCGAGTACCCGTTCATGGTCAGCATCCAGGGCATCTTCGACGGCGATTCGGATCATGACCGCCACTTCTGCGGCGGAACGCTGATCTCACCGTCCTGGGTGCTCACCGCCGCGCACTGCCTGCAGGGCGAGCAGCCGATGGGGTTGGCGGTGCTGGGGGGCCAGGCCACGCTCTCCACCGGTGCCGCGCCGCGACCGTCCAACGTCAAGGCGATCCACGTCCATCCGGCCTTCAACAGCGGCAATTCGCTCGAACACGACGTTGCGCTGGTCCAGCTGAGCGCGCCCCTGGAGGGCGCACAGCCGGTGGCACTGCGGCTGCGGCCCGACGCCAGCTACCTCAAGCCGGGCCGCGAGTTCACCGTGATCGGCTGGGGCGACACCGACATCGGTGATGGCCGGATCTACCCCACCCAGCTGCAGACCGCGCAGGTGCCGTTCGTGTCCTTCAGCGACTGCCAGCAGGCCTACGGCGGTGAACTGTCACGCGGCAAGGTGATCTGCGCTGGCCGTGAAGGCGTGGACAGCTGCCAAGGCGATTCGGGCGGCCCGCTGCTGCTGCGCCTGCGCGAGGGCTGGACCCAGTTCGGCATCGTCAGCTGGGGCGAGGGGTGCGCGCTGGCCGGCTATCCCGGGGTTTATGCCCGAATCGCCGAAAAACATGCCGTAGATTTCATTGAGGCGGTTTGGCAACGAGACTGATCCATTAAAATCAAGTAGATACGATGCATTACGTAAAGTGTTGCCTTAACTTGGGCGGCAGCGTAGGATCGCCGCCATCCGGTCCTTGACCGGACATGCGCCACAACACTGTCCTCCGGCCCCGTGCCGGCTTGAAGAGCCTGCGATCCCCGTGATCCGGGCTCTTTTTTTATCCCGGTGGCGGTTCTGGGGTCAGATTCCTTCTGCCTGCGGGCAGAAGGGATCTGACCCCCGTGGTTGGAAACCGTGACCGCACGGCTTGCCGCTGTCACGTCGCAGGCCGCAAGATGCGGGCCGGTCCGGGGAGTCCGAGTGCATGAGCGTGGCGGTGCGAGGAAGGTCTGCGCGTGGGTGGGGGCTGGCAGCCATGCTGCTGCTGGCCGTGGCGGCGTGCCGCGAGCCTGGCAACGATCCGGCCAGGCCGGCGGCCGAGCCGGTGGCGGCCGTGCAGGCGATGGCATTGCGCCTGGCTGACGATGATCTGGTCGGCTACGCAAAGCTGTCGGTACCGCCAGGCCAGTACCAGCGCCTGCAGCAGGCCTGGGCCGAGGGACACAGCCAGTGGCCGCTGACCGAACTGCCGCTGGGTGACCAGCTGCTGCCGATGCTGGCCGCACTGCGCAAGCCCGGGGCCAGCGCCGAGCTGCAGCGCAGCTTCGACCGCCAGCTGGCCGGCCAGGCCAGTGCCGTGCGCCAGGCTGCACAGTCGATGGGCAACTTCGGCGTGCAATACCTGCGCCATCAGAAGGGCTACACGCCCGGCCAGCAGGCGCACTACATCGCCCTGGTGGAAACCCTTGCCGTCTGGGCGCAGGGCGCGCCGATCAGCGACCGCGCCCGTGCACGCAGCACCATCGCCGCGCTGGTCGGCGCGGCCGGCAAGGTCGGCTTCGACGACGAGGCGGGCCTGCAGGCCGCCGGCATGGAAGGCAGCCTGCAGCAGCTGGCGCCGTTCATCCACACCCTCAAGGCGGTGCTCGGCAGTTACGGGCTGGGCGTGGACGACGCGCTGCGCAGCGTGCGTGGCGAGCTGCTCTCGGTGGAGGGCGACAACGCGCTGGTGCGCCTGCACTACGACCTGGCCGGCCGTGAGATGAGCCTGCAGCTGCCGCTGAGCCGCCGCGAAGGCCACTGGTACCTGACCCGCACCCTGGCCGACACCGATGCGCTGCTGCGCAAGGCCGACGCGGCCCGCGCTGCGGCCTCGCCGTCGCCGGCTGAGGCCCCTGCCGGGGGTGGGGAAGCAGCAACGCCGCCGCCTAAGCCATAATGGCGCCGATGTCGAAACAGAACCCGCTGCCGTTCCCCGGCGAAGAATCCCAGTCGACGCTCGCCGATACGGTGCCGGCGTCCCCCTCGACCGGTACCGGCCCGAACCCGGTACCGCCGCCCGCGCACGCGCGCCCGGCCGGCCGCCGCCCGCTGTGGGCGCGCCTGCTCGGTCGCCTGGTCGAGCCGTGGCTGTCGCTGAAGATCGAACCGGAAGACCCGGGCCAGTACAACGATGGCCGTCCGGTCATGTACGTGCTGGAAGACTACGGCCTGTCCAACGCGCTGATCCTGGACAAGGCCTGCCGCCAGGCCGGTCTGCCGTCGCCGCTGGTGCCGCTGGCCGGTGATCCGACCGGGCGCAAGCGCGCCTACCTGGCGCTGTCGCGGCGCAGTTCCAGCAACTCGCTGATTCCCGAGCAGCGCGGCGCCAAGACCCACTCCGATTCGCTGGCCAAGGTCCTGCAGGCGCACCGCGTGCGCGATGACCTGGACGTGCACCTGGTGCCGGTGTCGATCTTCGTCGGCCGCGCGCCGGACAAGCAAAGCGGCTGGTTCGCGGTGCTGTTCTCGGAAAACTGGGCGCTGGTCGGCCGCTTCCGCCGCCTGCTGGGCCTGCTGCTGAACGGGCGCAATACCATCGTGCGCTTCGCCCCGCCGATCTCGCTGCGCAGCACCGTGGACGAAGGCCTGGAGCCGGAACGCACGGTGCGCAAGCTGCAGCGCGTGCTGCGCACCCATTTCCGCCGTATCCGTGAATCGGTCATCGGCCCGGACCTGTCGACCCGGCGCCTGCTGGTGGACCAGGTGCTGGCCGCCGAGCCGGTGCGCGAAGCGATCGCCGCACAGGCCAAGCGCGACAACTCGAAGCCAGCCGATGCCTGGAAGAAGGCGCACGCCTACGCCTGGGAAATCGCTGCGGACTATTCCAGCCCGGTAGTGCGCTCGGCCAGCTTCATGCTCAGCCACGTGTGGAACCGCATCTATGCGGGCGTGCTGGTGCACCACCTGGACAAGTTCAAGGCCGCCGCGCCGGGCCACGAAGTGGTCTACGTGCCCAGCCACCGCAGCCACATGGACTACCTGCTGCTGTCCTACCTGCTGTACGACCGTGGCATCGTGCCGCCGCACATCGTGGCCGGCATCAACCTGAACCTGCCGGTGGTCGGCACCCTGCTGCGCAAGGGTGGTGCGTTCTTCATCCGGCGCTCGATCCGTGGCAACGCGCTGTACTCGGCGGTGCTCAGTGAATACGTGGCGCAGCTGGTGGCCGGCGGCTATTCGCTGGAGTACTTCGTCGAAGGTGGCCGCTCGCGCACCGGCCGCCTGCTGCAGCCCAAGGGCGGCATGATCTCGATGACGCTGCGCGCGTTCCTGCGCCAGCCGCGCAAGCCGGTGCTGTTCCAGCCCATCTACATCGGCTACGAGAAGCTGATGGAAGGCGGCAGCTACCTGGACGAACTGTCCGGCCGGCCGAAGGAAAAGGAATCGATCTGGTCGCTGCTGTGGGGCATCCCCAAGGTGCTCAAGCAGAACTACGGCCAGGTGGTGGTGAACTTCGGCGAGCCGATCGCGCTGAACGACGTGCTGGCCGAAAAGGCGCCGGAATGGAAGGGCGAGGCAGTGTCCGAGGACGAGAAGCCGGCCTGGCTGTCGACCACCGTGGATACGCTGGCCGAGCGCATCCAGGTGCGCATCAACGGCGCCGCCGACGTCAACCCGATCAACCTGCTGGCGCTGGCGCTGCTGTCCACGCCGAAGCACGCGATGGGCGAGGCCGACCTGATCGCGCAGATCGAGCTGTGCAAGACCCTGCTGGCCGAGATGCCGTACTCGGACCGGGTGACGGTGACGCCGCATTCGCCGGAACGGATCATCGCCCACGCCGAGGAAATCAACGTCCTCACCCGCATCAAGCACCCGCTGGGCGATGTGCTCAGCGTCAGCGGCGACACCGCAGTGCTGCTCAGCTACTTCCGCAACAACGTGGTGCACCTGTTCACCGCCTCGTCGTGGGTGGCGTGCTGCTTCCAGAACAACCGCCGCATGAGCCGCACCGGCCTGGTGCAGCTGGGGCGCACGGTCTACCCGTTCCTGCAGGCCGAGCTGTTCCTGCCCTGGAGCGAGGACGAGTTCGCCCAGCGCATCGACCGCACCATCGACGTGTTCGTGCGTGAGGGCCTGCTGCAGAACGTCAACGATGACGATGGCGGCATCCTGGCGCGCAACACCGGGCAGACCGACGAGGTGTTCCGCCTGCGTGCGATCGGCCATTCGCTGCAGCAGGCGTTCGAGCGCTACTACATCGCCATTTCGGTGCTGGTGAAGAACGGCCCGGGCGTGCTTGGCGCCGCCGAGCTGGAGAGCCTGTGCCAGCAGGCCGCGCAGCGCCTGAGCCTGCTCTATGCACCGGCCGCGCCGGAGTTCTTCGACAAGGCCCTGTTCCGCGGTTTCATCCAGAAGCTGCGCGAACTGCGCCTGGTGTGGCCGGACGAGAACAGCAAGCTGCTGTTCGACGAGCGCCTGGACGCCTGGGCCAAGGACGCCAAGTTCATCCTGGGTCGCGAGCTGCGCCACACCATCGAGCGGGTCAGCCCGGAAGCGGCCCGCCCGGACGAACCTGCGCCGCAGGATTGAAGGCAGCGCCGGGTCCTGCCCGGCGAACGGCATGCCAACCCGGGGGGGCATCTACCGGGGCCAAGCAGTAGATCCACGCCATGCGTGGATGGCCACCGCTCAGGCCGGTTCGTCGGGAATCTGCAGGCTTTCCAGCTTGGCGATGCAATCCTTCAGCTGCAGCTTGCGCCGCTTCAGGCGCTTGGCTTCCAGCTCATCCTCGCCGTTGGCGGCCATGCGGGTGATCTGTTCATCCAGCAGGCGGTGCTCGGCGCGCAGGGCAGCGAGGCGTTCGACGATCTCGGCGGGGTCGTAGGTATCCACGGCTTCGAGGATACACAGCGTTGATGACCGCCGGGAGAGGGGAATCCCGACTCCCGGCCGGGGCCGCTCCGAGCCGTTAGAATGGACCCCATGAGTGCCGTGATTTCCCTTCCCGATCCCCCGCCGCGCACCGCCCGCGATCCGCGCGTGGCCGAACGCGAGCAGCACAAGCTGGCCAAGCGCCTGCGCCGCCAGGTGGGCGAGGCGATTGCCGACTTCGGCATGATCGAGGCCGGCGACAAGGTGATGGTCTGCCTGTCCGGCGGCAAGGACAGCTACACCCTGCTGGATCTGCTGCTGCAACTGCAGAAGAAGGCACCGGTGCCGTTCGAGCTGGTGGCGGTGAACCTGGACCAGAAGCAGCCGGGCTTTCCCGAGCACATCCTGCCGGAGTACCTGGCCGGGCTGGGCGTGCCGTACCACATCATCGAGCAGGACACCTATTCGGTGGTCAGCCGGGTCATCCCGGAAGGCAAGACCATGTGTTCGCTGTGCTCGCGCCTGCGTCGTGGTGCGCTGTACCACTACGCCGAGACCCATGGCTTCACCAAGATCGCGCTGGGCCACCATCGCGACGACAGGGTGGCCACGTTCTTCATGAACCTGTTCCACCACGCCAAGCTGGCGAGCATGCCGCCGAAGCTGCGCAGCGATGACGGCAGGCACGTGGTGATCCGGCCGCTGGCGTACGTGCGCGAGAGCGACATCGTCGAGTACGCGCAGGCACGTCGGTTCCCGATCATTCCCTGCAACCTGTGCGGCAGCCAGGAGAACCTGCAGCGCCGCCAGGTCGGCCTGATGCTGAAGCAGTGGGAGAAGGACCACCCGGGCCGCATCGAGCAGATCGCGCGCGCCCTGGGCGACGTCCGGCCCTCGCAGCTGGCCGACACCACCCTGTTCGACTTCATGGCGTTGGGCCGTGGCGACGACGCGCCACTGCCCGACGCCCATGCCTGGCTGGCCGGTACCCCGGCTGACGCCGACGCAGATCCCGAGACGCCCGCCGTTTAAGGTCGGTCGCCCTTCCTCTTTGCCATCCGGAATTCCATGTTCTTTCGCAACCTGACGTTCTTCCGTTTCCCGACCACGACCGATTTTTCCGAAGTCAACACCCTGCTGCCGCATGCCGTGCTCAAGCCCGTGGGCGCGCTGGAAATGAACTCGCGTGGCTTCATCTCGCCGTTTGGCCGCGAGGAGAAGGAACTGCTGTCGCACCGCATCGCCGAACACCTGTGGCTGACCGTGGGCGGCGAGGACAAGATCCTGCCGGCGGCGGTGGTCAACGACCTGCTCGAGCGCAAGCTGGAGGAGATCGAGGAGAAGGAAGGCCGCCGCCCCGGTGGCCGCGAGCGCAAGCGCATGAAGGACGACCTGCTGCATGAACTGCTGCCGCGCGCCTTCGTGAAGTCCTCGCGCAACGACGCCTTCATCGACCTGCAGCACGGCTACGTCGCAGTGGATACCTCCAGCCGCAAGACCGGCGAGTACTTCATGTCCGACATCCGCGGCCTGCTCGGTAGCTTCCCGGCGATGCCGCTGAACGCTGAAGTCGCGCCGCGTTCGATCCTGACCGGCTGGATCGCCGGTGAGCCGCTGCCGACCGGGCTGAGCCTGGGCGAAGAGTGCGAGATGAAGGATCCGGTCGAAGGCGGTGCGGTGGTCAAGTGCCAGCACCAGGAACTGCGCTGCGACGAGATCGACAAGCACCTGGACGCGGGCAAGCAGGTGACCAAGCTGGCGCTGATCTTCGAGGACAACCTGTCGTTCGTGATCGGCGACGACCTGATCGTGCGCAAGCTGAAGTTCCTCGACGGTGCCCTGGACCAGTTGGAGCATGCCGACGAAGACGGCCGCCGCGCCGAGTTCGACGCCCGCTTCGCCCTGCAGAGCGCCGAGATCCGCCGCCTGTTCCTGTTGCTGGAAGACGCGTTCAAGCTCAGCAAGGCTGACTGAACACGCACCTCATGGGCCGCCGGTCATCCGGCGGCCCGAAGCAGCGCTATGCTGGGTGCATGAGCCGTCTGCTGCGCCGCCTGATCAGCCCGACCCCGCCCGCCACCGTGCAGCGCGACACCGTTCGCCTGCGCCTGGAGGATGCCGAGATCGAGGTACTGCGCGTGCGCGATCCGCGGGCACGCCGGATCAAGTTGAGCGTGGACGAGCGTGGCGCGCGCCTGACCCTGCCGCCGCGGGCCAGCCTGGTGATGGGCGAGCGCTTCCTGGAGCAGCACCGCGACTGGCTGGCGCTGCAGCTGCGCCAGTACCAGGGCCAGGGCCTACCGGCCCCGCTGCAGCCGGGCGAAGCCGGCGTGCTGCCACTGCGCGGCGAACTGCTGCCGCTGCGCTGGCAGGAAGGCCGCTACGCGCGGCTGGAGATCGATGAGCACGGCGCCTGCGTGCAGTGGCCGACCCGGGGCGGCGATGCCACCCTGCGCCGCCTGCTGCGCGAGTTCTACGAAGCCCAGACCCGCGCCGATGTCGGCCGCTGGCTGCCCAGGTACCTGCCCACCCTGCCACGCGCACCCAGCCGCCTGCGGCTGAAGGTGATGTCCTCGCAATGGGGCTCGCTCGCCCCCGATGGCAGCATGGCACTGGACCTGGCACTGGTGCTGGGTCGCCCCGAAGCGTTCGAGTACGTGCTGGTGCACGAACTCTGCCACCTGATCCAGCCCAATCACTCGCCGGCGTTCTGGCATGAAGTGGAACAACGCTTCCCGGACTGGCGGCAGCAGCGCGACTACTTCCAGCTCGAAGGGCGCCGCCTGAAAGCCATGCTCCGCCAGCTGTTGTAGAGCCGAGCCGATGCTCGGCTGACGCGCGTAGCGCGGATATTCAGCCCTCGCGATCAACAGCAGCCGAGCATGGCTCGGCTCTACAAAAGCGCGCGCAGCGCGCGACCCGCTCCTGCTCTTCCTTCTTTCTTTCTTTCTTCCGTGATGGGCACACAGGAAACTGTCCGTGGCCGGGCGGGGTGGGTTGCGCAGGGGCGTGAGCCGCATGGATGCGGCGACCGAGCTTACAAGGACGTACTTGCAGCGACCCCTGCGCAATCCACCCCGCCCGGCCGAGCACGGCTTCTGATTTGAACGACCCACCACGAGGGGCTCAGCCGTTGGCCGGAACCCTCATCCCGCGCGCAACGCCGCCGCTGTCGCCCAGCGCGCCGCCACCCGCGGTGCGGTGATGCACACCGCCTGGTCGGTCACCGTGGTCACCGCGCGCTCCAGCAGCTGGATGTCGGCCTCGTGCTGGCGCGCCACATGCGGGTCCTCGAAGAAGATCGCGCGCTGGCAGCGGCCCTCCAGCACGCGATCGGCAATCTGCGCGTCGCCACCCATCGGGCCACTCTGGTACCGCGTCACCCACGGCGTATCGCTGGGCCACCCCCGGCTCCACGCCAGCTCGTTCAGGCGTTGGCCGGTGGTGCCGGTGGCAACGCGCTGGCCAAAGCGTGCCAGCACATCGAAGTGTTCATCGGCAAAGGCCAGCATCGCCGGCTTCATTGCATCATGCGCGATCAGCGCCAGCGTCTGTTCCTGGAACGCATGCAGGTCGTCGGCACCGGCATCGGCAGCCAGCCCGGCGTGGATGCGCTCCACTTCGATCCAGTCGCGCGCGGTGGCCACGGTTGAGATGAACGGCTTGCCGTGGATCACACACTGCCGCTTGAGCGCAGTGGCTTCCGGAAACACCGAGGAAGGATCGACCGGGTCGATCAGGTAGATCGCACCGTCCAGGGTGCGCTCCGGTCCCATGCCGACCACTTCGGCCACCAGCTTCATCAGGCCACCTTCGCGGCCGTAGGGATAGCGGTGCAGGCCGCCGTACCCGGCCAGGAAGCCCTGCCGCGCGATGGCGTCGTGGGTGCGCCCGACCGCATGCAGTGACACCCCCAGCTCCCGCAGGCCCGCCTCGCTGGCACGCAGCCAGCGGAACAGCGCAGCGCGTGCATCGTGGTGATGGAGACGGTTGGCGGCCAGGCCGATACGCATCGAGCGCTCCGTAGGGACGGGTAGAAGCGGCAGTGTATGTCGCCATCCGCCGATGCGGATGTTTTTCCAATTTTTCTCATTGTGGCGGAAGCCTGCCCCGCTAGCGTGGCTGGCAGCGGTACCGCTGCGCGGCCGTGGTTCCTGCCCGCGAAATGAGGACGCCTACCGTGAATGCCGCCGGCCGCCGCGCCGTCGCCGCTGTCATGACAATGCTGCTGCCCGGCGTCGCCACTGCGTCCAGCTGCACAAGCCCGTTGCAGGTGGCATGGCGCTCCGATCGGCCGCCGCTGTCCTACAGCGTGCAGGGCGACCTTGCGGGATTGGCTGCAGACTATCTGCCGCTGCTGGGCGAGGCGGCGGCGACGGATGCCAGGCCGCTGGCTGCTGCGGCGCTCACCGAAGGCCAGGTGCCGGCCGGCACCCAGGTGCTGTTGGGGTGGCCGCAGGCGCAGCTCCCCGCCGGATGGGTGGCCAGCAGGGCCTACCTGGAGGTGCCACAGGTGATCGTGCGGCGCGAGAGCGCGGCAGCCGTGCTGGGGCTGGAGGACCTGCGTGGGCGCAGCGTGGCCAGTCCGGACCGGCTACCGCTGGAGGCACTGCTGGCCGAGCAGGCCCCGGGCGCGCAGCTGCTGGCCCCTGCGCCGCTGGACCATGCGCTGTCACTGCTGCGCGCCGGGCTGGTCGATGCCGTGATCGCCAATCTTGCTGAAGTCGAAGCCGCGCTCCGTGCCGGGCCGGGTGACCCGCTGGTGATCGCCGCACCGGCGGGCTTCGGCGATGCCCTGGTGGTGGCAGCGGTGCCGGCCTGTGCCGGGGTGATCGCAGCCTTCGACCAGCAGTTGCGGCAGGAAGACGACGCGCATCGCGCATCCGAGCACAGCGCGTGGCGGCCGGAGCGGCCGCGGGCACAACCCGCCGGCACGACGCTGCGTTGGCTGGTGCCAGCGTCGCTGGTCCTGCTCGCGCTCGCGCTGGTCCATGCCTTCGGCTATTGGAGGGTGCATCGTGAGAGCACCCGCCGGCGCGTGCTGGAGCAGCGCTTGCAGGAGGTCACCGCGAACCTGCCGGCGGTAGTCTACCAAGCCCGCCGCTCGGCGACCGGGCACTACAGCCTGACCCAGATCGCCGGTGATGTGCAGGCGCTGTTCGGGGTGAGCGTGGAGACCGCGCGGATCGATCACTTCCAGCTGCTGGCCGCCGTCCATCCCGACGACCGCAGCCGGGTGATGGCCTGCATCGAAGCTGCCGCGTTGGCGCGCGGCCCGATCGACGTCACCTTCCGCACCCGGTCGGCGCAGGGCTGGCGCTGGGTCCGCTCGCAGGGGCGCCCGTTGCCGTGCGATGACAGCAGCGTGGAGTGGAGCGGTTACTGGATGGACGTCAGCGAGGCACAGGCGCGGGCGACGGCGCTGGCCGATGCACGCCGTGCAGCCGAGCAGGCGGCGCTGGCCAAGAGCCATTTCCTGGCGACCATGAGCCACGAGATCCGCACGCCGATGAGCACCCTGCTGGGCATGCTGGAGCGGTTGGCGGGCGGGCCGCTCGACGCGGGCCAGCAGCAGGTGCTGGGCACGGTGGCGGATGCCGCGCAGATGCTGCGGCAGATCCTCGACGACGTGCTGCACAGCCAGCGCCTGCAACCCGCCCCGCTGCAGCTGCGCCCGACCGACCTGGCGGCGATGGTGCGGGCGGTGCAGCAGCTGCTGGCGCCGGTCGCGAGCAGCCGGGGCCTGCAACTGCACAGCGAGATCGACCCGGCATTGCAGGCCTGGTCGCTGGCCGATGGGCTGCGCCTGCGGCAGGTCCTGTTCAACCTGGCCGGCAATGCACTCAAGTTCACCCTGCAGGGGTGCGTGGTGTTGCAGGTCCGCGTGCTGCAGCAGCGCGAGGGCGGCCAGCAGCTGCGCCTGCAGGTGACCGACACCGGCGTGGGCATCAGCGTGGAACGGCAACAGGCGGTGTTTGCCGCCTACGAGCAGGCCGAGGCGTCGACCACGCGCCGTTTCGGCGGCAGTGGCCTGGGGCTGTCGATCTGCCGCGAGCTGGCGACGTCGATGGGCGGGCGCCTCCACCTGCGCAGCGTGCCCGGCAAGGGCACCACCGTGTGGCTGGAGCTGGACCTGGCGGCCTGTGCGGCCCCCGCTACGGGACCGGCGACGGCACGGGCCGCGCAACGACCGCTGCCACCGGCGCGGGTGCTGGTGGCCGAGGATCATCCGACCAACCTGCAGTTGCTGGCACAACGCCTGTGCGAGCTGGGACTGCAGGTGCACGCCTGCGGCGACGGCCTGCAGGCCTGGGAGGCCTGGCAGGGGCAGCCGTTCGACTTGGTGATCACCGACTGCCACATGCCGCACATGGATGGCTTCGCGCTGGCCCAGGCGATCCGGAGCGACGCCTGCGCCACCCGTGCGCGGGTCCCGATCATTGCGCTGACCGCCAGCGTGCTGGAGCGCACCCGTGAGGCCTGCCGTGATGCGGGCATCGACCATTTCCTGGCCAAGCCGCTGGAGGCGCGCGAACTGCGCGCGCTGCTGGACGCGTTGCTGCTGCCGGACTCAGTGCGCCAGTAGGCGGACGATGCTGGCAGCGGCGTCGCGACCTTCGGCCACGGCGGTCACCACCAGATCGGCACCGCGCACCGCATCGCCACCGGCGAACAGGCGCGGGTGCGCGGTCTGGAACGGCAGACGGTCCTTGCCACCGGCGAGGATGCGGCCGTTGGACTGGGCTTCCACGCCCAGTTCGGCCAGCCACGCCGGCACGCTGGGCGAGAAGCCGAAGGCGATGATCACCACGTCCGCCTCCAGCAGCGATTCACTGCCTTCGATCGGTACGGCGTTCTGGCGGCCATTGGCATCGGGTTCGCCCAGCCGCGTTTCGACCACGGTCACACCGATCACTTCGTCGTCGGCGCCGGCTTCGATCGACAGCGGCTGCCGGTTGAACAGGAAGCGCACGCCTTCTTCGCGCGCATTGGCCACTTCGCGCGCGCTGCCGGGCATGTTGGCTTCATCGCGGCGGTAGGCACAGGTGACCTTGGCCGCGCCCAGGCGCACGGCGCTGCGTACGCAGTCCATGCCGGTATCACCGCCACCGAGCACCACCACGCGCTTGCCGTTGAGGTCGGGCAGGGCAATGGTGTCTTCCCAGCCGGCAATCGGCCGTCCCTTCGGGTCATCGCCGCCGACGATGCGGCTGTTCTGCACCAGGAACGGCAGTGCCGGCAGCACGCCCTTCAGGTCCTGGCCGTCGAGGCCACCGTCGGTATAACGGTAGGCACCGGTACCGACGAACACGGCATCGTGGGTGTCCAGCAGCTGCTGCACGCTGAGGTCGCGGCCGATCTCCACGCCGAGGCGGAACTGCACGCCCATGCCTTCCAGCACTTCGCGGCGCCGGTGGATCACGTCCTTGTCCAGCTTGAAGCTGGGAATGCCGAACTGCAGCAGGCCGCCGATCTGCTCGTAGCGGTCGTAGACCACCGCGGCAATGCCGGCGCGGGCCAGGCGATCGGCGCAGGCCAGGCCGGCGGGGCCGGCCCCGATCACCGCAACGCTGTGGCCGGTCGGCCGTACCGCGCCCAGGTCCGGGCGCCAGCCACTGGCCAGGGCGGTATCGACGATGTACTTTTCCACCGCGCCGATGGTGACCGCGCCGAATTCCTCCAGCGTGCAGCTGCCTTCGCACAGCCGGTCCTGCGGGCAGACCCGGCCGCAGACTTCCGGCAGCGGGTTGGTGCTGTGGCACAGCGTGGCGGCCTCGTGGATGCGGTTCTCCTGCACCAGCTGCAGCCACTGCGGAATGGCGTTGTGCACCGGGCACTTCCAGCTGCAGTACGGGTTGCCGCAGTCCAGGCAGCGGCCGGCCTGGTACTGCGCGTCTTCCTTGCCGAACTTTCCGTACAGCTCGCCCCAGTCGCCGGAGGTGCGCAGTTCCACCGGAATGCGCTGCGGCATGGTGCGGGGCAGGTCGAGGAACTGGAAGGCGTGCTTGCGGCTCATGGCGGGCTCTGTGGTGTTTTGCGGTTGCCGGCCAGCGGCCGGCACTACGTGGTCCTGGGTTGCCGGCCAGCGGCCGGCACTACCGTTACGCGGCGCGGCGCAGCGTTTCGGTCAGCGACTCGATGCTGGCGGCCTTCGGTTTGACCAGCCAGAACTTGCCGATGTAATCGCGGAACTCGTCCAGGATCTGCTGTGCCCAGATGCTGCCGGTCAGCTCGCGGTGGCGGCCGATCAGGCGGTGCAGGTGCTGGCGATAGTTCTCGAAGCCTTCGGCGGACACGCGATGGATGTCGATCAGCTCGTGGTTGTAGCGGTCGACGAAGTCGCGGTCGACGTCCAGCACGTAGGCCAGGCCGCCGGTGAAGCCGGCACCGAAGTTCAGGCCGACCTTGCCCAGCACCAGCACCACGCCATCGGTCATGTACTCGCAGCAATGGTCACCCGCCCCTTCGACCACCGCCAGCGCACCGGAATTGCGCACCGCGAAGCGTTCGCCGGCACGACCGGCAGCGAACAGTTCACCGCCGGTGGCGCCGTACAGGCAGGTGTTGCCGATGATGGCGGTGCTGCGTGCCTCGAAGCGCGCGCCCCGCGGCGGCCGCACCACCAGCCGGCCGCCGGCCATGCCCTTGCCGACGTAATCGTTGGCTTCGCCTTCCACTTCCAGGTGCAGGCCGCCGACATTGAAGGCGCCGAAGCTCTGCCCGGCGCTGCCGCGGAAGCGCAGTTCCAGCGGCGTGTCGGCCATGCCCTGGTTGCCGTGCGCGCGTGCCACCGCGCCGGCCAGGCGGGTGCCGATGCTGCGGTCGGTGTTGTGGATCAGGAAGCGATGCTCGCCGCCGCGCTTGTGCTCGATGGCCGGGGCCAGCAGGCCATCCATCTGCGTGGCCAGGCTGTCCGGCGATTCGTACAGGCGCTGCGCGGCGCAGTGGCTGCCTTCATAGCGGCTGTCGGCCAGCAGGCGCGACAGGTCCACGCGTACGCCGTCACGCGGCGCGGCCTCGATCTGCCGCAGCAGGTCGGTGCGGCCGACGATCTCTTCCAGCGAACGCGCGCCCAGGTAGGACAGCCAGCCACGCACTTCTTCGGCCAGCAGCCGGAAGAAGTTCTCCACGCGCTCCGGCTGGCCGGTGAAGTGGTTCTCGCGCAGGCGTTCGTCCTGGGTGGCCACGCCGGTGGCGCAGTTGTTGAGGTGGCAGATGCGCAGGTACTTGCAGCCCAGCACGATCATCGGCGCCGTGCCGAAGCCGAAGCTGTCCGCGCCCAGCAGCGCGGCCTTGACCACGTCCAGGCCGGTCTTCAGCCCGCCATCGGTCTGCAGCAGGGTGCGCCCGCGCAGGTCGTTGGCCAGCAGCGCCTGGTGCGCTTCGGCCACGCCCAGTTCCCACGGCACGCCGGCATAGCGGATCGAGCTGACCGGCGACGCGCCGGTGCCACCGTCATGGCCGGAAATGGTGATCAGGTCCGCACCGGCCTTGACCACGCCGGCGGCGATCGTACCCACGCCGGCATGGCTGACCAGTTTCACCGACACCAGCGCGGTCGGGTTGACCTGCTTGAGGTCGTAGATCAGCTGCGCCAGGTCTTCGATGGAATAGATGTCGTGGTGCGGCGGCGGCGAGATCAGGCCGATGCCGGGGCGTGCGTAGCGCAGCCGTGCGATCAGTTCGTTGACCTTGTGGCCGGGCAGCTGGCCGCCTTCGCCGGGCTTGGCGCCCTGGGCGACCTTGATCTGCAGCACCTCGGCATTGACCAGGTACTCGGCGGTCACGCCGAAGCGCCCGGAGGCCACCTGCTTGATCTTGCTGCGGCGCTGCGTGCCGTAGCGTGCCGGGTCTTCGCCGCCTTCGCCGGAATTGCTGCGGCCGCCCAGGCGGTTCATGGCAATGGCCAGCGCTTCATGCGCTTCCGGCGACAGGGCGCCGAGGCTGATCGCCGCGGTATCGAAGCGCGGGAACAGTGCGCTGGCCGGGGCGACCTCGTCCAGCGGCACCGGCACGGCGGCCGGTACCAGTTCCAGCAGGTCACGCAGTGCCGAGGGCGGGCGCGCATGCACCGCATCGCAGTACTGCTGCCACGCACGCGGGTCACCGCTGCGCGCCGCGCGCTGCAGGGTGGTGACCACGTCCGGGTTGTACATGTGGTATTCGCCGCCGTGCACGTACTTCAGCAGGCCGCCGACATCGACATCCTGCTGTGCGTCCCAGGCCTGCGCGCACAGCTCGCGCGCATCGGCGTCCAGGCGTGCGAAGCCGGCGCCGCCGATGCGCGAGGCGGTATCCGGGAAGCACAGGTCCACCACTTCCGGTTCCAGGCCGATGATCTCGAACAGCTGCGCGCCGCGGTAGCTGGCCACGGTGCAGATGCCCATCTTCGAGATGATCTTCGACAGGCCCTTGTAGACGCCCTTGCGGTAGCGGCGGCCGATCTGCGACTGCTCACCGCCCTTGCTGAGCTTGAGGATGCCGCGACGGCCGAGGTCGAACAGGGTCTGATAGGCCAGGTACGGATACACCGCGGTGGCACCGAAGCCGAGCAGGCAGGCCATGTGGTGCGGATCGCGCGCGGTGCCGGTCTCGACGATCAGGTTGACGTCGCAGCGCAGGCCCAACCCCGACAGGTGGTGGTGGATGGCGCTGGTGGCGAGCAGGGCATGCACCATCGGGCGTCCGGCCACCGGGTAGCGGTCGGACAGCAGCAGCATCACCATGCCATCGCGCGCGGCCTGTTCGGCCTCGGCACAGATGCGCTCGATGCCGGCGCGCAGGCCCTCGTCTTCGCTGTAGGACAGATCGAGCAGGCGGTTGGCCTGCACGTACTGGTCCATCTTCAACAGCTGGCGCAGCTTGCGCTGGCTCAGCACCGGCGAATTGAGGATGACGTGGTTCACCGTCTCCGGGCCGGCATGGAAGATGTTGGTCTCCTTGCCGAGCTGGGTGGACAGGGACATCGCGCAGTCTTCGCGCAGCGGATCGATCGGCGGGTTGGTGACCTGCGCGAAGGCCTGGCGGAAGTAGTCGTACAGCGGGCGGCTGCGCTGGCTCAGCACCGCCATCGGCGTGTCGTCGCCCATCGAACCGGTGGCTTCCTGCTCGGTCTCGGCCAGCGGCCGCAGCACCTGCTCCACTTCCTCGCTGCTGAGCTGGTACAGCTTGTGGTAGCTGCGCAGGGTGGCTTCGTCGAACGGCTCTTCCACCAGCGACGGGTCGATCAGTTCGGTCTGCAGGTAGGTCACGCCCTGCTGCAGCCACTGCTTGTAGGGCGCGCGGCCGCGGTTGATGCGGTCCACCGCATCGGAGTCGAGCAGGTCGCCGCGCTTGAGGTCGATCGCGATCATCTCGCCGGGGCCGAGCTTGCCCTTGCGCACCACCCGCTCGGTGGGCGCTTCCCACACGCCCGCTTCAGAGGCAACGAGGAAGTGGCGGTCGGCGGTCAGCATCCAGCGCGCCGGGCGCAGGCCGTTGCGGTCGAGGGTGCAGACGGCGTAGCGGCTGTCGCAGGCAACGATGCCGGCCGGGCCATCCCACGGCTCGCTGTTCAGGCCGTGGAACTCGTAGAACGCGGCCAGGTCCGGGTCCTTGAACTCCAGCGACTGGGTGGCCGGCGGCACCAGGATGCGCAGCGCCTGGATCAGCTCCATGCCACCGGCGACCATCAGTTCCAGCATGTTGTCCAGGCTCTGCGAGTCCGAGCCGTGCATGGAGATCACCGGGTCGAATTCGGCGATGTCAAAGCGCGGCGTCTTCCACACCTTGCTGCGCGCCTGGGCCCAGCGGCGATTGCCTTCGATGGTGTTGATCTCGCCATTGTGGGCGAGCATCCGGAACGGGTGGGCAAGCGGCCAGCGCGGCAGCGTGTTGGTCGAGAAGCGCTGGTGGAACACGATCGCGCTGGAGGCCAGCTCGCGCCGCTGCAGGTCCGGATAGAAGCGGCTGAGCTTGTCCGGCAGCACCATGCCCTTGTAGCTGATCGCATCGGGGGTGAGGGTGGTGACGTAGAAATCAGCGTGATCGCGCAGCTGCTGCTCGCTGCGGCGGCGGGCCAGGAACAGCGCCAGCGCGAAGCCGCCGTCATCCTGGCCGACGCCGGCATCGACGAACACCTGCTCGATGCGCGGCAGGGTGTCACGCGCCAGCTGGCCGCAGACGCTGTCATCGGTCGGCACTTCGCGCCAGCCGGCGACCCGGCAGCCGACCGCTTCGACCTGCGCCTGCAGCTGGGTGCGGCAGGCATGGGCGGCATCGGCGTCGTGGGGCAGGAACACCAGGCCGGCAGCAAAGCGTGCGGAGACGGCGATGCCGGCTTCGCTGGCCAGCAGTTTCAGGAACGCATCGGGGCGGCGCAGCAGCAGGCCGCAGCCATCGCCGGTCAGGCCATCGGCGGCAACACCGCCACGGTGGGTCATGCGCGACAGCGCGGCGATGGCGGTATCGACCAGCAGGCGCGAAGGTTGATCGTCGAGCTGGGCGACCATGCCAAAGCCACAGGCATCGCGCTCGGAGCGCGGGTCGTAAAGCCCTTGGCGGTTGCGGGGGGCCATCTCTACCTCGATGCGGGATGAATTGAACGGGGACACTCAAGCCCGCCCAATCCCTGGAGCGCATCGTGAGGCCACCGGATGCCTCGACTAGATCACAGGTTGCTGCAACGCCGCAATACACGGTTGCAGGTGCAACGGAACGCGCCGGCAACCCCGTGCCGGCGCGGGGTCGGCCTCAGCCGCAGCGCACGCCGCTGACCAGGCCCTTGTCGTCCACTTCGATGTTCAGGCGGTCGCCAAGGAACTCCATCGTGGCCACGTCGTTGGGCTTCATCACGCGCAGCTGGTGGGCACCGGCATCTTCCTGCGCCTGCTTGCCCAGCGCGTCGGCATAGGCCTGGCCGACCAGGCTCTGCACCTGGCTGGCATCGCAGGTGCCGACCGGCGGTGCCTCGGTGGCCTTGCCGGCTTCGTCGGCCGGTGCCTTGGCCGCTTCGGCCGCCTGCTGCGCATGGGCCGTGGCCGAATCCTGTTCATCCAGCGCCGGAGCCTGGCAGGCGGTCAGGGCCAGTACGGCCGGCAGCAGCAGGGCGGAGAGCGAACGGGCGCGAATCGGGAACGACATCATGACTCCGGAAGGGATTGTGAAAACCCGAGCATAGCGGCGATCCGGCCCTCACGTGTTTGTCTTCTGTTATCGACAGGATCGCGGCATCGCGACGGCGACACTGTGGTCATGCCAACCCCCTCTTCCCCCGAACGACAGGCCGCGCGCGCGGCCGGCCTGCGCTATGTCGATGACACCCAGCCGGGCATCAGCCGGCGCCGCGCCGGCCAGGGCTTCAGCTACCGCGACGCGGACGGTCACGTGGTCCGCGACGCGGCCACCCTGCAGCGCATCCGCGCACTGGCCATTCCACCGGCCTACACCGCCGTGTGGATCTGCGCCCACGCCAACGGCCACCTGCAGGCCACCGGCCGCGATGCGCGCGGGCGCAAGCAGTACCGTTACCACGCCGACTGGGCGAAAGAGCGCGACGCCGGTAAGTTCGACCGCATCATCGCCTTTGGCGACGCCCTGCCCACGCTGCGGCGACGGCTGTCGCGGGACCTGAAGCGTCCAGGGTTTCCGCGCGAAAAGGTGCTGGCGATGGTGGTCGCACTGCTGGCCGACACGCTGGTGCGGGTCGGCAATGAAACCTATGCCCAGCAGAACCGTTCATTCGGGCTGACCACCCTGCGCAACCGCCATCTGGAGCTGTTGCGGGGTGGGCGGGTGCGCATGCGCTTCCGAGGCAAGTCCGGCCAGCTGCAGGAAGTGACCGTGGGTGATCGCCGGCTGGGGCTGCTGGTGCGGCGCCTGCAGCAGCTGCCGGGCCAGGCGCTGTTCCAGTACCGCGACGATGAAGGTGCGCTGCAGCCGGTGGATTCGGGTGCAGTGAACGATTATCTGCGCGAAGTGATGGGCGAAGATTTCACGGCCAAGGATTTCCGCACCTGGGGCGGCACCGTGGCCGCAGTGCAGGCGTTTGCCGCCACCGAGCTGCCGGAACCGGCCAGCCAGCGTGCGTTGGCGCAGGCACAGCGCAGCGTGGTGTGCCAGGTCGCTGCGCGGTTGGGCAACACACCGGCCGTGTGCCGCAAGGCCTACATCGACCCGTGCGTGTTTGCCGGCTGGGAGCGCGGTGAACTGGCGGCGCTGGCCGGCCTGCGTGGGCCGCGCCAGTGGGAGCAGGCCACCCTGCGCGTACTGCGCAGGGCGCGCCGGCTCAGCCGCCGTCGTCAGCCGCAATAGATCGCGACGATGTTGTTGGTCCGGCCTTTCTCGATGGTCAGGCGGTCGCCGCCTTCACTGGCCGGTGGTACCCGCGGGCCGTCATGGCGCAGCACGCGCACCTGCAGGCTGTCGCTGTCCACGCGTGCGCGGGCCACGGTGGCGTCCGAAGCGGCCAGGCCCACGGCGCCACGCACCTTGTCGCTGTGGCACTGGCCGGAAATCACGCCATCGATCGGCTGTACCTGTGCGATCGGCGTACTGCTGCAGGCGGTGACGGCGAAAGTGAGTACGGCCACGCTGAATGCGCGCATCATGGTCCTGCTCCGTGGTGATCGGGTCGACAGCGTGCCGGGCGCTGCGTGGTGACGGCATGAATGGCCTGCACGCGCGCGACACAGGGCATTCACCGTCGGCGACATCGGCGATGGCCACACTGACGTTTCTTTCCACACCACGGAGGCGCGAGATGGCCACCTGTGATGTCTGCGGTAACGACTACGACAAGAGCTTCACCCTGCAGCAGGGCGGGCGCAGCGGCACGTTTGACTCGTTCGAGTGCGCGATCCATGCCTTCGCCCCGCACTGCGACTGCGCGGTGATCGGCCACGGCGTCGAAGGCGACGGCCGGATCTTCTGCTGTGCGCACTGTGCCAGCCACGCCGGCGTGCAGGGCGTGGCCGACCGCGCCTGAGCAGCCCCCATTCCCATCTGACTGAAGGAGACCCCATGGCCACGAGCAAGAAGGTGCCCGCCCGCCGCAAGGCATCCCCCAAGGTACGCAAGGGTGCGAAGGCGCCGGCTGCGGAAACGGCTGCAGGCACTGCGCGTACGCGGGTGGTGAAGACCGCAACGCGCAAGGCCGCCGCCGGTGATCCCCGCGCTGCCCGCGTTGCCGCCCGGCAGCGGCGCCTGCAGGACCAGGAAAAGGCCAAGGACGCCCGCGCGGCCAAGAAGGCCACGAAAAAGACCGCCACCCAGGCCGGCGCACGCCGCCAGCCGGAGGCCATGCCGGCCCAGCAGCTGGCAAAGCCGGGGCACGAACACGAACTGGCGCTGGCGCCGCGCTTCCTCGCGCCGGACTACACCGGCAGCGGCAAGCTGCAGGGCATGCGCGCGATCGTCACGGGCGGTGATTCCGGCATCGGCCGCGCGGTGGCCGTGCTGTTCGCACGCGAAGGCGCCGATGTGGCGGTCCTGCACCTGGACGAGGCCGAAGATGCCGACATCACCCGCCAGCACGTGGAGCGCGAAGGCGGCCGCTGTGTGGTGATCGCCGGTGACGTGCGCGACCCGCGCTTCTGCAACAAGGCGGTGAAGCAGGTGGCCAAGGCCTTCGGTGGCATCGACATCCTGGTCAACAACGCTGCGTTCCAGCTGCACTGCGAGCGGCTGGAGGATCTGGAAGACGCGCACCTGCAGGAGACGCTGCAGACCAACATCGGCGGCTACATCCAGATGGCGCGTGCGGTACTGCCGCACATGGGCGAGGGCGCCAGCATCATCAACACCGGTTCGGAAACCGGACTCTTCGGCAGCAAGGCGCTGATCGATTACTCGGCCACCAAGGGCGCGATCCATGCGTTCACCAAGGCCCTGGCCAGCCAGCTGCTGCCACGTGGCATCCGGGTCAACTGCGTGGCACCCGGTCCGGTGTGGACGCCGTTGAATCCGGCTGACAAGCAGGCTGAAGACGTAGCGGAATTCGGCAAGGACAGTGACATGGGCCGGCCCGCACAGCCCGAGGAGCTGTCACCGGCCTATGTGTTCCTGGCGTCGCCAGCCTGTGCCAGCTACATCAGCGGGGTGATCCTGCCGGTGATGGGCGGGCCGCGTGGGTGAACAGGCACTGCCGGTAGTGCCCGCCGCTGGCCGGCCACCTCAGGGCACGGTCACCGCAGGCGCATAAAGATCGGCGATGCGTGGAATGAACTGCTGCGGATTGGCACCGACAAGATTGGTCAGCACCACCACCGCCACGCCGCGCTCGGGATAGACCACGAAGGCCGAGCGGGCACCGCCGATGCCGGCGACCTGCGGGTCCGGTGTGTCCTGCAGCACGGGCCAGCCGGCGGCCCAGGGGCCGGCACGGCCATCGGCCAGACGCTCGGCCGACCACATGCGTGCACGCGCGGCGTCGTCCAACAGGCCGCCTTCGGTCAGCGCGACCAGCCAGCGCGCGGTGTCGTCGGCAGTGGTGAGGATGCCGCCACCGGCCCACAGCGAAGGCGGTATGTCATAGAACCAGTGCGACAGGCGCGACGGCGCATCCGCAGCGTCGGTGGCACGCGGGGCCAGGCTGTACATCGTCGCCACATCCGGAATCAGGTCATAGCTGTCGCCGAAGGTGGTGCGCGCCATGCGTGCACTGCTGAACTGGCCGGTGGCCAGGAAGCGTTCGTAGGGCATGCCGGATAGCTGCGCGATGATCCTGGCCAGCAGCACGTAGTTGGTCTGGTTGTAGGCAAAACGCTGCCCCGGGGCGGCTTCGACAGGGCGCGCGGTGACTGCCGCCCATGCCTGTGCCTCGGAGCCACCGCCAAGCAGTCCGTTCGCATCGAGGATGTCCGGAAGGCCTGAGGTATGCGCCAGCAACTGGCGCACGCGTACGTCTTTCCACGCAGGTGGAAGATCATCCAGGTAGCGCGACGCCGGCGCGTCCAGATCCAGCTGCCCCCGCTGTGCCAACTGTGCGGCGGCCACGCCGGTGAACGCCTTGGTGGCCGAATTGAGCGGGAAGCGGGTGTCGCGCGTGGCGGGCACGCCATTCTCGACGTTGGCCAGGCCATAGGCCTCTGACAGCACGATCTGTCCCTGCTTGACCACGGCGACCTGCAAGCCGGGGATGCGCTGTTCCAGCATGACCTGGCGGATCAGGCGGCGGGTCTGGTCGTTGGCCGGGTCGTGGCTGGCAGAGATGGCAGCGAAGGGCAGTGCACTGATGAGCATGAGCAGCACTCGGAGCGTGGGACGGAACATGCGGCATTCCACTGGGACGTTGCGGATCGGATGCAGACGGCGCGTCAAAGGTTTAAGTGCGCGGTGGTGCCTACCGTTCGTCGGCCCATGACTTCCGGGGGGTTGACTACAACTGTCGTCACAGAGAAAGTGACGACACGTGTAGTCAAGGGAGTGGTGTCATGCGTGGCAAGACGATCGGGGACCAGGAACTGGCCCTGCTGCAGTACATCGATGAACATGCGCCGGCCACGGTCGGCGAGGTCGCCAGTGGCTACGGCGAGGCCCGCGGCCTGGCCCGTTCGACCGTGCTGACGATGATGGAGCGGCTGCGGGCGAAGGGGTATCTTCAGCGCCACCAGCAGGACGGCGTCTACCGCTACCAGGCCACCCGTGGCCCGGAAAGCGTGCTGCAGGGCGCCGTGGCCCAGTTCGTCGACAGCACCCTGCAGGGCTCGGTGTCGCCGTTCGTGGCCTACCTGTCGCAGCGCCAGCAGGTCAGCGACAACGAACTGGCCGAGCTGGAAGCGCTGGTGGCCCAACTCCAATCGCGTCGCCACGAGGGCTGAGCCATGGACACCACGATGCTGATCCCGTTGTTGGAACGGCTGGGCTGGACCAGCCTGCAGACTGTGTTGCTGGTGGCCCTGGTGTATGGCGTGTGCCGCGCGCTGCCGTCCCTGTCGGCGGCGACCCGCTGCCGCCTGTGGTGGCTGGTATCGCTGCAGGCCGTGCTTGGCCTGTTCTGGAGCCAGCCGCTGCAGCTGGCCTGGCTGCCCGCACCGCAGGCGGTGGCGATGACCGCAACCGATGCGGCCGCCGATGTGGTCTATCCGCTGGCCCCGGAAGCCTCGGCACAGCTGCTGGCGGCGATGCCCACGGCTGCGGCGGACATGCCGGCCATGGCGTGGTGGGCGGTGGCACTGGCCGGCCTGTGGATGTCGGGCGTGCTGCTGATGGCCCTGCGCACCTTCGGTGAATGGCGTCGCTGCCGCGCGTTGCTGGCGGCGGCGTATCCCTGCACGGCCGAGGCGCTGGTAGCCGCGTTGCAGCTGGCGTCCGATGCACACGGCGTGCGCCCTGCGCCGCGGCTGTGGATGAGCAGGCAGGTGGACGCACCGCAGCTGGTCGGTCCGTTCCGCCCGGTGCTGCTGCTGCCGGCGGGCGACAACGCCCTGCAGGGCGACGCGCTGGACCTGGCACTGACCCACGAACTGCAGCACCTGCAGCGCCGTGACCTGCAATGGGGCCTGCTGCCCGCGCTGGCCCAGCACCTGTTCTTCTTCCACCCGTTGCTGCGCCTGTCGGTGCGCGAATACGCGCAGGCCCGCGAGGAAGCCGTGGATGCGGCCGTGGTGGGCCAGCAGGGTGCCAGCCGCCAAGCCTATGGCCGCCTGCTGCTGCAGCTGGGCGTTGCGCCGCAGCCACACCTGGGCGTGGCCAGTGCCGCGCCGGACGCCACCAGCCTCAAGCGCCGCCTGCTGTCGCTGCAGCCGCGCCGGGCCTGCCCGCGCGTTCTGGCGATGGCGCTGACGGCCGTCGTGGTCCTGGTGGGCGTGGCACCGATGCGCCTGGTCGCGGCCCCGGTGCCGCCAACTCCGCCCGCGCCGCCGACGGCACCGAAGGTGGCTGTGCCGCCATCGCCGAAGGCTCCCAAGGCCCCGGCCGCACCGCCATCGGCCGCGGGTGTGCCGGCGGCGCCTGCAGCACCGGCTGCACCGGAGGCGCCTGCAGCACCGGCCGAACCCGCTGATACGACCGGGCCCGACGATGCCGACGTGGCCGATTTCGACGCCGCCGCCGGCATGGCCGAAGACCCCCAGGGAACGACTTCGACGGCCTCATCCATCACCACCTATGGCCGCCTGGACCTGGGCAGGTCGCCGCCGCAGGCCTTCGTGCTGGTCGATGGTGATTCGACCTTCGCCAACGGCGGCATGGATGACGTGACGGTGGCCCGCCAGCAGCTCGGCAAGGGCCCGGCGTTGTGGTTCCGCCAGGGCGACAAGCGCTACGTGGTGCGTGATCCGATGATGATCCAGAGCCTGCAGCGTGCCTACAGTGGCGCGGTGGATCTGGGCCGCCAGCAGCGCGAACTCGGCCGTCAGCAGAGTGCGCTGGGCCGCCGGCAGGGTGAACTCGGCAGGCAGATGGGCGAGATGGGTCGCCTGCAGGGCGAGGAGGCGCGACGCATCGCCTTGGCGGCCGCCGAGGCCGCGCGCAGCGCGATGGCCGCGCATGACATCAACCGCGAAGCGGCGGCCGAGGCGGCGAAGGCGGCGCGGGGCGCGACCCGCGATTCGGCCATTGCACGTGAGGCCGCAGCACAGGCACGTCGTGCCATGCAGCACGTGGACAACGAAAGCGCGCGTGCCAGCCACACCCGCGACATCCAGCGGCTGGCCAGCCAGCAGTCTGAACTGGCCAGCCGTCAGGCGGCGCTGGGCAGCCAGCAGGCCGCGCTTGGCGAGCGCCAGGCCCGCGTGCATGCGCAGGCGTCGCAGCAGGCACAGCAGGTGATCGCGCGCGCACTGGCCAGCGGCAAGGCCGAGCGTCTCTGACTGGTAGTGCCGGCCGCTGGCCGGCAATGTGGGGCGCCGGCCGCTGGCCGGCACCCACCGGGTCGATCAACCGCAGCTGGCGCGTTCGATGCGGTTCTGCGCGTCCACCTGCACGGTGACGCGGTCCTGGCGGAAGTCCATGGTCACCGCCATGCCCGGCTTGACCACCCGTGCGCCGCGCGCGCCGCTGTCAGCCACCAGTTTCCTGATCGTGGCCTCGTCGGCGGTCTTGCCGGTGAAGGCGTCCAGCGCCTCGGGTCTGCATTCGTGCCCGGCATCGGCCACGGGCGCCGGTGCAGGATCGTGGGCGGTGCTGCCGCCGGCGTGACTGCAGGCGGCCAAGGGCAGGATGGCGAGCAGGACAAGGGGACTGGGACGCATCGTCGGGCTCCAGGCGTGGATGGTGCCGGCAGTGTCACCGCTGCCACCGTCAGGGCATGTCAACGCCTACTGCCCGACCAGCGCCAGCGTCTCGCGTTCGCGCTGTTCCTCGCGTACCAGCCGCTGCAACAGCAGGGCCAGGGTCACCACGTCCTGATGGTTGTGGTCGGCCACCCGCCGCAGGTTCACCGCGTCGCCGCCGCGCAGGAAGCGCAACCAGGCGCCAGGCGCCTCCGAGCCCGGCAGATCGTCCTCGCGCACGACGCGCAGCAGCTGGCGTTCGATGGTGGACAGCTTGCAGTTCTCCCAGCGGCCGCGGTAACGGCGGCGCGTGGGGTAGAGCAGGTCGACGTGGTCCAGTGCACTGATCGGGTCGGGCTGGCGGGCCAGCCGATAGCGCGCCTTCAGCAGCGGCGCATCGTAGCTGCGGCCGTTGTAGCTGCAGAACACGGTGGACGGCTGCAGCCAGCCGGCGAAGGTGGCCAGCATGGCGTCCTCGGCGGCCATCGTGGCCATCAGCAGCTGGCGGATGCGCAGGCCCTCGCCGCGCTGCGGGCACACGTGCCAGTCGGCCGCGCCGATCATGAAGGCGCGGGTGCCGGTGCCACCGGCCAGCCCGGTGGTCTCTGTATCGAAGAACAGCAGATCGCGCGCGGCCACGTGCTGGTCCTCGCGCCTGGCGAAGGCCAGTGACAACGGGGCGGCCGGGATCGGCTGCGGTTGCAGCGATTCGATCAGGAACAGGCCCGGTGCGATCTCGTCCCCCGGTAGCTGGCGATCCTGTGCGCTGGCGCGTGCCGGCGTGGCGGAACCGCGCGCGCGCAGGCCGAGCAGGCGATGCAGGCTTCCCACCTCCGGCCGCCGCAGCGTTGCCGGCGCCGGGGCACAGGCCGCAGCGCCGGTCGGCTTGTGGCGGATCTCCTGTTCGACCCAGGCGAACACCGAGCGCTCGACCGGCGGCTGTCGCGCATCGTTGGCGGCCCGCGGTGCCGCAGGTGCAGCGGGAGCGTCCGGTGCCGCCGGTACGGCGGCTTTCGGGTCGCCGGCCTGCTTCCGCAGCAGGCGCAGCTTGTCCAGGCTCAGGCTCACGGTGCCAGCAACTCCATCGGCTCGCGCGTGGTCACCACCACGTCGCGCACGTACTGGCAGGCTTCGGCATCGAACAGGTCCAGCACGCGCAGCGCCAGCGCCCGCGGCGAGGTTTCATCGTCCTCCTGTGCGGCCAGCACCGGGCCGACACAGGCCGGGCAGCCGGCCTTGCAGTCGCAGCGCTGGACCAGTTCGCGCGCGCGCTGCACCAGCTCGGCCTGGCGCTGCCAGAGCGGTTCGCTGAGGCCGACGCCGCCGGGGAAGTTGTCGTACAGATAGACCGTGGGTACGAACTCCTGCAGCAGCTCCACCCCGCCAGGATCGCCTTCGCTGCCGCGCAGCTGGCCACGGCCGCTCTGGTCGGCGATGGCGAACCAGGAACCATCGCCGTTGCCGACCGACTTCTGCAGGTCGCGCGCATCGGCCATCACCGCCACGGTGGCGACGATGTGCAGCGCATACGCCGCACCGAGGAAGCCATCGAGCGCATCCTGCTTGCTGGCGAACGCGCGCAGCAGCAGGGCCTGCGGCAACTGCCACCAGACCGCGGTGGTGTGCAGTTCCTGGTCGGGCAGATTCACCGGGCCATAACCGATGTTCTCGTGGGTGTAGTAGCGGATCTTCTTGTAGCCGGCCACGCGGCGCACCACGTGCACTTCGCCATGGTGCGAATCGCCACGGCCGGCCACGCCGCCGTCGAAGCGGTCCAGCACCTTGAGCCGGGTGAAGTCGATGCTGTCGGTGTAGTAGTCCACGTGGGTGCGGGTGACGTAGGCCTTGCGGCCCTCCCAGTCCAGCGTTTCCACCTGGTAGGGCGTGGACTGCACCATGTGGATGGCGCCCTCGTACAGGGTGAGCGCGGCGGCGGAATAATCGACCTCGGCGATGATCTGCTGGCGGCCATCGCTGCGGTCGACCACCACGAAGTTGCCGTCGGCGACCGCGCGCAGGCTGACCGCGTTGGCCGGGTAGCTGTCGGCGATCCATTCCCAGCGTTCGCCTTCGCGGTGGAGGACCTCGGTTTCGGCCAGCGCTTCCAGGAACACTTCCGGGTCGATCGGGCCGAAGCCATCGCCGACCCGGAACGGCAGCTCGAACGCGGCGCAGCGGATGTGGTCGAACAGGATCAGCGGCTGGTCCGGCGCGATGCGCGCATGTTCGGGCGAGGCTTCGGCGAAGAAATCCGGATGCCGCACCACGTACTGGTCCAGTGGCTGCGAGCTGGCCACCATCACCCCCAGCGCCGGCTGCTGGCGACGGCCGGCACGGCCGAAGCGCTGCCAGGTGGCGGCCACGCTGCCGGGGTAGCCGTTGAGGATGACCACGTCCAGGCTGCCGATATCCACCCCCAGCTCCAGCGCCGAGGTGCTGACGATGCCGTCGATGTTGCCGGCGCGCATCGCCCGCTCGGTCTCGCGGCGTTCGGTGGGCAGGTAGCCGCCGCGGTAGGCACGGATGCGCGGCGGCTTGCGCGGGTCGTGGTCGAAGATGTCCTTCAGGTACTTGGTCAGCACTTCGACCATCAGCCGTGTCTGCGCGAACACCAGCGTCTTCAACCCGGACTTGATCGCGATGCGCGCGATGCGGTTGCTCTGCGAGCGCGCCGAAGCGCGCAGGCCCAGGTCCGGATTGATCACTGGCGGGTTCCACAGCAGCACCTGCTTCGGCCCGCTGGGTGCGCCGGATTCGGTGATGGCGGTGACCGGCGCCTCGATCAACGCCTCGGCATGCGCCTGCGGGTTGCCGATGGTGGCCGAGCACAGGATGAACTGCGGTTGCACGCCGTAGAACGCGCAGATGCGCTTGAGCCGGCGTAGCACGTTGGTGACGTGGCTGCCGAACACGCCGCGGTAGGTATGCACCTCGTCGATGACGATGTAGCGCAGGTTCTCGAAGAACTGCGCCCACTTGGTGTGATGCGGCAGGATCGCCTGGTGCAGCATGTCCGGATTGGACACCACGATGTCGCCATGCAGGCGGATCGCCTGCCGTGCATCACCCGGGGTATCGCCATCGAAGGTGAAGGCCTTCACGCCCAGGTCGCCGGCACGGTTGAGTTCGAGCAGCTCGGCCACCTGGTCCTGGGCCAGCGCCTTGGTCGGGAACAGGTACAGCGCCTTGGCCTTGTCCTGCATGGCCGCGCTGACCACCGGCAAGGTGTAGCACAACGACTTGCCGCTGGCGGTGGGGGTGACGATGGCCACGTGCTCGCCGCGCTGGCTGGCCTCCCAGGCCTCGGCCTGGTGGCTGTAGAGCTGCTCGATGCCGCGTGCCTGCAGCGCCGCGGCCAGCGCCGGCGGTACCGAGGCGGGAAGCGGCGCATAGCGGCCTTCGCGGCCGGGAATGGCGAAGCTGCCGGTGATGCGGTCCTGGTAGCGACGCTGCAGGCGCGCGCTGAGCAGTGCGCCATCGCGGGCCGGCAGGCCATCGCGGGTGGCGAGCTTCTGCTCGGCATCGGCGGTGCGCTTGGCGAGTTCGTAGACCATGGAAAGTGGAGCCGGGACGTTTTACGAGGGGTCACATGGCACCACATCCACGTCTCAGGATGTGAGACACCGCCTGCGCGGCCGTGAACCGTTCAGTGCCTTTGCCGGATGGCATCGCTGCATCTCCCCTGGCTGAACAGCTGCCGATGCAGCAACGAATTCTGAAGCCGGCATCCGTATCCTTGGGTGCTGGACGCGACCAACAGGGTGGATGGCTGTGGCACGACGTGGAACGCAGGGAGCACTCCTGGCCGGCCTGCTGCTGGCGGGTCTCGCGCAGGCGCAGCAGGCCGCGCCGACAGCGGGGCCTGATCCAGCGCCCACTCCCCCGGTGGATGCGCCGGCTGCAGGCACCGCGTCCCTCCCCGCCGCTCCATCGCAGGACAACGTCACCACCCTCGGCGAAGTGCGTGCGCTCAAGCCCGAAGACGAGCCGCTGGACCTGTACCGCTTCAAGAACCCGGTAAAGTTCGGCGACAACCGCTTCAGCCGCGACTGGAGCGAACCGCCGTCGCCGGAGCAGGTCAGCATGGGCGGCGGCTACATCATGATGGGCGTGGTCAAGGGCGTGCTGGCGGCGGCCAAGGGGATCAACAAGCTTACCGGCGGGCCGGACCAGATCCAGGCGGCCGTTGCACGGCCTCCGCCGGAGCTCAGTGCCGAACAGCAGCAGCGTGCGCTGCGCTTTTCCCAGCAGCAGGATGGGGGCGAGGCGCCGCCGGTGAAGTAGGCCGGTTATCCTGCGGGTTCCTCAATCGGTAGCGCTGCCATGTTCCTGCGTTCGTTCTGCCTGCTGGCTGCATTGCTGCCGGCGTCCGCCTTCGCTGACGGCATCGCCGGTGGGGGCGCCTGCCGCAATGGCGCATTTCCGTCCGAACAGGGCCAGTTTGCGCTGGCACGCGTGGTCGATACGCCACGCCTGTACCTGCTCGGCGACATGGATGGCTGCCCGGCGAAGGGCGAACCCGCCTGCCGCCAGCGCGGCTATGTGATCAACGGCGATACGGTGGTGACCGGTCGCGACCTGGGCCGTTACCGCTGCGCGTTCTTCCCGAACAAGGTGGGCGGCAGTGCGGGCTGGGTGGACCGCAGCAAGCTGCAGCCGCTGCCGGTGGTTGTGCCGGCGCTGAAGGACTGGGCGGGGCACTGGAAAGACGGCGACAACGGCCTGCGCATCACCGTGCAGGGCGGGCAGCTGCATGTGGAAGGCGACGCCTACTGGCCCTCCGCCAACCCCACGCCGGAGCAGCGTCCGTATGGGCCGAACATGGGCCAGGTGGAAGCGCGCGCGACGCCGCGGGGTGCCGATGTGGAATTCGTTGAAGACACCTGCAAGGTGCGGGTGCACTCGCTGGGTGAGGTGCTGATCGTGGCCGATAACAGCGAATGCGGCGGCATGAACGTGCGCTTCAACGGCGTGTACCGGCGCGCGGCCAAGCACTGAAGGACGCATGACGGAGGGGGCTGGTAGATCCACGCCATGCGTGGATGCTGTGTGCGATCCAGTCGGTGGGATCAGAGCCCTTTCGCCAGCGAAAGGGATCCGACCCCGGGTCAGCGCCGCCGCTCCAGCCACCACAGCAGCGATGCGCACAGCACGAATCCCAGCCACCCGGGCCAGCGTGAGCCCGGCACCGGCGACATGAGCGTCGTATTCGCCGACCTACGTGAGGCCAACGCCTGCGTGGTGGCCTCGATCATCGCCTGCCGGTGCAGTGCGGGCGCGTCCTTCGGGTCGAATGCGTAGCGCCAGACCGTAGTCTCACCGTGCCGCAGGCGCTGCCAGCCCGCCTCACGCGGCCACCAGCCCGCGCAACGCAGGTCTGACGTGGTGCGGTCGACGATCAGCGGCACACCGCCGCCGCGTGCGTTGAAGGCCTGCAGCGGTGCCTGCACGCCGCACAGCGCCTGCCGTTCGCCGGCCCAGCTGATCGGCTGTGGCGACCACAGCGCATCGGCGCTGCCTTGCGCACGCGCCAGCGTGGCAACCACGCCGCTCCACAGCTCGCCGTGGCGGTCGTCGCGGCCGGCCAGCACCCAGCGCCAGGTGTCGGTCAGTGGCAGCAGGCCGATGCGGCCCCTGCCGGCAGCGCGCCAGCCGCCGACCGCCCTGCCGGTGCGATCGTGCAGCAGCGCGGTGCTGCCCGGCGCCTGCAGCGCCAGTGCTTCCAGCGTGGGCAGGGCGGCGCTGTGCGAACTGCGGTCCGCCTCTTCGCCGTAGCCGGTCGGCAGCGTACCTGCGGCGAGCGGGCCACGTCGTGCCGCGAGCACCGCGCTGTCGCCGTCGCCGGGTAGTTCGAGCGCGTGGCTGCTGCCATCGCCCTGCACCGGCAGCCCCAGTTCGCGCAGGCGCAGGCGCGCGCTGGCCGAAGCCGTGCCGCCACTGCGCACCAGTACACCCAGTCCCTCGCGCAGGGCCTGGCGCACGGTGGCCAGCTGGGCTGTGCTCAACGCGGCCAGGCTGCGCTCGTCCAGCACCAGCAGGTCGATGCGTGCCAGTGATTCCGCATCGAGCGGCAATGCACCGTCGCCGACGCTCACCCCGGCGCCGACATCGGCCTGCACCTGCACGTGGATGCCGGCATCGGCCGCCCATCGCCGCAGGTACTTCAATTCTGGTCCCGGCGCACCGGCGCGCACCCGCAGGCGCAGCGGCGCGGCCGGCAGGGTCTGCTGCGGCACCGGCACGCTGTCCACCCCATGGCCGTCGGCATCAAGCAGGCGCAGCTGGAACACGCTACGGCCTTCGGCGCGGGCAACGCCGCTCAGCTGTACCTGACCATCTGCTGCAACATCGCGGCGGTCGACGACGCTGCCGGCCGGGTCGAGCAGCTCCGCCTTCGCCCGGGCAACGCCGCGCGCCTGCGCCCGTACCTCGAAGCGCGCACCGGGCGCGACGTCGGCCGGTGGTCGCAGCGCGATCCAACCGCGTGGTGGCGGCGCCGGCTGCCAGCGCACGTCCGGTGGCAGCGCGGTGTCCCGATCGCGCGCGGCCAGGCCGGCACCGACCAGGGTGAGCGTGGAGGCCGGGTGCAGGCGCAGCGCGGTGGCCAGATCGGGGACGCGCTGGGCGCCGGGCACATCGGCCGCTTCCGGCAACAGCAGCAGCGGGCCTTCGCTGGCCGGCAGTGCGCCGGCCTTGCCGGCATCGATTCCGAGCACGACCAGACCGCTGGCGGGTTGCTGGCGGGTGAGCGGCACCAGGCAGACGTACAGCAGCGCGGCGGCGATGATCTGCAGGGCGATCAGCCACCATCGGCGGCCTGGGGACGCGGTGCTGCCACGCAGCTGGCGCACGCTGGCGATGACCACGATCAGGGCCAGTGCCAGCGCGATCCACAGATTCAGGCCGGCGGTGTTCATGGCTGCGCCTCCAGCGCATCGAGGTAGCGCTGGCCCATCACATCAGCGGCACTGCGCCGCATCGCCTGCGGCAGTGGACGCTGCAGCGCCCGCCACAGCTGCGCGCGCAGGCGCTGGCGGCAATCGCTGCAACCGGGCTCGATGCGCAGTTGTTCGATGGCGGCGGCCAGATCGAGTGCATCGGGCAGGTAGGGAGCGTTGCGCTGGTGCCAGGCCGCGAGCGCATCGAGATCCGGTGCGCCGTTGTCATCACCGAGGCGCTGCCAGGCTTCGACGATGGCCGGATCCGGTGGGGTGCGCGCGGCCAACGGCAGCTCACGGCTGGCCAGCCCGGCGCGGTCACCGCCCAGGCGTCGGCCTTCATCGATCGGCGGCAGCTCCGGCCCGACCCGGGCCAGATAGATGCGTTCGGCCTGCTGCACCTGCTTGATGAAACCCAGGGCCTTGTAGGCGAACGGCAGCGCCTGCTGCGGGCGCCCCTGGCGCAGCTCGCCTTCGGCCGACCACATCTGGTCCAGCGCGGCCTTCAGGGTGGCGCGGGTCTGCGGATCGAGCAGCGTCGCCGCCTCGGCGTGGTCATGGGTGTGTCCGTATTCGGAAAGCACGTCGGTATCGCTGCCGAACACCGGTGGCGTATCGGCACTGGCCGGCTTGCCGCCGTGATCGTGGCCATGCGCGTCGTGCGCTCCGGCATCGGCGCCATGGTCGTGATCGTGATCGTCGTCGTGGCTGTCCGCGGTCGGCGTATCGCTGGTGGGCAGGTCGCTGGTCGGCGGCGGCTTCGGTGCGCCTTCGCTTTCTTCGCCCAGGAACTGGCCATAGCGCAGGCGCAGGATGCGCTGGTCGACGCCGATCGCATCGCTGCGCTTCACGAAGTCGTCGGCGGCAAGGGTGCGCCGCTGCCGGATCAGCGCTTCGGCATCGATGATGATCTGCCGCTGGCTGCGGAAGTAGGCCGGCAGGGTCTTCTTGATCCGTCCTTCCAGCTCGGCACCGAGCGCGACGTCGGCGCTGGGCAGGCGCAGGATCACACTGCTGCTGCGCCCGGTCTGCGGCGTCGGCGCGTGGTTGTCGCGTACCTCCAGCTGGGCGATGACATCGCTGCCGGGTTGCGCGCCCAGCGCGGCCAGGTCGAGGGTATGCGCGAAACGCCGTGCGGTTGCTTCGCCGCTGCCGATGAGGACGACACTGCGGCGAACGAAGGTGATGTTCTCGCCGCTGCCCTGCGTGACGGTGATCGACAGCGTTGCCTGCGTGGCCACGGCGTAGTCATCGCTGGCCTCGAAGCGCAGCGACCACTGGCGTTGCCCGGGCGTGCCCGGAACCAGGGTCGCGGCGGGCTCCAGCACGCGTACGCTGGGCGCGCGGTCAGCGACCACATCCAGCCGATGCAGGCGGGCTTCGGCCAGTGCGGGTTCGCTCACCACGCGGTACAGCACCGGCGTGCGCGCCACGTCCTCCGCCTGCCACTGTCCATCCCGCTGGCTCAGCGGCAGCCGCCGGCCGTCGTGGAACTGCAGCCATGCTTTGTCCGGCGCGCGATCAAAGCGCAGCGACCACGACAGCGTGCTGTCGGCGGCGACCTTGGCATCCAGCGTGCTCTGGGTAAGCGTGGCCTGGCCGGTATAGGCCGGTGCGTCGATGCGCAGGCGGGCGGACTGCAGGTGCAGCGGGCCTGCGGCCGCCGTGCTGCCAGGCGCCGATGTGCGCGCCGGTGCGGGGCCGGGGCTGGAACGTGGCCAGCCGAATGCCAGCGCAACGATGGCCAGGCCCGCGACCCAGTTCAGGGCCAATGCCCTGCGCGGCCAGCGCGGACGCAGGTCCGGCATTGCGCGCTCCAGCGTGGCCAGCACATGCGTGCGCTGGCGCTGTTGCAGTGGATTGAGCGTAGCGCCATCGGCGAACAGCAGGTCGGCACTGTCCTCGCTGCTACCGCTGCCGTCGAGCTGGCGCTGCAACCACTGCCGGTCCAACTGGCGGGAACGCGCCGTGGCGAGCGCTGCGCAGGCGAGCAGGCTGACCGTGCCGGCCACGCAGGCGCTATCGAAGCCGGCCAGGCGCAGGGCCAGCATCGTGGCGGCCAGCGCCCATGGCAGGCCCAGCAGCAGGGTGATGAGCGCCCGGCGGCGGCGCGCGCGTTGCCAGGCGCGTTGCAGGGTGTTCATGCGGCCACCCTGCGCCGGCGGCTGCTGGCCATCCAGCGCTCCAGCGCGAACAGCAGCACGATGGCCAGCAGCAGCCACGGCGTCGGCTCGCGCAGCGGTGGTGTTGCAGCAGGCAATGCGGCCCGTTGCGGTGCCTGGTCACGTGCATCGCCGAGGCGCGGCGAAGGGGGCGCTTGCAGCGCCAGCAGCAGGGCACGCGGCACCTGTGGATCGCGCAAGGCAGCGTTGACCGAGGCATCCCAGTCGCCGGGCAGAGACAGCAGGACCCCGTGGGCGACGCGTTGCTGCCACAGCAGGGGGGCGCCCTCGGCATCGCGCAGGACGATGCGGGCGTCGGCAGCAGGCTTGCCGGCAGTCATCACCCGGCCACCGGCGCGCAGCCATGCCTGCCAATCCGCCGGCAGTGCGTCGCCGCGGCTCCAGACGCCGATCTCGCCGCGCTCGGGCAGAGTATGCGCCGGCAGCGATGCGGGCAGCGCCCTCGCGCCCCACGCGCGCTGCAGTGCATTCAACCAGTGCTGGGCGGTGGCGGACGCTCCGTCGTGGGCGCGCAGCCGCGGAATGGCCGCGGCCGTCCGGGAAGGAGTGACCGGCATCGGCTGCGGGTGCCATTGCACGTCGCGTGACAGTTGCAGGCGGGTGCCATCCAGGCCGGGCAGGGGGTCGGGAACATGCACGGTCAACGGGGTGCCCGCAGGCAGCTGCGCGTCCAGCTCACGCAGCAGGCTGGGCAGCGACGCACGGGATGCACCGGGCGCCTGATCGATGGTGGGGAAGCCGGGGGCCAGCCAATGCCAGTTGCCCTCGTCGGCGGTGCCGCGCAGCGCCGCAGCATCCAACCCCGGGGCCACGACCGTCCACGCTGTGGGGGCTGGCGCAGGCCCGGTCAACGCCGGTCGTGCCAGCAGTACTGCCAGCGCGGCCAGCAACAGCAGGCGCACCAGCAGCAACGGCCAGTCATCGAAGCGGATGCGCTGGCGCGGCCGGATCTGCGCGCGCAGCCAGCGCAGCGCGGCGAAATCCAGTGGCGTGTAGGGATGGCGGCGGGCCAGGTGGATCAGCAGCGGCAGCAACCCTGCAGCGAGCGCGGCCAGGCCCAACGGGAACAGCAGGGTCATGCGCCGCCCCCGCGGCCGAACAGTGCCTGCAGTGGCTGGTCCAGCGGCTGGTCGAGCCAGCCGCTGGCACGGGCGATGCCGCTGGCCTGCAGGCGCGCCTGCAAGGCGCTGCGCGCCTCAGCGAAGCGCTGCAGGTAGTCGGCGCGGATCGCCGCGCCGTCACCCAGCAGTTCCTCGCCGGTTTCCGGGTCGCGGAAGCGATGGCCGGCATCGAACGGGAAGTCGCGCTCGTCGGCGGTGAGGATCTGCAGCAGTGCCACTTCGCGGCGGGCGCTGGCCAGCTGTTCCAGCAGCACGATGCCGGCCTCGTCGAAGCCATCACCAATCGACAGCAGCAGGTCGCCCGGGCGCACGCGCTCCCACAGCGGACGCAGGCGATCGGCCGCAGGCCAGCCGCCGCGCGCCTGCAGGGCATGCAGTTGCAGGTGCACGCGATCACGCTGGCGTGCGCCGTTTGCGGCGGGTACCAGTTGCAACCCATCGCCATTGATTGCCAGCAGGCCGAAACGGTCGCCCTGCTGCAGGGCCAGTTCAACCACGCAGGCGGCCACGCCGCGCATATGGTCCAGGCGGGTGCGCTGCGGTGCCGCGCGGTCGGCCTGGCCGGCCGAGGCGGTGGCATCAAGCAGCAGCCAGACCGTGATCGGGCTTTCGCGTTCGGACTCGCGCACGAAGAAGCGGTCCGAGCGGGCATACAGCTTCCAGTCGATCTGGCGCAGTTCGTCACCGGGCTCGTAGGCCCGGTACTGGGCGAATTCGAGCCCGGCACCACGGCTGCGGCTGGCGTGCTGGCCGATGCCACTGGCGCCGCTGGCCAGGCGTGGCCGCAGCCGCAGCGTGCGCAGGCGCGCACGCAGTTCCGGCGGCAACGTCAGGGCGGCAGCTGCGTTCACGCGTGGCTCAACCCGGGAACGGCACGGCCTGCAGCAGCGCGGCGACCACGTCGTCGGCACGCTTCTGCTCGGCCTCGGCGGCAAAGGACAGCAGCAGGCGATGGCGCATCACCGGTGCGGCCAGCGCCTGCACATCCTCGCGGGTGGCGGCGAAGCGGCCCTGCAGCAGCGCGCGCGCTTTGGCCGCGAGCACCAGCGACTGTCCCGCGCGCGGACCGGCGCCCCACTTGACCCACTGGTTGATCGCCGCCGGTGCGCCTTCGCCGGGCCGGCTGGCGCGCACCAGCCGGGTGATCCAGGCCAGCACGTCGGGGCTGACATGCACCTGCCGCACGGCCGCCTGCAGGGCGATCACCGCCTCGGCATCCATCACCTTCGGCACCGCGTCGGTGGTGCCACCGGTGGTCTGTTCCAGGATCCGCCGCTCCTCGTCCTCGCTGGGGTAATCGACCAGCACGTGCAGCAGGAAGCGGTCCAGCTGCGCTTCCGGCAGCGGGTAGGTGCCGGCCTGCTCGATCGGGTTCTGCGTGGCCAGCACGAAGAACGGCGCGGGCAGCGCGTAGGTGGTACCGGCGTAGCTGACCGTGCGTTCCTGCATCGCTTCCAGCAGAGCGGCCTGGGTCTTGGGCGGGGTGCGGTTGAGCTCGTCGGCCAGCAGCAGGTGGGTGAAGATCGGGCCCTGCTGGAAGCGGAAATGGCGATGGCCGGTGCCGTGGTCTTCTTCCAGCAGCTCGGTGCCGAGGATGTCGCTGGGCATCAGGTCCGGGGTGAACTGCACGCGCCGGAACTGCAGCTCCAGTGCCTGGCCCAGTGAGCGCACCAGCAGGGTCTTGCCGAGCCCGGGCGCTCCTTCCAGCAGGCAGTGGCCACCGGCCAGCAGGCCGATCAGCAGCTGCTCGACCACGGTGTGCTGGCCCACCACCGCGCGTGCGAGCGCGGCGCGCAGTGCATCCAGGCGCGGCAACAGGGAATCGAGGTCGGGGGAGGTCATGGGCGTGCAGGTCCTGTCAATGGTTCAACGCGTACATCACGATGTTCACGCCGAAGCGGGTGTTGTCTTCGGCCAGGAAGCGCTTGTTGCGCCAGTCGTAGTCCCACTCGCAGCCGTAGTCCTTGTTGCTGTAGAGCAGGCCCAGGCGTCCGTCGACCTCGATGCCCTTCAGGTAGTCGTGCACCAGGTCGTCGCCCCAGCCGTTGAGCTCAAAGCTGGTGGCAGGCGGGCCCTCCGGGAAGCGGAAGAAGCTGCGGTACAGCGCGTGGCTGTTGGGCAGCTTCTGCAGTGCCTTCGGTCCGAACAGGCGACCCATCTGTGCTTCGAACGACGTGGCGAACAGGCCATCGATGTCATGGTTGCAGTCGTCGACGAAGACGAAGCCGCCATTGCGCACGTAGCGTACGAAGTTCTGCCGTTCGGCGGCGTTGAACTCCACCAGCGTGTGCCCGGCCAGGTAGCAGAACGGCGCCTCCAGCATGCGCGGGTCGGCCAGCGCCACCACGTGTTCCTGCGGGTCCACGCGCAGCGAGGTGTAGTCGATCAGCGAGGTGATCAGGTTGGACGGCATGCGCGCGTCGACGTCCCAGTCACCGGAGTCGTACTGCAGGCGGGTGAACCAGAAGTCGTAGCGCGAACTGCGCGGGCCTGCCTGCGCCCAGGCCGGCAACGCCGCCGCCGAAGCGGCAGCGGCCAACCAGCGCAGGCAGGCCCGGCGATCCATCAGACCGCGTCGGACAGCGAGGTGAAGGTGAAATCGCGCAGCTTCATCGGCGGGATCATCATCACGAAGCTGGATTCATCACCGGCCACGCGCACCGGCTTGCCCAGCTCCTCGATGTTGTTGAGCATGATCACCGGCGACTCGTTGAAGCGGAAGTTCTTCACCGGGTACTTGATCTGGCCGTTCTCGATGTAGAAGGTGCCGTCGCGGGTCAGGCCGGTCAGCAGCACGGTCTGCGGATCGACCATGCGGATGTACCAGGTACGGGTGACCAGGATGCCCTTCTGGGTGCCACGCACCAGTTCGGCGGTGCTCTTGTCGCCGCCGCTCATCAGCAGGTTGCCCGGCGAGGCCTTGGCGGTCTTGCCCTGCTTCTGCGCCCAGAAGCGCGAGTAGTCCAGGTTGGCGATCCTGCCGTTCTCGATGATCGCCATGCGCTCGCGCGGCAGGCCCTCGTTGTCCCACGGCAGCACCGGCGCCTCCGGATGCCACGGGTCGGCGATCATGGTCACGCGCGGGTCGTAGACCTGCTCGCCCAGCTTGTTGCCACCGCCCTTCTTCGACAGGAAGCTGCGGCCTTCATCGGCCGAGCGTGCACTGAAGAAGTTCATCATGAAGCTGATCAGGCCCGCCGCTGCGGCCGGCTCCAGGATCACCGTGTACTTGCCCGGTTCCAGCGCCTTGGCTTCGGCCGATTCGGTGGCCTTGCGCATGGCGATGCGGATGTCCTGGTCGGCCTTGAAGTCGGCGGCGTCCTTCAGGTTGCGGCCCACCCAGCCCGAACCACGGCCATCCTCGGTGCGCACGGTGCAGGTGTAATTGAAGTTCGTGGTGCGCTGGTAGGCGAAGTTGCCGTTGCTGTTGGCGGTGGCCTGGAAGCCCTGGCCGTCTTCGAGGAAGCCGGCGGCGATCAGGCCATGGCCACGGCACGGCGCGATTGAATCTGCGGCAACCTTGGCACGGAAGGCCGGATCGATCGCGGCAGTGGATTCGCTGAAGGTGGGGCTGGCGCGGTAGCTCTGCTTGCCAATGGCCGGCATGAACTCCGGGTTCTCCGGGGCCAGGCGGGCCAGGTCTTCGGCACGGCGCACCACGCGTTCCAGCGCGGCATCGTCGAACTCGTTGATCGAGGCCGTGCCGACGCGCTTGCCGAACGCAACGGTGACCGCCAGTTCGGTGTTGTCGACGATGCCGCTGGTGGAAACGTTGTTCAATGCGAAACGGATGTTGCCGTCGATCGCGCCGGCCAGCACGGCGGTGCATTCGTCGGCCTTGGACAGGGCGATGACCTTGTCGAGGATGGCCTTGGCCTGGGCTTCGGTGAAGATACTCATGGTGTAAGGGCTCCTGACCGGTCAGCCGAGGCTGCGTGCGGTGTTGATGACGTTGATGCCGTTGAAGCGCGCGGTGGACGAACCGTGCGAGACCGCCGAGACCTGGCCCGGCTGGCCCTTGCCGTCGAAGAACGAACCGCCCAGGCGGTAGTCGCGCTCGTCGGCCACGGCGGTGCAGGCGTTCCAGAACTCCGGCGTGCGGATCTGGTAGGCCACGTCTTCCAGCATGCGGGTGATCTGGCCGTTCTTGATCTCGTAGAACAGCTGGCCACCGAACTGCGCGTTGTAGCGCTGCTGGTCGATCGAGAACGAGCCATCACCGATGATGTAGATGCCGTTCTCCACGTCCTTGATCAGGTCCGGCACGCTCAGCGGCTTCTTGCCCGGTGCCATCGACACGTTGGCCATGCGCTGGAACTGCACGCTGGACCACGAGTCGGCATAGCAGCAGCCGTCGGACTCGGTCTTGCCGAGGATGTGGGCCTGGTCGCGGATGGTCTGGTAGTCCACCAGCTTGCCGTTGCTGATCAGGTCCCAGCGCTTGCACTTCACGCCTTCATCGTCGTACGCCACCGCGCCGAGGCTGCCCGGCTGGGTCTTGTCGGCGAAGATGTTGACCAGCTCGCTGCCGTACTGGAAATGCTGTTCGCGCTTGTCCAGCGTGGCGAAGCTGGTACCGGCGTAGTTGGCTTCGTAGCCGAGCACGCGGTCCAGTTCCAGCGGGTGGCCGATCGATTCGTGGATGGTCAGCCAGGTGTGCGACGGGTCGAGCACCAGGTCGTACTTGCCCGGCTTCACCGACGGTGCCTTCAGCTTTTCCTGCGCCTGCCGGGCGGCGGCGATGGCATCTTCCTTCATGTCGTAGGAAGAACTGTAGTTGACCACGCCATTGGGGCTGACCACCTTGCCGGCGGCGGCGCCGTCCAGGTATTCGTAGCCCAGGCCCATCGGCGAGGACAGGCCCGAACGGGTGCGGAACTTGCCGCTGGCCTTGTCGATGGCGGTGACCGTCATCGGCGCCCAGATGCGGTGCACGTCCTGGTCGATGTAGGAACCATCGGTGGAAGCGAAGTACTTCTGCTCGTTGACCAGGAACAGCATCGAATTGACGAAGCTGGCGCCCGCGCCCATTGCGGCGGCGTTGACGTCCAGCAGCAGCCCGACTTTGTCCTTGATCGGCACCTCCATCGCATTCTTGCGGATCGGCGTGCGCCAGCTGACTTCACCCACGCCCGGCGCCTTGGCCAGCTGCACCGGCGCGGTCTGCACGCCGGCATTGGCCTTGGCGATCGCCGCGGCCTGCTGCGCGGCCCGGGCCACATCGGCGGTACCCAGCGCGTTGGTGGCGGCAAAACCCCAGGCACCGTTGACGATCACGCGGATGCCCACGCCGGTGGACTCGGTGTTCACCACGTTCTGCACCTTGTCCTCGCGGGTGATCACGAACTGCCGCAGGTAGCGGCCGATGCGCACGTCGCAGTAGGTGGCACCGGCGCTGCGCGCCGCCTGCAGCGCAGCGTCGGCCAAGCGCTTCTTCAGCGCCGGGTCGAGGCTGGATTGAAGCTGCTCGGCGGCGATCACCTTGCCGAAGAAGGAGGGCACGATCAGCCCGCCCGCGGTAAGCCCGGTCAGGGCCAGGAAGTCACGTCTTTGCAAGGCTGCTCTCCATGTCGAAGGATGGGTGGCTCAAGCGCCGAGACTGCGCGCGGTGTTGATGATGTTGATGCCGTTGAAGCGGGTGGTGGACGAACCGTGCGAGACCGCCGAGACCTGGCCGGGCTGGCCCTTGCCATCGAAGAACGAACCGCCCAGGCGGAAATCCCGCTCGTCGCAGATGGCGGTGCAGGCATTCCAGAATTCCGGCGTGCGGATCTGGTAGGCCGCGTCCTCGACCATGCCGGCGATCTTCCCGTCCTTGATCTGGTAGTACAGCTGGCCGCCGAACTGCGCGTTGTAGCGCTGCTGGTCGATCGAATACGACCCGCGGCCATGGATGTAGATGCCGTTCTCCACGTCCTTGATCATGTCCTCGACGCTGAGCGGCTGTTTGCCCGGCGCCAGCGAGACATTGGCCATGCGCTGGAACTGCACGCTGGACCAGGAATCGGCATAGCTGCAGCCGTGCGAGGCATCGCGGCCGAGGATGTGGGCTTCATCGCGGGTGGCCTGGTAATCGACCAGGATGCCGTCGCGCACCAGGTCCCAGCGCTGGGTCTTTACGCCCTCGTCGTCGTAGCCGACCGCACCGAGGCTGCCCGGCTGGGTCTTGTCGGCGAAGAAGGTGACGATGTCGCTGCCCCAGCGGAAGCCGGCGTCGCGCTTGTCCAGCGTGGCGAAGCTGGTGCCGGCGTAGTTGGCTTCGTAGCCGAGCACGCGGTCCAGCTCCAGTGGGTGGCCGACGTTCTCGTGGATGGTCAGGAACAGGTTGGACGGGTCCAGCACCAGGTCGTACTTGCCGGGCTTCACCGACGGCGCCTTCAGTTTCTCGCGCGCGTGGCGCGCGGCTGCAATGGCGTCCTCGACCGGGTCGTAGGAATCGCGGTAGGCGGTGATGCCACCGGGCAGCTGCACCTTGCCGCGCGCATCGCCATCGAGGAACTCATAGCCCATGCCCATCGGCGAGGACAGCCCGGCGCGGGTGCGGAACTTGCCGCTGGCCTTGTCGATGGCGGTGGCGGTGAACGGCAACCAGATGCGGTGGATGTCCTGGTCGATGAACGAGCCGTCGCTGGAGGCGAAGTATTTCTGTTCGTTGACCAGGAACAGGGTGGAATTGATGTAGTCGGCGCCCGCATCCAGCGCGGCCGCATTGAGTGCCAGCAGCAGCTCGACCTTGTCCTGGATCGGCACCGCCATCGCGTTCCTGCGGATCGGGGTCTGCCAGCGCACCTCCCCGACCGGCGGCGTCGGCGCCAGCTGCACCGGCCGGGTCTGGATGCTGGCGTTGGCGCGGGCGATCGCGGCGGCCTGCTCCACCGCCGCGCGAACCGCGGCCTCGGTCTGCTGGTGGGTGGCGGCGAAGCCCCAGGCCCCGTTGACGATCACCCGCACGCCCACGCCGGACGATTCGCGGTTGGTCACATTGCCGACCTGGTGCTCGCGGGTGATGACCGACTGGTTGAGGTAGCGGCCGATGCGCACGTCGCAGTAGCTGGCCTTGGCCGTGTGTGCGGTCGCCAGCGCAACGTCCGCCAGGCGTCGGCGCCGGAGGGGGTCGACCGGGGCGAGCAGTTGCTCGGCGGCGATGGCACGGGAATGCGGCAGCAGCAGGCCCGCCAGGCCCAGACCGGAAAAAGCCAGGAACTCACGTCGTTGCACAGCGTTTCTCTCTCTCGCTTGCGTGCGGTTGGCAACGGGCCGGACCGATCACGTCAACTCCTCGACTTTCGCCAGCGCGGCGCCACCGGGCAAGTGACTGCAGTCATGGTTGGGGAGGGTTTCGGCAGGGCTGCGCCCTGCACCTGCCCAGAGCCGGAGCAACAGCAACAGCAACAGCGGACTTGCTGAGGGATGGCGGGGCGGTGTGGGTGGGCAGGACACGCCGTAAACCCCCAGACCGGCCCAGCCGCTGGCGGCTGTGCGTTCGGGCGCTTGCGAAGCAGTGCTTCGCAAGCAAAGCGCCCTCACCCCTGGGGGCTCGATGGCGCCATCCATGGCGCCAACGGTCCGGCCCACCCACACCGCCCCGCCTCTGACAGATTTCCTCGGCTGTTGGTAGGTGTCGACCTTGGTCCACACATCTGTCAGATATCGAAATGGAACCGGGGTCAGATCCGTTTTCCTTCGGAAAACGGATCTGACCCACGGTCGTCCCGACAGATCGCAGAAAACTGTCGAAGGCGGGGTGGGTCCGGTTGCGGGGGCGTGAGCGCCATGGATGGCGCGACCGAGCCTCCATGGACGGATTCACGGCGTCCCCCGCAACCGGATCCGCCCCGCCATCCCACAGGAAGCCCGCTGTTGCTGTTGCTCTGGCTCTGAGCAGGTGCAGGGCGCAGCCCTGCTCGGAACACCCCCCTCGTGCACAATGGGGCCGACCCCGCCTGGACACCGTCCTGATGTCGAGCAAGCCGTATTCAGCAGCCTGCGGGCGCAACCGCGAACCCATCGCCGCCGCGCTCGACCCGTGGATGGGCGACCGTCATCGGCTGCTGGAAATCGGCAGTGGCACCGGCCAGCACGCGGCGTTCTTCGCCGAGCGCTGGCCGTGGCTGCGCTGGCAGCCCACCGACCATCCGGACCATCTGCCCGGCATCGAGGCCTGGCGCGCCGAGGCCGCGCTGCTGAACCTGCTGCCGCCGATCGCACTGCAGGTGGAACTGCCGCCAGCGGCCGGCCTGAGCCTGCCGCCGGGGAGTACGTTCGATGCCGCGTTCAGCGCCAACACCCTGCACATCATGAGCTGGGCGCACGTGCAGGCACTGTTCGCCGCACTGCCTGCGGTACTGCGCCACGGCGCGCTGCTGGCGGTGTATGGCCCGTTCAACTACGGCGGTCGCTACACCAGCGACAGCAACGCGCAGTTCGACGCCTGGCTGAAGGCGCGGGATCCGCGCAGCGGCATCCGCGACAGCGAGGCGGTGCAGGCGCTGGCGGCCGACAACGGATTCACCCGGCTGGGGGATGTCGCGATGCCGGCCAACAACCGGTTGCTGCTGTGGCGGCTGGGCTGAACCGCCGGTAGTGCCGGCCGCTGGCCGGCACCGATTGCCAGGATGAATGCCCGCCAGCGGCCGGCATTACCTGTTCCGCGGCCTTACGCCACCTGCACGATGTGCAGCGCCTTCGGGTTGCGCCACTGTGCCAGCAGAACCGCTTCGCGCGCCTTGGCCTGTTCGAAATGCGCTTCCTTGACGTGGCCGAAGCCGCGGATGTGCTCGGGAATGCTGGCGATCTCCACCGCCAGTGCCAGGCGATCATCGTCCAGGCCATCCAGCAGCACCTGCACGGTGGCCTCGTAGTCGGTGATCAGCGTGCGTTCCATGCGGCGCTCGGCCGTGCGGCCGAACACATCGAAGCGACCGCCACGCAGGAACTTCAACCTGGCCAGCAGGCCGAAGGCCTTGAACATCCACGGCCCGTATTCCTTCTTCAGCAACCGGCCCTGCTCGTCCTTCTTCGCAAACAGCGGCGGTGCCAGGTGGAAGCGCAGCTGGTAGTCACCCTCGAACTGCTGCTGCAGGCGGCGCTGGAAGTCGCCGCTGGTGTACAGGCGGGCCACCTCGTACTCGTCCTTGTATGCCATCAGCTTGAACAGATAGCGGGCCACGGTCTCGGTCAGCGCGGTGGAGCCGCCGATGCGATCGGCTTCGGCGCGGCGCACGCGCTCGACCAGGCTGCGGTAGCGGTTGGCGTAGGCCGCATCCTGGTACTCGACCAGGAACGCCGCGCGGCGCTCGATCATTTCATCCAGCGAGCGCGACAGGCGGGCGTCATCCAGCGGCAGGAACGCCACGTCCCCGCCGTGCGCAGGCAGGCCGCGCAGTTCGCGTTCGTCACCGGTGTTGCGCGGTGCCGCGGTCGCACCCCATTCATTGCCTTCCCACTCGCCCGGCGGCAGCGGATGCAGCGGGCCCGGGGTGGATTCGGTGTCGGTGTGGCGGTTGCGCACCAGGCCGGCGGCCTGCTGCACCGCCTGCGGGTCGACCACGGCCAGGCGGCCCCAGGCAAAGGCCTGCTGGTTCATCGTCACGGCGGCACCGTTGAGTTCGATGGCGCGCATCAGCGATTCGAACGACAGCGGCACCAGGCCCTGCTGCCACGCGTAGCCGAGGATGAACAGGTTGGCGGCGATGGCATCGCCCAGCAGGGCGGTGGCCAGCTGGGTGGCATCCAGCAGCAGCGGCTCCTGGCCGCCCAAGGCCACGCGCACGCCGGCGATGATGTCGGCGGCCGGGAACTGCATGTCCGGGCGCGTGGTGAAGGTACCGGGCATGGCTTCGTAGGTGTTCAGCACGACCTGCGAACGGCCGGCACGCACCTTCGACAATGCCCAGTAGTCGTTCACCACCACCATGTCGCAGCCCAGCACCAGGTCGGCCTCACCGGCGGCGATGCGCACGGCGTGGATGTCGTCCGGGCGGCGTGCAATGCGGATGTGCGTGGTCACCGCACCGCCCTTCTGCGCCAGGCCGGTCTGGTCGAGCACGGTCGCGCCCTTGCCTTCCAGGTGGCCGGCCATGCCCAGCAGCGCACCGATGGTCACCACGCCGGTACCGCCGACGCCGGTGATCAGGATGTTCCAGGGCTGTTCCAGCGTGCCGCGGATGGTTGGTGCCGGCAGATTGTCCAGCAGGGTGGAGGCATCGCGCTTGCTGCCCTTGCGCGGCTGGCCGCCGTGCACGGTGACGAAGCTCGGGCAGAACCCGTTCACGCAGGAATAGTCCTTGTTGCAGTTGGACTGGTCGATCTCGCGCTTGCGCCCGAACTCGGTTTCCTTCGGCAGCACCGACACGCAGAAGCTCTTCTTGCCGCAGTCGCCGCAACCTTCGCAGACCAGCGAGTTGATCATCACCCGTTTCTGCGGATCTTCCAGCTTGCCGCGCTTGCGGCGACGGCGCTTCTCGGTGGCACAGGTCTGTTCGTAGATCAGGATCGAAACACCCTTCACCTCGCGCAGGCGCTTCTGCACCTCATCCAGTTCGCTGCGGTCGTGGAACTCGACATCGCTGGGGAAGTGCTCGCGCTGGGCGGTCCACTTGCCGATGTTGTCCGACAGCACCACGATGGTGTGGATGCCTTCGGCGCGCATCTGCCTGGCGATGTCCGGCACGCTCAGCGGGCCGTCCACCGGCTGGCCGCCGGTCATCGCCACGGCATCGTTGTAGAGGATCTTGTAAGTGATGTTGACGCCGGCGGCGACCGCCTGCCGGATCGCCAGCGAACCACTGTGGAAGTAGGTGCCGTCGCCGAGGTTCTGGAACACGTGCGGGGTATCGGTGAACGGCGCCTGCCCGGCCCAGGTCACGCCTTCGCCGCCCATGTGGGTGAAGGTATCGGTGCTGCGGTCCATCCAGGTCACCATGTAATGGCAACCGATGCCGGCCAGCGCACGCGAGCCTTCCGGCACGTTGGTGGACGTGTTGTGCGGGCAGCCCGAGCAGTAATGCGGCACGCGCGGGAAGCTGGCGCGCGGCAACGCCAGCTCGGCTTCCTTCTCCTGCATCCACTGCAGGCGCTGCTCGATCGACGCGTTGTTGAAGAACTTCTGGATGCGGCGGCCGATCACGCCGGCGATGGTGGCCGGGGTCAGTTCACCGGTGGACGGCAGGATCCATTCGCCGCTCTCGTCGTACTTGCCGACGATGGACGGGCGCTGGCCCCAGCTGGCCGGCCAGTTGAAGAACTGTTCCTTCATCTGGCGCTCGATGAAGGCACGCTTCTCCTCCACCACGATGATGTCTTCCAGGCCCTGCGCGAAGCGCGCGATGCCCTGCGGCTCCAGCGGCCAGGTCATGCCGACCTTGTACACGCGGATGCCGATGTCGGCGCACGCGGCTTCGTCCAGGCCCAGGTATTCCAGCGCCTGCAGCACGTCCAGGTAGCTCTTGCCGGTGGTGACGATGCCCAGCCGCGCGCGCGGCGCATCCATCACCACCCTGTCGATGCCGTTGGCGCGGGCGAACGCCTGTGCCGCCTTCACCGCATAGCGGTGCAGGCGCATTTCCTGGTCCAGCGGCGGGTCCGGCCAGCGGATGTTGAGGCCGCCCGAGGGCATTTCGAAGTCTTCCGGCAGCACGATGCGGCGCGCCATCGGGTCGACCTCGACCGAGGCCGACGATTCGACCGTCTCGGCGATGGTCTTGAAGCCGACCCAGCGCCCGGTGTAGCGGCTCATCGCCCAGCCCAGCAGGCCCATGTCCAGGATGTCCTGCACGCCGGCCGGGTTCAGCACCGGCATCATCGCGCTGACGAACTCGTCCTCGCTGCCATGTGGCAGGGTCGAACTACGGCAGGCATGGTCATCGGCGGCCAGCGCCAGCACGCCGCCGTAGCGCGAGGTGCCGGCGGCATTGGCGTGCTTGAACACGTCGCCGCAGCGGTCCACGCCCGGACCCTTGCCGTACCACATGCCAAACACGCCCTGCACGTTGGCGCCGGGGAACAGGTTGGTCTGCTGGGTGCCCCACACCATGGTGGCGCCCAGGTCCTCGTTCAGGCCCGGGGTGAACTTCACCCGGGCGGCTTCCAGGTGCTTGCGCGCCCGCCACAGCTCCAGATCGAAGCCGCCCAGCGGGCTGCCGCGGTAGCCGCTGACGAAGCCGGCACTGTCGATGCCTTCGGCGGCATCGCGCAGGCGCTGCATCAAGGGCAGCCGTACCAGCGCCTGTACGCCACTCAGGTAGATCCGCCCCTCGTTGCGGGTGTACTTGTGGTCGAGCGTGTAGTCACGGTCGATCAGGTCGGCGGAAGAGGGCGAAGTGAGTTGCGCGGTACTGGTCATGGCTGGCCCGGTAGGATCGGCTGGCACCGGCCGCGTGCGGGCACGCGGCGGGAAAGGCGCGAATTGTAGCAGCGAGGCTCCGGCCGCCCCGGCACTCGCGCCCGCAGCCATGCTGCGGTTAGGATCGGGGAGAGAGAGGGAGGCTGCAGTTGCGGTCTGGGGAGATGGGATGTCAGTTGCAGGAAAGATCCTGGGCAGCATGCTGCTGGTCTCGGGAACGGCCCCGGTGTGGGCCGCGCCGGTCGTGCCGGCACCACAGGAGTTCTACTTCGACAGCGATGCGGCCGCCGCGCCGATGGTCGTGGTCCAGGCCGAAGGTGATGCGCTGGTGGCGCAGCTGCTGAAACAGCGCGAACGCGGCCGGCGTACGGTCGAAGCCACCGTCCAGCTGGCGTCGGTGGCCATCGCCCAGGGCCGCACCGAACTGGGGGAACAGCTGTATCGCGAGGCACTGAAGGATGCGCCGGTGCAGGGCAGCCTGGGCCGCGGCGTGCGCTGGAATTACGGCTGGGACCTGCTGCGCCAGGGCAAGGCCGAGGCCGCCCTGGAGCAATGGCAGGCCGCCGCCGGTGGTTCACTGAGCAAGCCGGCCTGGTTGCCGCCTACCTATGCGCTGGCGTTGTGGCGGGCCGGGCAGAAGCAGGAGGCGGTGCAGTGGTATGCCGCGGCGGTGCGCACCGAGCCGGCGCAATGGAGCGACAGCAGCCGCTATGCGCAGTTGCTGCCGTTGTGGCGTGACGACGAGCGCGCCTCGCTGGCGGAAGTGCAGCAGGCGTGGGCGGCTGCCCCGCCGGCCTGGCCCTGAGGGTAGGGGGCGGCCGGGTTGCACCCGGCACCCGCAGAGGCAAGGGCTGGAGCCAAAGCCAAAGCCAAAGCGGGTTTCCTGAGGGATGGGCGGGGCACTGTGGGTTTGCGGGGCCGCCGTAAACCCATCCATGGGGGCTCGGTCGCCGCATCCATGCGGCTCACACCCCGCAAACCCACAGTACCCCGCCTCCGACAGGTTCCGGCGGCTGTTGGTAGGTGTCGACCTTGGTCGGCACGGTAGATCCACGCCATGCGTGGATGCGATCTGCCAGGGATAGAAATCGAACTGGGGTCAGATCCGTTTTCCAGAGGAAAACGGATCTGACCCCATGCGCTCAAGAGCGGCCAGCCAAGCGCTTTTGCTTTTGCGCGTCCACTTCAATCGTCCGCGGAAACCGTCCGCCCCGACGCCCATGCCCGCAACGCCTCGACCTGCTCGGCCATCAGCACCGACAGCGGTCGGGTCGCGCGGATCTCGTTCATCAGCAGCTCGGTGTCCAGCGGCCGGCCTTCCGCATGCGCTGCATACAGCCCGGCCACGATCGCCTGCTCGATCTCCGCGCCGGAGAAGCCATTCGCCGCCGCTGCCAGCGCCGGCAGCGCGAAGTCGTCGCCATTGAGCTGGCGCCGGCCCAGGTGCAGCCGCAGCAGCTCCACACGCACCTCAGGCGTGGGCAGGTCGACGAAGAAGATCTCGTCGAAACGGCCCTTGCGCAGCAGCTCGGCCGGCAGCTCGTGCACCTGGTTGGCAGTGGCGACGATGAACACCGGCGCCTTGCGCTCGGCCATCCAGGTCAGCAGGTAACCGAGCACGCGGCGCGACACGCCGCCGTCCTCGCCACCGCTGGCCAGGCCCTTCTCGATCTCGTCCATCCACAACACGCAGGGCGCCAGCTGCTCGGCCGAGGCCAAGGCCTGGCGCAGGTTGGCCTCGGTCTCGCCGTGGTACTTGTTATAGAGCGCGCCCACGTCCAGGCGCAGCAGCGGGACGCCGAAGCCGGCGGCTGTGGCCTTGGCCAGCATCGATTTGCCGCAGCCCTGCACGCCCAGCAGCAGCATGCCGCGCGGCGGGTCCAGGCCGGCCGGTGCCGAACCGGCGATGAAGGCCACCCGGCGCTGGTTGATCCAGCGCTTGAGCCGGTTGGCGCCGGCCACGTCACCGAAGCGCGCGCTGTCATGCTCGAAGAACAGGTGGCCGCTGCGGTTGAGCAGCTCGAACTTCAGCCGCGCCAGCTGCGGCAGGTCGTCATCGCGCAGCGCACCGTCGGCGTAGATCAACTGGCGTGCGATGCGGCGGGCATCGACCAGGCTCAGGCCCTGCAGGTTCTTCAGGATCTTCTTCACTGCCTCGCTGTCGACCTCGACGCGGCGGCCGCCGTGCTCGCGGGCGTAGGCATCGGCCTCTTCGCGCAGCATCTTCAGCAGCGCGTTGGCATCGGGCAGTCGCGGGTTGAAGCGCACCGCCAGCGCTTCCAGCTCGGCCGGCAGTTCGACCTTGGCGCCGATAAGCACCAGCACATGCGGTTCGCTGTGGCGGCGCTGGATCAGGTCGCGCAGGGCGCGCTGGTGGCTGGCATAGCCCAGGTAGGGGTGGAAATCGAGCAGCAGGTAGACGCCACGCTGGTCGGCCTGGCGGATCATCTGCAACGCAGCGCTGGCATCGGGGGGGCCGACCGCCGCGTCTTCGCGGTCCAGGTCGATGCGGCGCAGGCCCTCGGTGATGGACCAGCGGTGCAGGGCCCGCCACACGTGCATCAGCGTCTGCCGGAACAGCTCGACGATGCGACCCTCGTCCTGGGTCTCGATCACGATCAGGGGGGTGTTGGCGCGGATCAGTGCGCTCAGGTCCTGCAGTTCGCTCATGGCGGTTCGATCCTTCGGGGGCGCCACGATAGCAAAGGCGATGGCCACCGGTTCAGCACGGTGCTACCTCCCGTCACCACCGCCGGTGTACGCTCGGGGCACGTACCCGGAAGCGAGGCTGGCATGAAGACGATCCTGGTGGCCGGTTCCAAGGGCGGGGTGGGCAAGACCACCGTCGCCACCCACCTGGCCGCGTACGCGGCATTGCAGGGCAAGGCCACGGTGATCGCCGATGCCGACCCGCAGGGCTCCAGCACCCGCTGGGCGCAACGGCGTGCCGGGCTGGAGAGCGCGGTGCTTCCCATCGACGTGTATCGGAAGAAGCAGTGGGCGCAGAAGCTGCCCGACGGTACCGATACCGTCATCATCGATGCGCCGGCCGGTGCGCTCGCCGACGATATCCCCCATTTCCTGGACGCGGCCGATGCCGTGGTGGTGCCGGTGCTGCCCTCGGCGCTGGATATCGAAGCCATCGTCGGCTTCCTCAACAGCCTGGCCCAGAACCCGCGCGTGCACAGCCGCAAGCTGCCGGTGGGGCTGGTGCTCAACCGTACCAAACCCTGGACCCAGACCTCGCAGCAGGCGCTGCAGATGCTGGCCGAGTGGCCGTACCCGGTGGTCGCGCAGCTGCGTGACAGCCAGAGCTACGTGGTCATGACCGGCCTGGGCCGCAGCCTGTTCGACTACCGCTCGGCCCAGGTGCGCGAGCACCAGGCCGACTGGGAGCCGCTGCTGTCCTGGCTGAAGCTGTAAGGCTGCACGTCTCCATCCTCTTTTTCATGGAAACCCGCGATGCGTGAATTGATCCTGCTGCGCCATGCCCATGCCGAACCGGCCACCCCCGGCCAGGCCGACCTCGACCGGCCGTTGTCGCCGGTCGGTCTGGCCGAAGCCGAGGCCGCCGGCAAGTGGCTGAAGGACAACAACCTGTTGCCTGACTGCGTGCTGTGCTCGCCGGCGCGGCGCACGCGCGAGACCCTGGAGGCGGTGCTGGCCGCCATCGGGTATGTGGAAAAGCGCCTGGAAGACCGCATCTACGAGGCCACCCCGGGCACCCTGGCGGCACTGGTGGATGAGCGCCGCGACCTCGATCGGGTGCTGATCGTCGGCCACAACCCGGGCCTGGAGCGCCTGGTGGCGCTGATGACCGAGGGCACCAGCAGCGACTACCGTGGCATGCCGCCGGCCGGCATCGCCGTGCTGGGCTTCCCGCGCGAGGCCACGATCGAACCGGGCGTGGCCAGCCTGAACGCGTTCTGGTGGCCGTGATCCGATGAGCCGGGTGCGGCGCGGCCGCTTCCTGCTGCCCGCGTTGCTGGCGCTCGGCCCGGCCTGGGCCGCGGCGCCCCCGCCGACCCCGTTGCCGGCGGTGTCGGCCGAAGCACCCCGGCCATTGCGCCTGGATACCCAGCGCTCGCGGATCGGTTTCGAAGTGCGGACCCGCTTCGGCCAGCGCATCGAAGGCGTGTTCCCGCACTTCGAGGGACGCATCGAGATCCTGTCCGACGGCCGCCACCAGGTGCACCTGAAGATGTTCACCCGCTCGGTGGAGATCCCCGGCAAGGCGCGCTATACCGGCTGGATGCGCGGCGAGGAGTTCTTCGATGCCGGGCGCCATCCGGTGGTCGAGTTCGACTCGCTGCCCTACTGGCCGGAGACCGTGGAGCAGGGCGGCGACATCCAGGGCCGGCTGACCCTGCGCGGCATCAGCCATCCCGAGTCGCTGCGGGTCGAGAAGGCGGAGTGCGCCCGACCCGGCTATGATTGCGATGTCGTCAGCCGCGGTACCGTGCAGCGAGGCCGGTATGGAATGGACAGCTGGCAGCTTGCCTTGAGTGACCGAGTGACCTTCGTATTGCGTGCGCGCCTGAGCGAGGCGCCGAAACCGTGAACCTCCTGCTGCGTGTACTGGCGCTGGCAACCGTGTTGCTGGGCAGCGGTTGTGCATCGCTCTCGCATGCCGAACGCGATCGCGCCGAGGCGATCGCCGTGCAGGCGCGCTCCAGCCAGGTGGACTGCCAGCGCGCCGACCGCTGCGCGCAGGACTCGCCGCTGCGCGCGTTGGCCGGCCGGGCGTTCACCGAATCCACCCCGCAGCAGCCGCGCCACTACGCCACCCTGCTCGACGAGGGCGAGGGTGCCCTGGTTGCGCGCCTGAACCTGCTGCGCAGCGCCACCCGCAGCATCGACCTGCAGACCTACATCTTCGACAAGGACGACAGCGCCCGGCTGGTCATCGACGAGCTGCTGGCCGCATCGCGGCGCGGGGTGAAGGTGCGGGTGCTGATCGACCAGCTCTCGGCGATCTCCGACCTGCAGATCCTCGGCGCGCTGTCCGGCGCCCACCAGAACTTCCAGCTGCGGGTCTACAACCCGACCTTCGGCAAGGCCCGGCTGAACTACTTCGACTATGCCGGCAGCGTGCTGTGCTGCTTCCGCCGCTTCAACCAGCGCATGCACAACAAGCTGCTGGTGATCGACGATGCGATCGGCGTGGTCGGAGGCCGCAACTACCAGGATGACTATTACGACTGGGACCGCGAGTACAACTTCCGCGACCGCGATGTGCTGATTGCCGGCCCCGAAGCGCGTGCGATGGCAGCCAACTTCGATGCCTTCTGGCGTGCCCAGCGCAGCGTGCCGGCCGAGCGCCTGAACGATGTCGGCCGGACCCTGCTGCGCGAAGGCGTGCCGGCCCTGCCACCGGCCAGCTTCCGCCGCCCCGAGCGGGTGCAGCGGGTCAGTGCCGAGGCCAACGACATGGACTTCGTCACCCGCGCGTTCGTCGATACCGCCCTGCCGGTGGCGTCGGTGCGCTATGTCGCCGACCTGCCACGCAAGCACCGGCGCCAGAAGGCCGATGCGCCACTGGCCGGCCAGCACGTGACCGAGCCGCAGCTGGATGCGCTGATCGCCGGCGCGCAGAAGGAAGTGATCCTGCAGACCCCGTACCTGGTGCTGTCCAAGCCGGCGCAGGCGCTGTTCCGCGAGCTGCGCAAGCGACCGCAGCCGCCGCGGGTGGTGGTGTCCAGCAACAGCCTGGCGGCCACCGACAACCCGATCGTGTATGCGCTGTCGTACAAGTACAAGCGGCGCAACATGCGCGAACTGGGCTTCAACATCTTCGAATACAAGCCGTTCCCGCTGGATGCCCCGGTCGACTACCGCAACCTGCTGCCTGATCCGATCGCCGCACCCGGGGGCGACGACGACGGTGGACGCAACCCGCTGATCGGCGGCAGCGCCGCCGGCAGCAATGCCGGCGACCGCCGCGACGCGCCCGCGGCGCCTGCCAGGCAGGCGCCGGTGAACCATCCGCGCACCGGCAGCGCATACCAGAACGCACGCGAACGTCGCCGCGCGGCCGGCAGCGAGGTCGAGACCCGCCTGCTGCGCACCGAGACGCGGCCCTCGTTCCTGGGCAGCAAGGCGGTCAACAAGCCGCTGCCGGTCACCCGCAAGGGCGCGCGCATGGGCCTGCATGCCAAGTCGCTGGTGGTCGATCGCCGCATCGGCGTGGTCGGCACCCACAACTTCGATCCGCGCAGCGAGAACTACAACACCGAAGGCGCGGTCATCATCGATGACCCGGCCTTCGCCGAGCAGCTGGCCGAGAGCATCCTGCGCGACACCCACCCGCAGAATTCGTGGACGGTGGCCCCGCGGGCCAAGCCGCCGGTGCTGTCCGGGCTGAACTACAGCGTCGGCAAGGCCTCCGAAGCGCTGCCGATCCTCGACTTCTGGCCGTGGCGCTATGCCACCGACTACGAGTTCAAGCCCGGACCGGACTGCCCGCAGCCGCTGCCCCGGCAGGACCCGGACTTCCACCGCTGCTACGTCGCCGTGGGCGACTTCCCCGAGGTCAATGTCGGCCCGAAGTGGCTGCTGGTCCGCATGCTGACCGCATTCGGTGCCGGCCTCGTTCCCATCCTCTGAAGGTGCCCGCATGACCCAGGTGTTCCGCGAAGCCGTTTCCCTCGAGCAGCTCAATGCGCTCAGCCGCAACACCGCGATCGCGTCGTTGGGCATTGTCTTCAGCGCGGCCGGTGACGACTGGCTGCAGGCCACCATGCCGGTGGACGAGCGCACCCGCCAGCCCTACGGCATCCTGCACGGCGGCGCGTCGGTGGTGCTGGCCGAAACCCTGGGCAGCAGCGCCGGCAACCTGTGCGTGGATACGGCGCAGCAGGTCTGCGTGGGCCTGGAAATCAACGCCAACCATGTGCGCGCCGTGCGCTCGGGCACCGTCACCGGCACCGCGCGCGCGCTGCACGTCGGCCGTAGCACCCAGCTGTGGGAGATCCGCATCGAGGATGAGCAGGGCCGGCTGGTATGCATCTCGCGGCTGACCCTGGCGGTGGTCGCGGCCGGCCACGGCTGAGCCCCGGAAGGCCGGTGACGGCAGCAGAACCCAGCGTTCCCTGCCGATTGCCCCGGTCAATGGCAGTTATGGCCTAAATCGGCTGGCAGCGATGACGGCCCTCCGGTATCGTGCGCGGATGACTTCCCCCACTCCGGCCCCCCGCGGCGGCGTGGCGCGTGTGTGCCGTTACCTGTACCGCGTACCGCTGCTGTTGGTCCACATCATCGTGTTCCTGCCGCTCATCCTGATCGGCATGCTTCGGCCGTGGGGCGAACTGCGCGTGGGCGAGGCGACCCTGGGGGCCAAAGTGGTCAACTGGTGGCAGGGGGGGCTGATGTGGATCTTCGGCTTCCGCCTGGTGCGGATCGGCACGCCGCTGCCCGGCGCCGTGCTGTTCGTCGCCAACCACGTCAGCTGGGTCGACATCTGCATCCTGCACAGCCAGCGCATGATGGGCTTCGTCGCCAAGCGCGAGATCGCCAGCTGGCCGCTGGTCGGGTGGCTGGCCGCGCGTGGCCAGACCATCTTCCACCAGCGCGGCAACACCGAATCGCTCGGTGGCGTGATGCAGGTGATGGCCGATCGCCTGCGCGAAGGCAAGGCGGTGGGCGTGTTCCCGGAAGGGCGTACCCGCGGGGGCCACGAGGTTGGCCCGTTCCATGCGCGCATCTTCCAGGCTGCGGTGGAAACCGGCGTGCCGGTCCAGCCGGTGGCGCTGGTGTACGGGGCCAACGGCGATGCGCAGACCATTGTCGCCTTCGGCCCCGGCGAGAGCTTCTTCGCCAATTTCCTGCGCCTGCTAGGCGAGCCGGCGCGGCGTGCGGAAGTGCATTTCCTGGCACCCATCGGTGCGCAGGACCTGGAAGGCCGTCGGCGCATCGCGGAGACGTCGCGCGCGCGCATCGTGGCGGCCATGAGCACCGGGTGAGGGTGCGGTGGCCCTGATCCCGCCACCCGTCCTGGACGCCGGCACGCCGACGTTGCACGCGGCTGACTACCAGCCGCCGCGCTGGCTGCGCAACCCGCACCTGCAATCGATGCTCAGCTCCAGCCGCATGCGCCTGCAGCGCGGCCTGCTGTTGCTGGCTGCGACCGGCGCGGTCAGCGAAGAGCTGATTCTCGATGGCGGCGATGGCGTGCGCCTGCAGGGCTGGCACAGCCATATCGAAGGCCGCGAGCCCAAGGGCATGGCGCTGCTGCTGCACGGCTGGGAAGGCAGCGCCGAATCCAGCTACATGCGCATGGCGGCCGCGCGCATGCTCGAGCAGGGCTTCGACGTGGTACGGCTGAACTTCCGCGACCACGGCAATACCCATCATCTCAACCCCGGCATCTTCCACTCCAACCTGATCGACGAAGTGGTGCATGCCGCGGGCGACATCGCCCAGCGCTGGCCGCAGCTGCCACTGGTGGCCGCGGGTTACTCGCTGGGCGGCAACTTCGTGCTGCGCCTGGCCCTGCGCGCGCCGGCGGCCGGCGTGCCGCTGCTGCGCGTGGCGTCGGTATGCCCGGTGCTGGACCCGGGCTTGACCATGGAGAACATCGAGAACGGTCCGGCGATGTACGACTGGTATTTCCGCCGCAAGTGGGCCGGTTCGTTGCGGCGCAAGCGCGATCTGTTCCCCGAACTGAGCGACTGCGACGACCGCGTGCTGAAGCTGGACATCCGCGCGCTGACCGCGTGGCTGGTCGAGCGCCACACCAGCTTCGGCTCGTTGCAGGCCTATTTCGATGGTTACTCGATCGCCGGAGATCGCCTGGCCACGCTGCAGGTGCCGGCCGACATCCTGATGGCACAGGACGATCCGGTGATCCCGTACGCGACCTTCAGCGACTGGCAGCTGCCGCGCCAGGCGCACCTGGAAACCGCCTGCTGGGGAGGCCACTGCGGCTTCCTGGAAAACTGGCGGGGGGATGGCTTCTCCGAACGCTGGGTGGCGCAGCGGCTGCGGCGCGTGCTGCAAGGCTGAACCGGCACGGGCGCGCAGGCCGCTACAATGCGGGTTTGCCCTTGAACCGGACCGCCATGCAAGACCAGATCATCCAAGCGTTGCGCCAGAACGAGGCCGACCAAGCCGTGCAGCTGGCCCAGGCATGGACCCACGATGAACCCGGCCAGGCCGCGGCCCACCGCTGGCTGGCGCTTGCGCTGCAGCAGCAGGGCAGGGCCGAGGACGCGATGGACGCCCTGCAGCAGGCGCTGCAGCTGGCCCCGGACGATGCCCAGCTGCACCTGCAGCACGCCGGCCTGCTGCTGGCCCTGCGCCAGTTCGAGGGCGCCGGCGAGGCACTGACCCGCACCACCGGGCTGGACCCGAACGCGTTTGCCGCGTACCTGATGCAGGCCCACCTGGCGATCGGCCGCAATGATTTCGACGAAGCACAGCGACTGTCCACCCTGGCTTCGCGCGTCGAACCGGACCACCCGGAACTGCTGACCATCGACGGCATGATCGCGCTGCGCCGCGATGACCCCGATCGCGCGCTGAGGCTGCTGTCGGCCGCCAACCAGGCCCAGCCCAACGACCCCCGCGTGCTCTACGCACTGGGCTTCGCCTACCTGGGCAAGAACATGCTGGCCTTCGCCGAACAGGCATTCCGCCGCGTGCTGGAGCTGAACCCGGCGATCTCCTCGCTGCATGGCCTGGTGGTGCAGCTGGCCATGCGCCAGGGCAACCTGGAAGCCGCCGCCGAAGCCATGCAGGTCGCACTGCAGCAGCAGGGCATGGATACGCCGTCGATGCGCCGCTTGGCTGGCGAACTGGCGCTGCGCAGCGGCCAGCCGCTGCAGGCGCTGGAACACCTGCTGCCGTTGCTGGAATCGGCGCCCGGCGACCGCGAGGTGCTGCAGCTGCTGCTGATGTCCTGGCAGCGCCTGGGCCGCGAAGACGAAGCACGCGCACGCCTGGATGCCGCCCTGGAGCAGCACCCGCAGCTGCACGACCTGTGGCTGGCGCGCCTGGCGGTGGAAGAGGTCGGCAGTCCCACTGCTGCCGCCACGGTCGAGCGCTGGATGGACACGATGCCGGGCCACCTGCCGGCGCTGGAAGCGCGCCTGCGGCTGCACGACATGGTGGGCGAACACGCCCAGGCCGAAGCGATCGCCGAGCGCATCGTCAGCCTCGAGCCGGGCCGCGTCAGCGGCGAGACCCGCCTGGTCGAAGGCCTGCTGCAGCGCGATCCGGCCGCCGCCATCGCCCGCGTGCAGGCGCTGATCCAGATGGCCCCCGAAGGCCACCGCGCCGACCTGCGCACCTGGCTGGGCGAGATCCAGGATCGCGCCGGGCAGCACGAAGACGCGCTGCAGACCTGGCTGGCGCTGCAGGCCGACCAGGCACCGCAGCGCCTGCCGCTGCCGCCGCAGGCCAAGGCGCCGCCGAGCTGGCCGGACAAGGGCGAGATCGATGCGCAGGCCACTTCCGCGCCGATCTTCCTGTGGGGGGCACCGGGGTCGGGCGTGGAACGCGTGGCAACCGGCCTGGCCGCCGCCAGCCCGGTGCTGCGCAGCGACCGCTACACCTCCAGCGCGCCCGACGACGCGTTCCAGAACTACCACACGCTGCAGGACCTCGCTTCCGGCGTGCTGACCCCGGAGCGGCTGGTGCAGCGCTGGCGCGAACAGCTGCCGTCGCGCGGCGTGCAGGACGACGCGATCATCGATTGGCTGCTGTGGTGGGACAACGCGCTGCTGTGGGCGCTGCGCCCGCAGCTGCCGCAGGGCCGCCTGCTGGTGGTGCTGCGCGACCCGCGCGACATGCTGCTGGACTGGGTGGCCTACGGTGCGGCCGCGCCGCTGGCGATGACCTCGCTGGCCGAAGCCAGCGAATGGCTGGCGCGCGCGCTGGCCCAGGTTGCCGCCCTGCACGAGGACGACCTGTATCCGCAGGTGCTGTTGCGCATCGACCAGATCGGCAACGATCCGCAGGCGATGGCCGATCTGCTGGGCCGCCTGTTCGAACGGCCGATGCCGCCGGCCGCGCAGCTGGGCGCGCCGCGGTTCCCGCCGGGCCACTGGCGCAACTACCGCGACGTGATGAGCGCCGCCTTCGCCAAGCTCACCCCGATCGCGGTGCGCCTGGGCTATCCGGAAGAGTGAGGAGGATGCAATGCAGCTGAGCAGCCACAGCCTGGCCAATGGTGCGCCGATCGACCGTGAGTTCGCCGCCGGCGATGCCGCAGGTTTCGCACCGGACCGCAATCCGCACCTGGCGTGGAGCGGGGTGCCGGAGGGCACCCGTTCGTTCCTGCTGGTATGCGTCGATCCGGACGTGCCGACGGTGCCGGAAACGGTCGGGCGCACCGACATGAGCGTGCCGCGCGACCAGCCGCGCTGCGATTTCGTGCACTGGGTGATGGCCGATATTCCGGCCTCGGTGCGCGAGATTGCCGCAGGCAGCTGCAGCGACGGCTTCGTGGTGAAGGGCAAGTCCGCACCGGCCGGCCCGGCCGGCAGCCGCGAGGGCCTGAATGACTTCACCGGCTGGTTCGCAGGCAATCCGGACATGGCCGGCGATTATCTGGGCTATGACGGCCCCTACCCGCCGTTCAACGACGAACGCGTGCACCGCTACTTCTTCCGCGTGTTCGCGCTGGACGTGGCGTCGCTGCAGCTGCCGGAACGCTTCACCGCCGCCGACGCCTACAGGGCCATGCACGGCCACGTGCTGGCCGAAGCGGCGCTGCACGGCACCTACACGTTGAATCCGGCGCTGGGCTGAGGCGGCATGACGGGTCGTGCCGGCCGCTGGCCGGCAACGCCCGTGTGCTGCCGGATCCGCGCAGGGCAGCCGGCCAGCGGCCGGCTCTACCCGCAACGAAGAAGGGCGGCCTTGCGGCCGCCCTCCACCCGTCAGCCGACTGGCAGTCGGCTCTACATCACTTCTCGATGGCCGACTCGACCACCATGTCCAGCACGTACGCCTGCGACGGCGCATCGGCCGGCGGGTTCTTCACCTCGTAGCGCTTCACGCGCACCACGTTGCGCACGCCGTCTTCGTGGGTGTAGCCCTCGATGGTGCCGTAGAAGTTCTCGAACTTGCCCGGCTCACCCTGCTTCAGGCCCTTGTCGTCGAACTTCACTTCGCGCACCTGCAGGCACTGGTAGTCCGGGATCAGCGGGTGCGAGCACTTCTCGGTCTTGGCCGCCACTTCCAGGAACACGGTCTCGCCGGCGCCGCCATAGCGGGTTTCAGCGGTCGGTTCCGGGTTGAACACCAGCACGTCGCCCTTGGCGTTGGTCAGGGTCAGCGTGCCATCGGCACCCTGCTCGGCCTTCAGCTCGCCCTGCAGGCGGCTCGACACGGCCTCGTCCAGCGCCATCAGCGCCTTGTCGGTGCAGGCCATCATGGTCGACGCCATCGCGCTGACGCTCAGCTTGCCAGCGTCGAAGGTGTAGCCGCCGCCCATGCGGTTGCAGGTGTTGCTGACCGACAGGCGGCCCTCAGCGAAGTCCAGGGTGACCGGCTTGTCTTCGCGGGCGAACAGCGCGTCGATGCGCTTGCCGTCGGCGCCGGTGGCCTGCTGCAGCCGCCAGTGCTGGCTCTGCAGGCGCTGCGCATCCAGGTGCGCCAGCGTCTGCTGGTCTGCTGCCTTGGCCGCGGCCGGGGCCACGTCGTCGCCGCCGGTGCCGGCCGGGGCCGGGGTCTGGCTGCAGGCGGCCATCAGGGCCAGCGGAAGGAGCAGGGTGAGCTTGCGGTTCATGGTGATTCTCCTTGGGGAACCGTGGGGGAAACGGAGCGGGGCCGGCAACGGGGTTGCCACGCCCCGGCGCTGTTCAGCTGCCGGATGGCAACCACAGCAGCAGTGCCGCGCCCAGCGCGATGCGGTAGAGGGCGAAGGCGGTGAACGTGTGTGACTTGATGTAGCCCATCAGCCACTTCACTACGACGAAGCCGGTGACGGCTGCGGCAAGGAAGGCCACGCCCACGTCGGCCCAGTTCTCGCTGCCCAGCTGACCGGCCCTGGCCATTTCCAGGAAGGTGTAGGCGCTGGCGGCGAACATGGTGGGAATACCCACCAGGAACACGAACTCGGCCGCGGCGGCACGGCGGCTCAGGCCCAGCAGCATGGCCAGGAAGATCGCCGAGGCCGAACGTGAGGTGCCGGGGAACACGCCGGCCACCACCTGCGCCAGGCCCACGCCGATGGCCACCGTCCAGGTCACCTGGTCGCGGTCGGGCAGGCGTGCGGTGTAGGCCTCCACCAGCAGCATCCAGACGCCGCCGATGATCAGCGCCCAGGCCACCGGGCTGACCGTCTCCGGCAGTGACCAGCCGGCCTTGCGCACCACCAGGCCGACCACCGCGGTGACCAGGAACGCAGCGCCCAGCTTGAACACGTACTCACGGTTCTCGCGCTGGTTGAAGCCGGTGGCCAGCTGCAGCAGGCGCTGGCGGAACACCAGCACCACGGCCACGATGGCGCCGGCCTGGATGACGATGTTGAAGAAGTCCGAGCGGGCTCCCAGCCAGTGCTGGGCAATGAGCAGGTGGCCGGTGCTGGAGATCGGCAGGAATTCGGTCAAGCCTTCGAGGATGCCCAGCAGCAGGGCGGAGAGCAGGTCGGACATGGACGGTGCGTGCACGCGCGGCGGAAGGAAGAAGGTCGAGAGGATAGACGATCCCCGCTGCACCAAACGGGTGCGTGCGGTACCCCGCGCACCCGTTTGGTGCGCGCTGATCTGCACCGGTGCGGGGCGGTCTTAGTGAAATCAACGACTTGCGGGTCGCAAAAAGTTGGCACGGTCATTGCTGTACCTCAGCAGGCATTCATCCCCATCCGAGGTCGTACCGATGTCCGTGGAAAACGTTGAGAAGCTGATCAAGGACAACCAGATCGAATTCGTCGATCTGCGTTTCGTGGACATGCGTGGCGTCGAGCAGCACGTCACCTTCCCGGTCAGCATCGTCGAGCCGTCGCTGTTCGAAGAAGGCAAGATGTTCGATGGCAGCTCGATCGCCGGCTGGAAGGGCATCAACGAGTCGGACATGGTGCTGCTGCCGGACCCGTCCAGCGCCTATGTTGATCCGTTCTATGCCGATCCGACCCTGGTGATCAGCTGTGACATCCTCGACCCGGCCACCATGCAGGCCTATGGCCGTTGTCCGCGCGGCATCGCCAAGCGCGCCGAGGCCTACCTGAAGTCCTCCGGCATCGCCGAAACCGCGTTCTTCGGCCCGGAGCCGGAGTTCTTCATCTTCGACTCGGTCCGTTTCGCCAATGAAATGGGCAACACCTTCTTCAAGGTCGATTCCGAAGAAGCCGCCTGGAACAGCGGCGCCAAGTACGACGGCGCCAACAGCGGCTACCGCCCGGGCGTGAAGGGCGGTTACTTCCCGGTGCCGCCGACCGATACCCTGCACGACCTGCGCGCTGAGATGTGCAAGACCCTTGAACAGGTCGGCATCGAGGTGGAAGTGCAGCACCACGAAGTGGCCACCGCCGGCCAGTGCGAGATCGGCACCAAGTTCAGCACCCTGGTGCAGAAGGCCGACGAACTGCTGCGCATGAAGTACGTGATCAAGAACGTCGCGCACCGCAACGGCAAGACCGTCACCTTCATGCCCAAGCCGATCGTCGGCGACAACGGCAGCGGCATGCACGTGCACCAGTCGCTGTCCAAGGGCGGCACCAACCTGTTCTCCGGTGACGGCTACGGTGGCCTGAGCCAGCTGGCGCTGTGGTACATCGGCGGCATCTTCAAGCACGCCAAGGCCATCAATGCCTTCGCCAACTCGGGCACCAACAGCTACAAGCGCCTGGTGCCGGGCTTCGAGGCGCCGGTGATGCTGGCCTACTCGGCCCGCAACCGTTCGGCCTCGTGCCGCATTCCGTGGGTGTCCAACCCGAAGGCGCGCCGCATCGAGATGCGCTTCCCGGATCCGATCCAGTCCGGCTACCTGACCTTCACCGCGCTGATGATGGCCGGCCTGGACGGCATCAAGAACCAGATCGACCCGGGTGCACCGAGCGACAAGGACCTGTACGACCTGCCGCCGGAAGAAGAGAAGCTGATCCCGCAGGTCTGCTCCTCGCTGGACCAGGCGCTGGAAGCACTGGACAAGGACCGCGAGTTCCTGAAGGCCGGCGGCGTGATGAGCGATGACTTCATCGACGGCTACATCGCGCTGAAGATGCAGGAAGTAACCAAGTTCCGCGCGGCCACCCACCCGCTGGAATACCAGCTGTACTACGCCAGCTGACCGGGCGCGATGGCGGTGGGTTCCCCCTCCCACCCGCCGCCATCGCTTCCGTTTTCGCGGCTGGGGAGCCGCAAGGCGGGTGCAGGCCCGCCGTTGTAGAGCGGACTGTCAGTCCGCTGCATTGGAACGCGGGCCTTTGGCCCGCTTATCCAGGGGCAAGAGAGAGACCGGATACGCGACCAGGGCCGCCCTCCCTCCCGCGTCGGTCGTGCAAGGAGAGAGGCACGGCCGTCCCGGCCCTGTATGTGTCCGGTGCAACAGCCACGGTCATCATCCTGATGACCCGTGGTTGCCTGATGCCAACGCGCGCTGGCGCGCTGGCCCCATCCACCATCGGGACATGCGCATGAAACTGATCTCCGCCATCATCCGACCGTTCAAGCTCGACGAGGTCCGCGAGGCCCTGTCCGATGCAGGCGTGTCGGGCATCACCGTGACCGAAGTGAAAGGTTTCGGTCGCCAGAAGGGCCACACCGAGCTGTATCGCGGCGCCGAGTACGTCGTGGATTTCCTGCCCAAGATCAAGATCGAAACGGTGGTCACCGACGAGCGTGCCGACGCGGTGATCGAAGCGATCCAGTCGTCGGCAGGCACCGGCAAGATCGGTGACGGCAAGATCTTCGTCACCGCCGTTGAACAGGTCATCCGCATCCGCACCGGCGAAATCGGTGCCGACGCGCTGTAACCCCCTTCCGGAGATTTCCCCCATGAAGATGCGCCTTCTCACCGGGTGGCAAGCCCGGTTCCACCTGGTGTGCCTGCTGATGCTGCTCAGCGCGCTGGCCGCCGGCGCCTGGCCGGGCAGCGCCCACGCCCAGGCCCAGGTCTCGCCGTTGCCCAGCGAAAGCGTGGCGGTCGAGCCGCTGCACGACGCGGCCGCCACCGCCGCTGCGCCGGCCGTGGCCGAAGCCGCCGCCGCCTATGATCGTGGCGACGTCGCCTGGATGCTCACCTCCACCCTGCTGGTGCTGTTGATGGTCGTGCCGGGCCTGGCCCTGTTCTATGGCGGCCTGGTGCGTTCGAAGAACGTGCTGTCAGTGCTCAGCCAGATCCTGGTGGTGTTCTCGCTGGTGCTGCTGCTGTGGGTGGCCTATGGCTACAGCGCGGTGTTCAGCGCCGGCAATCCGTTCTTCGGCTCGTTCACCGAATTCGCCTTCCTCAAGGGCTTCACCCCGGAGTCGGTGGGCAACACGCCGATCAAGGGCCTGCCGGATTACCTGTTCGTCGCCTTCCAGTCGACCTTCGCCGGCATCACCACCGCGCTGATCGTCGGCGCATTCGCCGAGCGCATCAAGTTCCGCGCCGTGCTGCTGTTTTCGGCGCTGTGGTTCACCCTCAGCTACATCCCGATGGCACACATCGTCTGGGGCGGCGGCTACCTGGGTGAACTGGGCGCGATCGACTTCGCCGGTGGCACCGTGGTGCACATCAATGCGGGCGTGGCCGGCCTGGTCGGCGCGTGGTTCGTCGGCAAGCGCCTGGGCTACGGCCAGACCGCGCTGAAGCCGCACAATGTACCGTTTACCTACATCGGCGCCATGCTGCTGTGGGTGGGCTGGTTCGGCTTCAATGCCGGTTCCGCCGCCGCCGCCGATACGGTGGCCTCGCTGGCCTTCCTCAACACCGTGCTGGCCACCGCTGCTGCCGTGCTTGGCTGGACCCTGGTGGAGGCGATCGGCAAGGGCAAGCCGTCGGCGCTGGGTGCGGCGTCGGGTGCGGTGGCCGGGCTGGTCGGCATCACCCCGGCCTGTGGCACCGTCGGGCCGCTTGGCGCGATCGTGATCGGCTTCGTCGCCGGCGTGGTCTGCGTGTGGGGCGTGACCGGTCTCAAGCGCCTGCTGAAAGTGGACGACACTGCCGACGTGTTCGGTGTGCATGGTGTCGGCGGCATCGTCGGAGCGATCCTCACCGGCGTGTTCAGTGCACAGTCGCTGGGCGGAACCAAGGCCGATCTGGATATCGCCCACCAGGTGTGGGTGCAGGTGGTCAGCGTCGGCCTGACCGTACTGTGGTCGGCGGTGGTGACCGCGGTCATCCTGCTGGTGGTCAAGGTCGTGGTTGGCCTGCGCGTGACCGAAGAGGCCGAACGCACCGGCCTGGATGTGACTTCGCACGGCGAATCGGCGTACGAGGCCTGACCGGCTTCACGGTTTCGCGGACGCCTCGTTACTGCCGTCGCACAGGCAGTAGCGGGCGTCCGCCCTCGGCGGCCCTAGGGCCGCCGATGTCTATCCACCGGCTGGCAGCGTCGGAGCAGATTCCGATGGCCGCCGGCTGCCAGAAGCCGCCTCGTCGGACATCACACTTTGCTGGGCAAGGCGTTGGCCCGCGTAGCTTGCCGGCTCTGTCGCCTTCCATGCGATTCCCCTAAAGTGCGGCCTCTTCCAGCCGAATACTCGTCGGACTGGCAGTTATCCGCAGGGAAAGAGCATCGTGAAACAGGGACGTAAGGTACGCAGCCGCGCGTTGCGGTGGCGGTTGTCCGTGGGCGTGGGATTGGCCATCGCCGGCCTCCAGGCGCCGGCATGGGCGCAGACGGTGTCGCCGGATCAGGAACTGCTCCGGCAGCAGGAGCGCGAGCGCCTCCTGCGTGAACAGCAGGAGTCCACGCCGGACGTCCGCCTGCAGCCGGCTACCGAAGACCTCGGCCACCTGCCGATGGAGGAGTCACCGTGCTTCACCATCAACGCCATCGCGCTGCAGGGGGATCTTGCGGACCGCTTCCGATGGGCGCTGGCGGCAGCTGATCCCCGCAGCGATCCCGCCACCGGGCGCTGCTTGGGCACGGGCGGCGTGGACGTCGTGATGAAGCGCGTTCAGAACGCGATCATCGAGCGCGGCTACGTCACCACCCGCATCCTGGCCGCACCGCAGGACCTGAAGGCCGGCATCCTGACGCTCACGGTCGTGCCAGGGCGCGTCAACGCCATCCGCTTCGCCGATGGAAAAGGCCGTATCCCCGCCCTCTGGAACGCGATGCCGGTGACGCGCGGCGAGGTGCTGAACCTGCGTGACATCGAGCAGGCGCTGGAGAACCTGCAACGCGTGCCGACCGCCTCGGTGGACATACAGATCGCGCCACCAGCCGACGGCGCGGCCGCCAAACCCGGCGAAAGCGACCTGGTGATCAGCTGGAAGCAGGCGCGCCCGGTACGGGTCAATCTGACCCTGGACGATGCCGGCAGCCAGAGCACGGGCAAGATGCAGGCCGGTGCCACGGTGTCGGTGGACAACCCTGCGGGCCTGAGCGATCTGTTCTACATCAACGTGGGCAGATCGGTGTTCAATGGCAGCGAACGTGGCACCGACAGCTGGGCGGCGCACTACAGCCTGCCGCTGGGCGGTTGGTTGCTGGGCGCCAATGCCAGCAAGTACGACTATGAGCAGACCGTTGCCGGTGCGTTCGAGAACTACGTCTACAGCGGCTCCAGCCGCAACGCGGAATTGCGTTTGACCCGCATGCTGTTCCGCAATGCGCACGCCAAGACCAGCATGTACGCGCGTGGCTGGTATCGCGAATCGGACAACTTCATCAACGACACCGAGATCGAAGTGCAGCGCCGCCGCATGGCCGGCTGGGAGCTGGGCCTGGGCCACCGTCACTTCATCGGCAAGGCGACGCTGGATGTGAACCTGGCGTACCGCAAGGGTACCGGTGCCTTCAACGCGTTGCGTGCGCCGGAAGAGGCCTTTGGCGAAGGCACGGCGCATGGCCGCATCTATACCGCGGACGCGCAACTGGTCCTGCCCCTGCAGTGGGGCAAGCAGAGCCTGCGCTACATCGGCAGCTGGCGCGCGCAGTGGAACCGCTCGCCATTGGTGCCGCAGGACCGGTTCTCCATTGGTGGCCGCTACACCGTGCGTGGCTTTGATGGCGAAATGTCGCTGACCGGTGAGCGTGGCTGGTTGCTGCGCAATGAAGTGGGCGTGCCCCTGGGCGGCGGCGTGGAGGCCTACGTTGCCGTTGATCACGGGCGTGTTGCCGGCCCGTCCACGGCGCGATTGCTGGGCAACCGGCTCACCGGTACCGCGCTCGGACTTCGCGGTGGCACCCGCCACATCAACTGGGATGCGTTCGTCGGCAGCCCGCTGTCCAAGCCACGTGGTTTCCAGACCGCCTACACCACGTTCGGAATGAACGTGGGCGTCTCGTTCTGACACCTGCACATGACCGGCCTGCGCAGTCCGCTGCGCGGCCAACACGATGCGGTACCGCGCAGCCTGCTGCGCATACAACCCAACAGCACCGAAAGGAATCAGCGCCGTGAACAAAGTCTACCGTCTGGTCTTCAACCGTACGCTCGGGGTCATGCAGGTGGCGTCCGAGCTGGCCAACGCCACGCACGGCGGTGCCGACAACCGGGAAGGCCGTACGGTTGGCACGCTGCGTCCGATCAGTTTCGCGCTGTGGCTGATGCTGGGGTGGGTGGGTCTGGTGCAGCCGTTGTCTGCGCAGCAGGCGCCGGCCGACCCGGGCCGAATTGCCGCAGACCCCGGCGCGCCGGCGAACCAGCGCCCGACGGTGATCACCTCGGCCAACGGCACGCCCCAGGTCAACATCACCACGCCCAGCGCTGGCGGCGTGTCGCGCAATACCTACCAGCAGTTCGACGTCGGCCAGCAGGGCGTCATCCTCAACAACTCGCGCGGTGAGGTGCAGACCCAGTTGGGCGGCTGGGTGCAGGGCAATCCGTGGCTGGCCACGGGTAGCGCGCGCGTCATCCTCAACGAGATCAACAGCAGCAATCCGAGCCACCTCAATGGCTACGTGGAAGTGGCGGGTGCGCGGGCGCAGGTGGTCATCGCCAACCCGGCCGGCATCCAGGTCAATGGCGCGGGCTTCCTCAATGCCAGCCGGGTGACCCTCACCACCGGTACGCCGATCGTCACCCAGGGCGTGCTGGACGGGTACCGCGTGGAAGGTGGCAGCATCGGTATCGGTGGCGCAGGCCTGGATACCAGTCGCGCCGACTACACCGACATCATCACCCGTTCGCTGCAGGTCAACGCCGGCATCTGGGCCAACCAGCTGCAGGCCAGCCTGGGCAGCAACGTGGTCAGCGCTGACCACAGCAGTGTGCAGCTGCAGAGTCCTGCATCCGCGGCGCCCACCTTCGCGCTGGATGTGGGCGCGCTGGGCGGCATGTACGCCAATCGCATCTGGCTGGTCGGCAACGAACACGGCGTGGGCGTGAGCAACGCCGGCAAGATCGGCGCGCAGGCCGGCGAGCTGGTCGTCACTGCCGACGGCCGGCTGCAGAACACCGGCGCGATGCATGCGCAACAGGACCTGCGCATCGACGCCAGCGCGGGCATCGCCAATGCCGGCACGCTCAGTGCCGAGCGCGAGCTGCGCCTGCAGACCCCTGCGGATGTCGACAACAGCGGCGGCACCCTCAACGCGCGGCGCATCGAAGTGAATGCCGATGCACTGCGCAATCGTGGCGGCAGCATCGAACAGCTTGGCGCGCAGGTGCTGCAGCTGCAGGCGGCCGACGTCAGCAATCTGCAGGGCCGTATCGGCAACGTCGCCAGTGTGTCGCCGGGTACCAGCACCGGTACCCCGCCTGGCACGGGTACACCGGCAACCGGGACACCGGGTACGGGCAGCCCGGGTACCGGCACGCCAGGCACGGGTACTCCGGGCACCGGCTCTCCTGGCACCGGCACCCCGCCGGTCACGCCGCTTCCGCCGCTGGCGGCCGGTGTGCTCAACATCGCCGGAACGCTGGGCAACGACGGCGGCCGCATTGAAGCCAGTGGCGACCTGCAGCTCAGCGCCCGCAACAGCCTGGACAACAGCGACGGCACCCTGGGCGCAAGCACCCTGCAGGTACAGGGACAGGCGCTGCGCAACATGCGTGGCACCCTGCAGGTCCAGGGCGCGGCCAGCGCGCAGGTGCAACAGCTGGACAACAGTGGCGGCCGCATGACCTTCGCCCGTGGCTTCGAGTTGAAGGCGATGTCGGCGATCAATCGCGGCGGCAGCCTCGCCCACGGTGGCAGCGCCGGGACGACCTGGACGATTGGCCAGCTCGACAACAGCGAGGGCAGCATCTCCAGCAATGCCACGCGCCTGGGTCTGGACATCGGCACCCTGGTCAACACGCGAGGTGGCATCAGCCACGCTGGCAGTGAAGGGCTGTTGCTGCGTGCGGGGGTCCTGGACGGTGTGCAAGGCAGCATCGCCACCGCAGGCGCGGCAGACCTGCTGCTGGGCCGTGCCGACCACCGCGGCGCGCAGCTGGTCGCCCGCGAGCTCGAGCTGACCGCACAGGACTTCGACAACCGTGGCGGCCGCGTGCTGTCCACCGGGCTGCAGGCCAGTACGCTCAACGTCCGCAATCACCTGGACAACAGCGACGGTGGCCTGCTGGCCAGCAACGCCGACCTGCAGATCGACGCGGCGTCCTTCGGCAATGCTGCTGGCACCGTGCAGCAGGCGGGCGCCGGCAACCTGCGCATTGCCACCGCCAACCTGCAGGGCCAGGGCGGCACTGTTCTCAGCAACGGCACCCTGCAGCTGCACGGCAATACCCTGAACCTGCGCAACGGCACCACCGCCGCGCAGCGCATCGATGTACGTGCCGGCGACCTGACCACCGCCGGTGGCACGCTGACCTCGACGGGCGGCGACACGCTGCAGCTGCAGGTATCGCGCACCCTGGACAACAGCGGCGGCACCATTGGCGCCAATGGTGCGCTGGACATCAACAGTGGCATCCTCATCAACGATGGCGGCAAACTGATCGCCGCAGGCACTGGCACCAGCCGCATCCATGCTAGCCAGCGATTGCAGAACCAGCGCGGCCTGCTGTCCGGCAATGGCGATCTGGACATCAAGGCCGATGGGCTGCTGAACGAGGGCGGCAGCATCGACCATGCCGGCACCGGCACGCTGCAGATCGAGGCGATCACCGTGCAGGGGGCTGGCGGCAGCATCGCCAGCAACGGCCAGCTGCAGTTGAGCGGGCAGCAGCTGGACCTGCAGAAGGGCAACACCCGCGCCCGTGACGTGAAGATCAAGGCCACGGGCCTGGACACCAGCGGCGGCAGTCTGTTGTCCCTGGGCAACAATGCGATGCAGTTGCAGGTGCAGGGCCTGCTGCGCAATGACGGCGGCAGCATCAGCGCCAATGGCGCGCAACAGATCCAGGCGGGCGCGCTGTCCAACCGCGGCGGTGCGCTCACTTCGGCGGGTACTGCAGCGTCGCAGATCCGGGTCGACGGCACGCTCGATAACAGTGGCGGCAGCATCGCCAGCAACGCGGCCAATCTGCAGCTGAAGAGCGGCGCGCTGGTCAATGCCGGCGGTACCCTCAGCCATGCGGGCAGCGCCGGCCTGGTCATCGATACCGGCCGCCTGGACGGGGCGAAGGGACAGATTGCCACTGCTGGCGCCCTGCAGCTCACTGCGGCCGAGGTCGACCACCAGGACGCATCGCTGGCTGCCGCACAGCTGGATATCACGGCGACCGGGTTGGACAACTGCGGTGGGCGCATCATCGCCACCGGCACCGGCGGCAACACGCTGCGCGTGCAGGGCACGCTGGACAATGGCAATGGAGGCACCGTTGCCAGCAATGGCAACCTGGACATCCACGCGCGCACCTTCGGCAACGCCGGAGGAACCGTGCAGCAGGCCGGTTCCGGCAGCCTGGTCATCACCACGCAGGACCTGACCGGCGCCGGTGGCACCCTGCTCAGCAACGGTTCGCTGGACCTGCAGGGCGATACCCTCGATCTCCGCGATGGCACCACGACGGCCCAACGCATCAGCATCGCCGGTGACAGCGTGATCACCGCGGGCGGCAATCTGAGCGCGCTCGGCAGCCAGGTGCTCCAGTTGCAGGCCCGCAGCCTGCTCGACAATACCGGCGGAACGCTGGGCAGCAATGGCGCCGTCGACGTGCACGCAGGCCGCTTCGTCAACGACCACGGCAAGTTGATCGCCGCCGGTGACGCTGCATCCGCAATCCGTGCCGCCCAGCTGGAGAACCGCAGCGGCTCGATCTCCGCCAACAGCAACCTGCGCATCGACGCGCAGATGCTGTCGGGCCAGGGCGGCAGCATCGGTGCCGCCCGCGCGCTGTCTCTGCAGGGCGGTTCATTGGATCTCCGCGGCGGCAGCGCGGCAGCCGAGCAGCTCGATATCGTGGCCGACAGCCTGGACAACAGTGCAGGCGCGCTGCGTGCAACCGGCAGCGGAACGCTGGCATTGCAAGTAAGCGGCCGGCTGGCCAACGACGCGGGCACCATCGCCAGCAACGGTGCGCAGCACATTGAAGCCGGTGAGCTCTCCAACCGTGGCGGCACGCTCAGTTCGGCCGGCAGCGCGTCCACTGAGCTGCGCGTCAATGGCCTGTTCGACAACAGCAACGGCACGCTGGCCAGCAATGGTGCGGAGCTGAAGATCGACGCCGGCAGCATGGCCAACGTCAAGGGCACGCTCAGCCATGCCGGCACGCAGGGCCTGCTGCTGCGTACCGGGCAACTGGATGGCCACGGCGGCACCATTGCCAGCGCAGGGGGCATCACCCTGCAGGCGGGCAGCGTCGACCATCGCGGCGCCACCCTGCAGGCCGAGCGCATCGCGCTGGACGCACAGTCGTTCGACAACCGGGCCGGCAAGGTCATCGCAACCGGTGCCGAGGGCAGCCGGATCGAGGTGGCCGGCACGTTGGACAACGGCGAGGGTGGCCTGCTGGCCAGCAATGGCGACCTGGGCATCCAGGCGGCGGAGTTCGGCAATGCCGGCGGTGGCGTGCAGCACGCCGGCGAAGGCGTGCTGTCGATCAACGCCGGAGCGCTCAACGGTACGGGCGGCACGCTGGTCAGCAATGGCAGCCTGCTGCTCAAGGGCACCACCACCGACCTGCGGGCGGGTGTCACCTCGGCCAAGCGGATCGAGGTGGACACCGGCGCCCTGATCACCGCCGGCGGCACGCTGACCGCGACCGGCAGTGACATGCTGCGGCTGAGCGCACGCGAACGCATCGACAACAGCGGCGGTACGGTGTCCAGCAACGGCGGCCTGGATCTGCGCAGCGCCGTGCTGGTCAACGCCGGCGGTACGCTGCAGTCCGCGGGTACAGCGGCCAGCCAGCTGAGCATCGGCCAGGACCTCAACAACCGCGGTGGCCGCATCCTGGCCAACGGTGGGCTCGGCATCGCTTCCGGCAGCATCGACAATCAGGGCGGTGCGCTGCACAGCGCTGAACGGCTGGTGGTCAAGGCCGATGGCCTGCTCGACAACAGCAACAAGGGCGTGATTGCCAGTGGCGCGGGCATGCAGGTGGCGGCGGCTTCGCTGGACAACCGCAGCGGCAGCATCGAGCAGGCGGGTGACGGCCTGCTGCAGATCGATGCCACTACGCTGCAGGGCCACGCCGGCCGTATCGTGAGCAACGGCGAGCTGCAGCTGAAGGGCGAGACCGTCGATCTGAGTGCGGGCACCACGGCCGCGCAGCAGGTCAGCATCGAGGTCGGCCAGCTCGACAACACGGGCGGTACGCTGAACGCCACCGGCAACCAGGCGATGTCGCTGCAGGTGCGCGGCGCGCTGGGCAATGACGGCGGCACCATTGCCGCCAACGGCGCGCAGCAGATCAGCGCCGGTTCGCTGTCGAATGCGGGCGGCACGTTGAGCTCGGCAGGTACGTCCGACAGCCGGGTCACCGTCACCGGCCGATTCAACAACGGCGGCGGCACCCTCGCCAGCAATGCCGGCAACCTGCGTATCGATGCCGGGCAGCTGGTGAACGCTGCGGGCAGCATCGTCCATGCAGGCAAGGGCGTGTTGACCGTGCAGGCCAAACAGCTGGATGGAGCTGCCGGAAGCATCGCCACGGCAGGCGCATTGCAGCTGGATGCGATGACTGTGGACCATCGCGGCGCCACGCTCAGTGCCGATCACTTCAACATCAATGCCGACCGCTTCGACAACCAGAACGGCAAGCTGCTGGCGACGGGCACGCAGGCCAGCAGCGTGCAGGCCACCACCTCACTGGACAATGGCGGCAACGGTCTGATCGCCAGCAATGGCGACTTGGCCCTGACCAGCGCAGTGTTCGGCAATGCTGGCGGTACCGTGCAGCAGGCCGGCACCGGCACGCTGGCCATCAACGCGCACACCTTGAATGGCCAGGGCGGCAAGCTGCTCAGCAATGGCGCCCTGCAGTTGACCGGTGAAACCACCGACTTGCGTGACGGCACGCTGTCGGCTGCCCGCATCGCCGTGGATACCGGCACGCTGCTCAACGCGGGCGGTTCGATCATCGCCTCCGGTCGCGATGCCTTGAAGGTGTCCGCGCGCGAAAGGCTGGACAACAGCGGTGGCACGCTTGCCGGCAATGGCACGCTGGATCTGCGCAGCGCGCAGCTGCTCAACAACCGGGGCACGATCCAGGCTGCCGGCGGCGGTGGCAGTACCCTGGCGATCACCCGTGCGCTGGAGAATCGCGGCGGTCGCATCCTGACCACAGGGGACGCCACCCTCACAGCAGGCGCGTTCGACAATCGCGGCGGCACCGTGCACAGCGATGGCAACAGCGCGTTGACCGTGCGCGTCGACGGCCTGCTCGACAACAACGACAAGGGCACCCTGTCCGCCGGAGGCGCACTGCTGGCCGAGGCACAGTCCATCAACAACGACGGTGGCACCGTGGCGGCTGGTCAGGACATGCAGCTGACCAGCGGTGAAGTGCTGCGCAACCAGGCTGGCCTGGTCCAGGCCGGCAAGCACCTGCAGGTCTCGGCCAGCGGCCTGAACAACACCAGTGGCCGGATCATCGCCAACGACCTGCAGCTGGATACCCGCGGCCAGGCGCTGGACAACCGCAGCGGCATCATTGCCAGCCTTTCCGGAAATGCGGAGCTGCGCAGTGGTGCGCTGGACAATACCGGCGGGTTGATGCAATCGGCGGCGGCGCTCAGCATCAACACTGGGGGACAGCGGCTGACCAATGCCGGTTCCAATGGCAACGGCATCGTCAGCAGCGGCACGCTGCAGATCCGCAGCGGCGATCTCGACAACCGTGGCGGCGCCGTGTCCGCCAAGTCCGGCGCCGACGTGCAGGCCATCAACATCGACAACAGTGGCGGTGGCTCGCTGGTGAGTGCGGCCGACCTGCTGCTGCGCGCGCAGCAGCTGGCCAACAGCGGTGGCAGCGTGACCGCCGGTGGCAACGCCGATATCGGCTTGCAGGGCGCGCTGCTCAACAGTGGCGGCCTGGTGGCCGCGACCGGCCGCCTCGACCTGCAGGCCAGCCACGTCGACAACCGCAATACGCTCAGCCCGGGCAATGGTCCTGCACTGGGGCTGCAGGGCAAGACCCTGCAGGTAACCACCAGCAACCTGGACAACCAGAACGGCCAGGTGATTGCGGACAACCTCGTGCTGCAGGTGAACCAGCGCCTGGACAACAGCGGTGGCCTGGTGTCGGCGGCCCTGGGCTCCGATGTCCGCGCCGATACCCTGGTCAACAGCGGCGGCACCCTGGTGGCCGGCAGGCAGCAGACCCTCCGCACCCGCGAGATCATCGGTGACGGCCGGCTGATGTCGCAGGGTGACATGACGCTGGAGCTGGGACAGAGCCACACCAACCGTGGCGAGATGGTGGCCAACGGCACGCTGAGCCTGTCCATCCAGGGCAACCTGGACAACACCGGCAAGCTGGCCGGCGCCAACGTCAACATCAATGCGGGCAACATCACCAATGCGTCCACCGGCGAGATCAGCAGCATCGGCCTGACCCGCCTTGCAGCGGGCGGCGCACTGGTCAACTACGGCCTGATGGACGGCAACGTCACCCATATCACCGCCGCGACCGTCGACAACATCGGCAGCGGCCGCATCTACGGTGACCGCGTCGCGATCCAGGCGGGCTCGCTCAACAACGTGGCGGCCAACATCGGTGGCGTGGACCGTGCAGGCACCATCGCCGCGCGCCAGCGCCTGGACCTCGGCGTCGGCACGCTGACCAACAGTGGCAAGAGCCTGATCTTCAGCGATGGCGACGCCGCCATCGGCGGCGCCCTGAACGGCCTGGCCGCAGTAGGCAGCGCGCAGCGGGTCGACAACATCGGATCCACCATCGAGGTCAGCGGCAACCTGGATCTGTCCGCGCTGGCAGTGAACAACATCCGCGAGAACGTAGTCGTGGAGAAGGTCACCACCGTGCACGCGCCGGTCCGGCTGGAGCAGCCCGGCTGGTTCAAGAACGCCAACAACAACAACCGCGATTTCAGGGCAACCTCGAACTACCAGCCGTACGAGATCTACTACCTTGATCCGTCGGACATCCTGGAAGACACCCCCTACGTCACCCCGGATGGCCAGCAGATCCGCAAGGCGGTCATCCGGCTGACCAGCAACACCAGCGCCTATGCCTTTGCCCGCGGCGGCGCGTATGGTGCGCGCGCTTCACGCGAACGCCTCAACGTGCAGGACGGCACCGTCACGATCTATTACGTCGGCCGTGCCGACAACCGCAACAATCCCGACCAGCTCGGCGCGGGCGCGGAAGATCCCTTCCGCGACCTGTCCGTCCGCGGGGCCGGTTCGCCGCCGATCGAGTACGTGACCGATACCCTCCGGTACAACAACGCCTACGGCACCTGCACCACCACCTGCGTGCAGCTCATCACTTATCCGGACTATGACAATCCGGACGCGACGCTGATCAACATGCAGCGTCACCCGCAGGAGACCAGCGGCAACGAGAAAACCCGCATTGCCACCCGCACCACCGTGGAAGACGTGGTGGTCTCGGCAGGCAACAACGCCGTGATCAATGCGGGCGGCAACATGCGGATCAGCACCGATCGGCTGGAGAACCGTTTCGCCAACATCGCTGCGGGTCGCGACCTGGCCATCGTCGGCCTGAATCGCGATCAATCCGAGGTGATCAATGCTGCCGAGCAGCTGACCCGCACCAGCACCTTCGACAACGTGTCCATCACCTACGGTGGCTCCTCCAGCCGCTGGAAGGCGGCACCGATCACCGAGAAGACCGGTGCGTTGGGTTCGTCGATAACCGCCGGTGGCAAGCTCACCATCGATGTCGGCAACCTGCGCAACGACAACACCGGGGGCAGCAACCCCAACGCCGGTGGTGGCAAGGGCACCGCGCAGGTGGATACCAACGGCCGCGGTGCAGGTGCGGTCGGTCCCGGCGCGGGCAGCGTGCAGGGGCCCGGCCAGAGCACGGGGCAGGGTGCGGGCAGCGTGGACGCGCAGGGGCCGGGCACCGCTGGCGCGGCGCAGGGGGCCAACGGCGGCCATCAGCAGGCGGTAGCGCAGGCCGACGGCGTGCGGGCAGACGCGGCGGGTGCCCAGGGCCCCGGCCAGGCCGGCAATGCCGGGGCGGGCGCTGGCACGACCCAGGACATCAGTGCCACCGAGGCCGGGCAGGCCAATGCCAACGGCCCGGCGGCGGTGCGCGCCGGAGAGCATGCCGGCAGTGGTGGCAATGCCGCGGTGGATGGCAAGCAGGCCACAACGACAACCGGTGCTGATCCGCGCGTGGTGGTCACCACCAACCCGAATGCCAGTGCGCCCACCGCCAGCCTGTTCAATGTGGATGCCAACCGTGGCAACCACATCGTGGAAACCGACCCGCGCTTTACCAGCTATCGTGATTGGCTCAGCTCGGACTACCTTCTGCAGCGCGCAGGCTTCGATCCCGCGCAGACGCAGAAGCGTCTGGGTGATGGCTTCTACGAGCAGAAGCTGGTGCGCGAGCAGATCGGAGAGCTCACCGGCCGCCGCTTCCTTAGCGGCCACGCCAGCGACGAGGAGCAGTACCGCGCGCTGCTGGAGGCCGGTGCCACGGTGGCGAGCGAATGGGGTCTGCGCCCCGGCGTGGCGCTCACCGCCGAGCAGATGGCACGCCTGACCAGCGACATCGTCTGGCTGGTGGAAAAGGACGTCACCCTGGCCGATGGCTCGGTGGTTCGCGCGCTGGTCCCGCAGGTCTACCTGCGGGTGCTGCCGGGCGACCTTGGCAACGATGGCGCATTGCTGGCCGGCGCGGAGGTGGACGTCAAGCTGCGCGGTGACCTGGTCAACAGCGGCACGATTGCCGGCCGGCAGCTGGTCAGCATCGATGCCGGCAACATCCGCAACCTGTCCGGCGGCCAGATCAGCGGTGCCCAGGTGGGCCTGTCGGCGCGGCAGGACATCGATATCATCGGTAGTACCGTCAAGGCTACCGATGCGCTGGCGTTGAAGGCCGGCGGCAACATCACCGTGGCTTCGACCACCACGGAATGGAAGGACCAGGGCGATCGCCTGTCACAGCAGAAGACCACGCTCGATCGCGTGGCTGGCCTGTATGTCACCAATCCCAGCGGCGACGGCGTGCTGTCGGTGGTGGCCGGCGGTGACATCGGCCTCAAGGCGGCGGAGATCCGCAATGCCGGGAAGGATGGCATCACCCAGCTGGTTGCTGGCGGCACCCTGGACCTGGGTGCGCAGACGCTGGGCCAGAGCAGCGCGCTGAACCACGACAACCGCAACCACATCAGCAACAGCCAGACCACGCATGCGGTGTCTTCGATTGAAGGCGCTGGCGATGTGGTGCTGGCAGCGGGCAAGGACATCAACCTGGCTGCAACCCGCATCAAGGCCGATGGCGGCATGGCCCTCCAGGCCGGTGGGGACATCAACAGCCAGGTGCTGGTGGACAGCCGCAGCAGCGACTTCAACGCCGGTGGCAAGCGTAGCTCGCTGCAGATCAGCCAGAGTGATGAGACCGTGCGCGGCAGCCAGCTGCTGGCTGGCGACAACATGGTGCTGAGGGCAAACCGCGATATCAATCTGACCGCTACCCAGGCCACCAGCTCGGATGGCACGTTGAGTGTGACCGCCGGTCGCGACGTCAACCTGCTCTCGGCCAGCGAGACGCATGACTTCAGCCTGGACAGTTACGATAAGAAAAAGAAGACACTTTCGAGCACCACCACCACCCGCCATGCCGAGAGCAGCGACAGCTACGCGATCGGCACCGGTCTGATGGGCGAGAGCGTGAGCGTCACCGCCGGCCGTGACCTGACCGCGGTGGGCGCGGTGGTCGATGCCACGGGTACGGTCGTTCTCGGCGCTGGCAACAATGTGCTGATCACCTCCGCTGAGGACCATCACAGCAGCGAGTCCAGCGAAAGCAGGAAGAAGTCCGGCTTCACCGGTGGCTTTTCCAATGGCACCGCTTCGATCGGTTACGGTAGCTCGAAGAACAGCAGCAGCACTGCCGAGCAGTCGACCACCCAGGTCGGCTCGGCCATCGCCTCGCGCGAAGGCAGCGTGCTGATCAACGCCGGCAACCAATTGACGGTCGCGGCGTCCGACGTGGCGGCAGGCAAGGATCTGACCCTGGTCGGCAGGGACATCAATCTGGTTGCCCGGCAGGACACCGTGGATACGCAGTCCAGCCAGTCGAGCAAGTCCAGCGGGTTCTCGGTGGGCGTCACCTACGACCCGGCCAAGGCGTACCGCGCCGCACGCGACAACGCTACCGAAGGCATGGCCGATAGCGGCACGATGATGGGCCGGATCACGCGCACCGCCGAGGGCGTGGCGGCCGGCGTGTCGGCGGCTGTGCTGCCGGCGATCACGGCTGGCAGCCAGCGCTCGAACAGCAACCAGAGCCACTCGACCAGTGATGCCCGGGTCAGCAACCTCAATGCAGGTGGCAATCTCTCGCTGATTGCCAATGGCGGCTCGATCACCAGCCAGGGTGCGCAGATGTCGGCCGAGGGCAATGCCGCCCTGCTGGCCACCAAGGACATCGTGTTCGATGTCGCGCACAATACCGAGCGCAGTGACAGCGACAGCCGTGGCAAGGGTTGGGGTATCGCCACCAACTCGGCAGGCCTGCCGTTCGGCACCAACAACTCACGCAGCGATGGCGCCGGACAGAGCGACACCATTACCGGCACCCAGCTGTCGGTCGGTGGTGGCGTGCGCATGGCCACCACGGAGGGCAATATCAGCCTGACCGCCGCCAACATTGCGGCGGAGAAGGACGTCAGCATCCGTGCTGCGGGCGATCTGGCGATCCGTAGCGGACAGGACACGGTCAGCAATGCCAACCGCTCGGACAGCAAGGCGATCGGCACTGTGCAGATCTCCGATACCGAGAAATTCTCCGGCTGGCATCGCGAACAGCATCGTGATGACAGCGCGCAGGTCTCACAGGTGGCCAGCACCGTCGGCAGCCTCGGCGGCAACGTCAACCTCACCGCAGGTGGCAAGTACACGCAGAGCGCCAGCAATGTAGTGGCAGCCAAGGACGTGAACATCACCGCTGCCGAGATCGAGCTGCTGACCGCCGACGAAAGTGGCCACTACTCGCAGAGCGACAAGGACCTGAAGATCGGTGCCTTCGCGCGGGTGAAGTCGCCGTTGATCGATCTGCTTAACAACGTCGACGCCGCGCGCAAGTCCGACGACCGCCTGCAGAAGATGCAGGGACTTGCCGCTGGTGCCAATGCCTATCAGGCCGCCAGTGCCATCTCCAGCATGGCCGGCAAGGGCGGAGGCGGGGCACTGCTCAGTGCCGAGGCCGGCGTCGGCTTCAAGACCTCCAGCAGCAGTGCCGATGGCAGCAGCCAGGTCTCGCGCGGCTCCACCATCCAGGGGGGCGGCAACGTCAACCTGACCAGCACCCAGGGCGACATCCACGTGGTGCAGGGCAATCTGAGCGCGGGCAACACGCTCAGTCTGGATTCGGCCGGTGACATCCTGCTGGAAGCGGGCAAGGCGCATGTGGCCGACCGCAGCAAGAGCAGCAATGCTGGCGCCGAAGTCGGCGTGGGCGTTGCGGTGGGCGCGCAGACCGGTGTGTATGTGTACGCCGAAGCCAGCGTCGGCAGCAGCAAGTCCAATGCCGAGAGCAGCACCTGGCAGAACACCACGCTGACCGGCAAGAACATCTCGATGAAGGCCGAGGGCGATACCATCCTCCGTGGCGCCACGGCGACCGCTGATCGCATCGACGTCAAGACCGGCGGCACGCTGACCATCGAGTCGTTGCAGGACATCGCCGAGAGCATGTCGAAGAACAGCCAGGTGGGCGGTCGCGTGCAGGTGTCGTTCGGTACCGCGTGGAATGCCGACGGTTACGCCAGCGGAGGCAAGGCCAACGGCAGCTATCAGGGCGTTGGCCAGCAGAGCGGCCTGTTTGCCGGCAATGGCGGGTACCACGTCGATGCAGGTCACGTGAGCCTGGTGGGCGGCGCGATTGCCAGCACCAATGCGGGCAACAGTGAACTGACTGCGGGCTCGCTGACGTTCACCGACCTGCAGAACCACATGGACTACAAGGCCACGTCGGGCAGCATCAGTGGTGGCTTCGGCAGCAGTGGCAAGGGCCCGACGGACAAGGGTGTGGGAGCGGTTGAGCAGCTGCAGGGCATCGGCAGCAACATCAAATCCGGAACGTTTGGCGGCGTGGATGGTGTCGCGTTCGGCGGTGGACTGCCGATGCATGAAAGTGGCAGCGACAGCTCAAGCACGCGTGCAACACTGACCGAGGGCAATATCACCATCGGCGGCAGGAAGACCACGGCGGCCGAACTTGGTGTCAATACCGATGCTGCAGCGGCACACCGTGCGCTGGAGGCGATGCCGGATGCCAACAAGCTGCTGGCCGACCAGCAGGCGCTGGCGAATGCAGCAAGCACGGTACTGGCCACCAGCAAGCAGATCGCATCGGACATTGGCAGCTACGGGATCAACAAGATCACCGATGCCTACCTGGAGGGTAAGAGCGCCGCAGAGAAGGAGGCCTTTGCCAACCTCAGTCCCAAGGATCAGTACACCGCCCTTGCCGGCTTTGACAGCTCTTACCCTGATGCGCTGGTCACGCAGCAGAAGTGGGCACCCGACGGTACCTATGGTCGTGCGCTCAACGCGGTCTCCACCGCGCTGGTCGGCGGCGTGGCAGGGCACGCAGGTGGTCAGGTCATCTCGAACACACTCGCGCCCTACGCCGCTGAGCTGATTGGAAAGACATTCGATCCCAACAAGCAGAGCGCCGTCCCCAGTGAGGCGATGCAGATGCTCTCGCATGCGCTTCTGGGCGCGCTGCTTGCGGAGGCGAATGGCGGTTCGGCAGGTACCGGAGCCGCTGCTGCCGGAGGGGGTGAACTGGCAGCCAAATTCCTGGGTGACTACTACGCGCAGCAGAATGGCGGGCAGCTGACTCCGGAGCAGGAACAGCAGATCAAGGCATTGGGCCAGGCGGTCGGCGCGATGGCGGGTGGGATTGGTGGAGACGGAGCCATGGGTGCGGCGTTGGGAGCCACCATCGCCAGGAACTCCGTCGAGAACAACTATCTGAATCATGCCGAGCGCATGCAGTTCCTCGACGCTATGCTGAGCTGCACGAAGAGCGGGGAGCGTTGCGGCGAACAGAAGGAGCTGGCAGCGCTATCGGACGCGCGTAATGCGGCACTGATTGCTGCATGCACCGCGGCTGCCGATTCGCCTGCCTGCCGCGCAGAGCAGACGAAGCTGGGTGACGCCTATTGGTCACTTACCCAGAATGATTCCACCTATCTGCGATGGATCAAGGACAATGGCCTTGATCTGGCCCAGGCGGCACTGACGAAGGGCAATGGTGGCCAGGTCGCCTCCGATCTGCTGACGCATACGTCCTCGCTGGATGCCCGTTACAAGGTCACCTGTGCAGCGGCGGGGCGCTGCGATCCATTCACCGCCGGCATGCTCGCGTTGAATGGGAAGACACAGGAGGCGGCAGCCAACGCGGCACTGAATCTGCTGTTCGACAAGGTGGGCTCTGGAGCAGGCGTGGTGACCAACGCGGGTGGAATGGTCATGGACATGGCGAAGATGAATGCCATCTACATGTCCATTGAGAGCACCAAGCAGGCCTTGAACGACTTCCAGCGCATCGGCGAAATTGGCGGCTGGGGTGTCGTGAAGGAAAAGGGTGCCGGCGCCTGGTCGTCCATTTCAGGCTACTTCGGGAACGGCTGGGATGCGGCGACCTACGAGCTGGGCCTGAACCAGAAATGGAACCTGGCCGATGTGGCCGCAAACGGCTTCACCAAGGGTGACATGGGGCTGGACGTCGCATTGGCTGTGATCAGCCTGGGTGATGTCACCGCGATGCGGGCGGCCGCGAAGGCCAGAAAACTGGCGGCGTTGGAGAGGGGGGCAATTAAGAGCGATCCTTGGGGCGAAGTCGCGGGAGGGGGAGCTTCGACGCATCCTTTGCGCGAAGATGCAATTCCCAGAAGTGGCGATCGTACAGTTCTCAATCAGGGAAATACGCCAACATGCGGGCATAATTCATGCGCGATGGTTCTAAGCACGTATGGGAAGGAAGTAGATGTAAATCGTCTGATCAGTAAGGTTGCTCCAGGAGAGGCTGGAATTTCCGGTGTTGACGTGGCTAGGCTGATGCGCTCGGAAGGGGTTCCAGCAACTGCATTCCAGAACAGAAGCGTCGCTGATCTTGCACGCTATACTGCTGACGGGACTCCAGTCGTTGTGCGTGTGATTGACGGAAGTGGGGGTTCAACATTCTCCCATTTTGTGGTGGTTGATGGTGTTACCGAGCGCGCCGGTCTCAAGGTTGTAGCTATTCGAGATCCTCATGGTGTTCAGTACTTTAGTCCATTGTCCACGTTCGAGAGAAATTTTTCGGGCGATGTTGTAGTTCCGAGGGGGAAAAAGTGAAATTGAGGATTAGTTTTCCAGATAATCTTGCTTCTGAGGATCTGATAAATCAGGAGCGAATTCCCTGCCTGTGTAAAGTGGCCGATTGCTTTGAGGTGGTCATCTTCGACAGCAATCCTGAAGTTACAGGCGTGATGGAGGAGTGGGATCGTCGGGAGCTGGCGCTGCGGGCGGTTGCAGGTGCCGGTGGAAAGTATTCTCATTATGCGAGAGGGCTTATCACGATTCGGCCGGTTAGTTTGGGCCTCTATGACGTTACTGATCTGCAGTTTTTCTATGCCAGCATGGGTTGGTGTCCGGTAATTCGGGATGGGGAATACGCTCCGCCGCTGTCTTACGAAGGAGATGGCTGGGGGGTCAGTAGTTAGAGGCGTGTCGCGTCTTTGCTGGGGTCGTTTTTTTTGCTGCTTAGCAATTCTGTTTCGTGCCATTATTGTTGGTTGTTGAATTTAAAGTGGTAATTGTTTGAATAATGTTTTTTCTTGTCTGGGCTATCAGTGGGTTTCGTGATTGGATCAACAATCAATGCGGATGGGCATTCAAGCAGGTCGAACTAGGGATGGCGGTCGGTGAGGTGTGCCGCAAACTGGGCATTGCGGAGGCGACGTTCTACGTGTGGCGCAAGAAGTACGGCGGGTTGGGTCGGTCCGAACTCAAACGGCTGCGGTTGCTGAAGGAGTAGGAGCGTAAGCTCAAGTTCAAGCAGCTGGTGGCCGACCCCAGCCTGGACAAGGCGATGCTGCAGGAGGTGGTCACAAGAAGGCTCTGAGGCCTGCCCCGAGGCGTGCCTGGGTGCGGCGGCTGCAGGAGCGATTTGGCAGCAGTGAGCGGCGTGCGCTACGGATCGTGTCGATGTCGCGCTCGGCATTTTCCTACACGCCCAAGGTGCATGGCGGTAGTGCTATCCGTCGGCGGATGCATGAGATTACTCAGACGCGGATTCACTACGGTTGTGAGCGCGTACAGGTGGTGCTGCGCCGGAAGGGTTGGCGGGATAACCACAAGCGCGTGCATCGCATCTAGAAGGAAGAAGGCCTTTCTTTACGGCATTGCCGGCCGCGCCGCAGTCGCAGCGCCGTCGCCGGCAACCGGTCAAGGTGGCCACGGCCCCCAACGCCCTGTGGGGCATGGACTTTGTCAGTGACGCGCTGTTCGATGGACGTCGCTTTCAGTTGCTACCGGTGCTGGATCACTTCACGCACGAGTGCCTGGAGATCGTTGTGGATCATTCGTTGCGTATAGACAATGTGGCCGAAGGGGTGGCAAGGCTGGTCGCTCAACTGGGCAGGCCGGACGCGATTAAGGTGGACAGCGGCAGTGAGTTTGCCGGCAAGGTGATGGACCGCTGGGCCTATGAGAACGTCGTGGAGCTGGATTTTTCCCGGCGTGGTACGCCGACAGACAATGCGATGGTGGAAAGCTTCAACGGCCGGCTGCGGCAGGAATTTCTGAACGAGCATTGATTCTTGTCGCTAGCCGACGCAAGGAGCAAAGTCGAAGCGTGGCGGCGTTTCTATAACAAGGAGCGCCCCACGGAGCACTGGCATGGAAAACCCCTGCGGAATTCGCCCGAGAAGACTGGTTCCAAGCGAATTTCAATGTCCGTCCGTCATCCAGCTTTGGATCAACTTTCGCTGGAAACACTGGCTTGGCTGTTCACCTGGAGTAACCGATAGACTGCAGGACATGGCCGAGAGCATGTCCAAGAGCCGCCACGTGGGCGGTGGTGTGCAGGATTTGTCGGCCCTGCGTGAAATGCCGATGACTATGCCAGAGCAAGCAAAACCAACGGCAGCTACCGGGGGCAGCAGAGCGGATCGTTTGCAGGCAATGGCGGTTACCAAGCCAATGTCAGGCGTGTGAATCTGGCGGATGGCACGATCGCCACCACGAATGCAGGGAACAGCGAACTTACCGCTGACTCGCTGACGTTCACTTACCTCCAGATTCACATGGATTCCTCGACAGGTAACGAACATGAGCGGCGAAATCAAGGTAACGAAATGGTGGGTCAAGCTTCTGTCGATCATCAGTCACTGACCTGGCTTTTCCTGCTCGTCTCCTGGGGAGCGGTCACCTTTAATCGGCACACTGACAACTCCCTCGGAATCTACGAGCTGTCTGCTTTGCCGGGCGTAGAAGTGCTCTTCTGGGTCTGCTTCTTCGGGCAGCCAATATTGACCGCGGTGATGTTCATCCGTATGGCACTGCGGCACCGTTCCGCGTTCTTCGAGCTCCCACTCGCGATCGTGGTCTGGGGCCTGTTCCTGTACAACTTGTCATTCTTCCGAGGTTGAGCGGCACATCGGCTGGCCGAGCGCTGGCCTGAACAGGTCCCGCAGTCCCATGCGGACAGCGGGGCCATCGGCGACGTTGTTCGGCACGCGGCGTCGAACGATAGACGCGGTCCATGGTTACAATCCGCCCATGATCAGCCCCCGCCTCCTGGCTTCCACACTGCTGGCCCTGGCTCTTTCGGCCTGCACCGCCACCGCGCCGGTGCAGCACAACCCGCTCGCCACCTGGGTGCCATCACCCAACCAGAACGCGCGCACGCCGGTCATCATCGTCATCCACCACACCGAGCAGAAGTCGGTGCAGCAGAGCCTGCATACGTTGCGCACCGCCAACAGCGGTGGACCGGTCAGTGCGCACTACCTGATCGGCGCCGATGGCCACCGTTACCAGCTGGTGGCCGATGAGCGCCGCGCCTGGCACGCTGGCGCCGGGCGCTGGGGCACCATCACCGATCTCAACTCGGCTTCGATCGGTATCGAGCTCGACAACGATGGCCGCAGCCCGTTCAGTGCAGCGCAGATCGAATCGCTGATCGTGCTGCTGCGCGATCTCACCACGCGCCTGAACATTCCGCCGCGCCAGGTGATCGGCCATGCCGACCTGGCGCCGACGCGCAAGCAGGATCCGAGCCGCTTCTTCCCATGGCAGCAGTTGGCCGAGGCCGGCTTCGGCGTGTGGCCGCGCGCGGCCGACGGCGCGGCACCGGAAGGCTTCGACGCCTGGAATGCGCTGGCCCGCTTCGGTTATCCGCTCGACAACCGCGAAGCCACCGTCGCCGCCTTCCACCGCCGCTTCCGTGGCCGCGACGACCTGCCGAAGACGCTGGATGCCGAGGACGCCCGCATCCTGCATTCGTTGCTGCTGCAGATGCCGTGACCCCGCGCATGAACGCTTGACCCCGCGCTGGGTTGCCGCCCAGCGGCCGGCACTCCACCATGGCGGCATGATCGATTCCGCTACCTTCTTCAAGCGCAAGCACTGGACCCTGTTGGCAGCGGCGGTGCTCGCCGGTTGCGCAACCACCGCTCCCCGCACGGGTTCCGAAGCGCCCACGTCGCCCTCGCCGCCGGCGGCCACCTACGCCAAAGTCGACTGGAAAGCCCTGCCCGCAGTCTCCGACGCTGATCTGCAGGCCGGCTTCGTGGCTTGGCGCAGCAGCTGCGCCCGCCTGAAAAACGACGCTGTCTGGGCCAAACCCTGCGCCACCGCCGCCGCGGTGTCAGACAAGGACCCGGCCGCGATCCGCCAGTTCCTGCAGCGCGACCTCGATGCCTACGCGCTGCGTGCCGGTGGCCATCAGGCCGACGGGTTGATTACCGGCTACTACGAGCCGATCTACCCCGGCAGCCTGACCCGTACCGACAAGGCCACGGTACCGGTGTACGGCACGCCCGATGATCTGATCGTGGTGCAGCTGGACAGCCTCTACCCGGAACTGAAGGGCAAGCGCCTGCGTGGTCGCGTCGAAGGCAAGGTGCTCAAGCCCTATGACGACGCCGGCACCATCGCGGCCAAGGGCGCCAAGGCCCCGGTGCTGGCGTGGCTGACCGACCCGATGGACCTGCAGCTGCTGCAGATCCAAGGGTCCGGCCGCGTGCGCCTGGCCGATGGCAAGCAGGTGCGGCTGGCCTACGCGGAACAGAACGGCCACCCGTACCGCGCGATCGGTCGCTGGCTGGTGGACCAGGGCCAGCTGAAGAAGGAAGACGTCACCATGGACGCGATCCGCGCCTGGGCCCGGGCCCATCCCGCGCGCGTACCGGAACTGCTGCGCAGCAATCCCAGCTACGTGTTCTTCGTGCGCAACCCGGACAGCCCGGAGGGGCCACGGGGTTCACTGAACGTGCCGCTCACCGCCGGCTACAGCGTGGCGGTGGATCGCACCGTGGTGCCACTGGGCAGCCTCCTGTGGCTGTCCACCACGCGCCCGGACGGCACCCCGGTGGTGCGCCCGGTGGCTGCGCAGGACACCGGCGGCGCCATCGCCGGCGAAGTGCGCGCCGACCTGTACTGGGGCAGCGGCGATGCCGCCGGCAAGCTGGCTGGCGACATGAAGCAGAAGGGCAACATCTGGATGCTGTGGCCGAAGGGCGTGCCCCTGCCGAACTGAACCGGCAAGGGTCGGATCCCTTCCAAAGGAAAGGGCTCTGACCCCGGATGCCTGATAATGGCGCCATTCCGTACTTTCCGGCCGCGCCTGCGGCCAGGGCCCCTGCAATGACCTACGCAAAGCACAACGCAAAATCCGGCGCGAAATCCGCCGCAAAGAAGTACTACAAGCACTGGGCCGAATCGGGCCTGGGCAAGGGCAACGTGCTGATGGAAGCGCGCGGCGAGAAGATCGTGCGGCAGGTGGAAATCTACGGCACCAAGATGGTCTGGGCCGACGAGCATGCCCACAGCGACGATCGCTTCCTGCTGGCCGACCAGCCAGTGTCGTTCCTGGATTTCGACGAGGACGACGAAATCTCCGCGCGTGAATTCGAAGCCGCCTGGAAGAAGGCACGGGAAGCCACCGGTTACCCGGTGTAATCCCCCCGGCACCCCGCCCTTGTAGTGCCGAGCCTTGCTCGACGCTGCAAAAGCGGGCATGTGAAATGTTATATGATTACATTTCACTGTAACCGCCCCTTCCCATGAAGACTCCCACCCTGGTGGCCGCCCTCGCGGCCGCACCGTTCGCCCCTGAAGCCTTCGCGCAGTCGGCCGACGCCGCGCTCACCCTCGGCAAGGTGCAGGTACACCAGCACGGCGAAGGCCAGCTCAGTGCGCACCAGGTGCTGACCTCGGTGGACGTCCTAGGTGCAGACCAGATCGAAAACCGCAACGTCTCGCACAGCTGGGAACTGCTCGGGCAGATGCCCGGCATCCAGCTCACCGAAACCCGGCAGGGCGCCGAATCGGGCAAGGTCAGCTTCCGCGCCTTCAACGGCGAGGGTTACCTCAACGCCATCAAGACCCTCATCGACGGCATTCCCAGCAACGTCAACAGCGGCAACCAGCGCTTCATCGACATGCTGTTCCCGCTGGACATCAGCTACATCGAAGTGGTGCGCGGTACCAACGACCCGCGCTATGGCCTGCATAACATCGGCGGCAACGTGAACTTCGGTACGCGCCAGGGGGGCAGCTACACCGATGCGCGCCTGGCCTACGGCAGCTACAACACCCGTGATGCGCAGCTGGCGGTTGGCCGCGAAGCCAATGGCTTCGCGCAGAACTATTTCGTCGGCACCCAGACCAGCGATGGCTATCGCGACCACGACACCTCGAAGAAGTACTCGCTGGGCGGCAAGTGGTTCTTCGGCTCGCTGGACGACTGCCTGCGCGTGGGGCTGACCGCGCGCGCCTACCACCATCAGGCCGACGAACCGGGCTTCATGACCGCCGAGGAACTGCGCACGCACCGCCGTGGCAGCGAGCTGCGCAACGGCAACGATGGTGATGACCGCGACATGCGCCAGCTTGCCGCGCACCTGGACATGAAACTGTCCGACTCACTCACCTTCGGCACGCGTCTCTACTACAACCGCTACGAAGACGACCGCCGCGTGACCTTCAGCAACCTGCCCACCGGCAACCTGCCGCGCCAGCGCCGCGTGTGGGACGAGCGGCAGCATGGCCTGCTCAGCACGCTGACCTGGCAGGCCAGCCCCACGCTTACTGTCGAGGGCGGCCTGAACTACGAGCAGCAGGACAACAGCTACATCCGCGAGCGCTACGCCTACGCCGAACCCACTGATTTCAGCCAGCCGCCCGCGCGGGTGCAGAACAACGATCGCCACAGCTTCGACAACTGGGGTGCCTACGTGCAGGCCATCTACCAGCCGGTCGAGGCCTGGAAGATCGTGCCGGCCTACCGCGTCGACCGTTTCAGTGGCCGCACGCACCTGATGAACGGCATCACCGCCCGGCTGCAGGATTACGGCAGCATCGGCCAGCCCAAGCTGAGCATCATCCACAGCCTGGGCCAGACCACCCACGTCTATGCGAACTGGGGCCGCACCTTCCAGGTGCTGACCGGGTCCACCGCACCGGCCTACCTCACCCCGGGACAGGCACCGATGCAGCCGTCCACCAACACCGGCATGGAGCTGGGCCTGAAATTCCAGCCGTTTGCTGGCAGCCAGGCACGCCTGGCGGTGTGGCAGCAGGATGCGGAAAACGAGGTGTCCAACATGCCGGCCACCGGCACCACGGTCACCCTGGGCAAGACCCGCCGGCGCGGCGTGGATGCGCAGCTGAGCCTGCAGCTGGGCGACGACTGGACGGTATGGGCGTCGCACGCCTACCAGGAAGCGAAGATCACCCGCGACGACCGCGATGCCAGCGTTTCCCTGCAGGGCCGGGAAGTGGCCGCCACGCCGCGCCATATCAGCAATCTGGGCGTGGACTACCGCGCCACGGATGCGCTGCGGCTGGGCCTGCAGGCGCGTGCACAGGGCGACTACTACCTGGAAGAGCGCAACGTGGCCGGCAAGTTCGGCGGCTTCGCCGTGCTCGACCTCAGCGCGGCCTACCAGCTCACCCCGTGTTTCAGCGTGGACCTGCAGCTGAAGAACGTTACCGGCCGCGAGTACGCCTACGCCTGGTACGACAGCTTCTTCTGGGACACCGCCCGCCCCATGTTCTCGCCGGCGCCGGGCCGCAGCATATTCGTCGGCCTCAACATGAAGCTGTAGCCGGCCACGCATCTGGTAATGGTCGAGCTTGCTCGACCTGCAGCAGGGGGCAGAGCCCTTTTCTGGCGGACAGGGATCCGACCCCGGAACCCGTAGCGCATGGGGTCAGATCCCTTTCCGCGAGGAAAGGGCTCTGACCCCGAACCCCGCGTTTTGCACTACATTGGTGCAATGTCCGACCCCGCACCGCCGCCGACCCTTGAAGCCCTGGGCACGCCGCTGGCCTGGGCCGGGGCCGATGGCCGCATCATCGGCTGCAACCCGGCCTTCGGGCGCTGGCTGGGCGTCAGCGGTCGCCGGCTGCTGGGCCAGCCACTGGCCGCACTGGAAGTGCAGGGCGAAGCCCTGGCCCACTTCCTGGCACGCGATGAGCGCGACAGCCTGCGCCTGAACCGGCTGGCGCTGGCGGTGCCCGGCGAGGCGCCCCGCTTCGCCGAGGGCTGGATGAGCCGGCGCGACGATGGCGGCTGGTTGCTGGAGGCGCATCCGGTCGATGAATTCCCCGGGCTGGACCCGACCCAGGCCCTGCCCAGCGCGCTCAGCGCGGCGCTGAAGGGCCTGGCCCACGAGCTGCGCAACCCGCTGGCCGGGTTGAAGGGGGCGGCCCAGCTGCTGGCCCGCCGGGCCGCACAGCGCGACGCCAGCGAACGCGAACTGATCGAGCTGATCGGCTCGGAGATCGAACGTCTCAACGGCCTGCTCGACCAGCTGCTGTCGCCGGCCCCGGCCGCACCGCACGCCGAACTGAACATCCATGCCGCGCTCGAGCGCGTGCTGCGCCTGGCCGAGAACGAGGCCGGCTGGGCGGTACGCCTGCAGCGCGACTACGACCCCAGCATTCCCGAATTCCACGGCGACGCCGACCGTCTCACCCAGGCGGTGTGGAACCTGGTGCGCAACGCAATCCAGGCCGGTGCCGGCAGCATCACCCTGCGCACCCGCGTGGAGCATGGCGTGCGCATCGCCGAACAGCTGCACACGCTCGCCTTGCGCCTGGAAATCGCCGACGACGGGCGTGGCGTGCCCGAGGAACTGGCCGAACACCTGTTCCTGCCGCTGGTCAGTGGCCGCGCCGAAGGCACTGGACTCGGCCTGGCATTGGCCCAGCAGGTGGCGCGCGAGCATCGCGGCACGCTGACCTACCGCTCGCGCCCGGGCCACACCGTGTTTACCCTGCTGCTGCCGATCGGCAACGGCGCCGCCCCGGCCGAGGAGGCCCCGCGCGATGTCTGAATCTTCCTCCACCGCACAGCGCATCTGGGTGGTCGACGATGATCGTGCCGTGCGCTTCGTGCTGTGCACCGCGCTGCGCGAGGCGGGCTACCAGGTCGTCGATTTCGACAGCGCCGCCCCCGCCCTGCAGGCATTGCGCGAGGGGCCGCCACCGGCGCTGCTGTTCACCGACGTGCGCATGCCCGGCGATGACGGCCTGGTGCTGCTGGACAAGCTCAAGGCCGCCTTGCCGCAGCTGCCGGTGGTGGTGATGTCGGCCTACACCGATGTGGCCAGCACCGCCGGTGCGTTCCGCGGCGGCGCGCATGAGTTCCTGTCCAAGCCGTTCGATCTGGACGATGCGGTGGCGCTGGCGCAGCGGGTGCTGCCGGCCGTGGCACCCACTCTGGCCGCGCCCGGCCCGGCAGTCGAAACCGCCAGCGACCAGCCGCCGCAACTGGTGGGCGATACCCCGGCGATGCGCGCGCTGTTCCGTGCCATTGGTCGCCTGGCGCAGGCGCCGCTGGCGGTGCTGATCACCGGCGAGACCGGCACCGGCAAGGAACTGGTGGCCCATGCGCTGCATCGCGAATCGCCGCGTGCGCACGGGCCGTTCGTTGCGCTCAACACCGCCGCGATTCCTGCCGAGCTGCTGGAAAGCGAGTTGTTCGGCCATGAAGCCGGCGCGTTCACCGGCGCGCAGCGCCGCCATACCGGGCGCTTCGAGCAGGCCGACGGCGGCACGCTGTTCCTGGACGAAATCGGCGACATGCCGCTGCCGCTGCAGACCCGCCTGCTGCGCGTGCTGGCGCAGGGCGAGTTCTTCCGCGTCGGTGGCCGCGAACTGATCCGCGTCGATGTGCGCGTGATCGCCGCCACCCACCAGGACCTGGAAGGCCTGGTCGCGCAGGGGAAGTTCCGCGCCGATCTGCTGCACCGCCTGGACGTGGTGCGCCTGCAGCTGCCACCGCTGCGCGAGCGCCGCGAGGACATCGCACAGCTGGCCAGCACGTTCCTGGCCGCCGCCGCACGCAAGCTGGACACGCCGCCGAAGCGCCTGACGGCGGCCGCATTGCAGGCACTGCGCGAGCACGACTGGCCGGGCAACGTGCGCGAGCTGGAAAACGTGTGCTGGCGGATGGCCGCGCTGGCCGCTGCTGACACCATCGGCGTGGCCGACGTCGATACCGCGCTGAACCGCGCACGGAGCCGTCGCGGCAGCACCAGCAGCGCCGATCCGGGGCAGTGGGAAGCGCTGCTGGCCGAATGGGCGCGCCGGCAGCTGGCTGAAGGCGTGGAAGGACTGCACGCGCAGGTGCGCGAGCGGGTCGACCATGCCCTGCTGGACGCCGCGCTGCAGATCACCCATGGCCGCCGTGCCGAAGCCGCGGCACGACTGGGTCTTGGCCGCAATACCCTGACCCGCAAGCTGGGCGCGGGACGTCGTCGCGGCGGCCATTGAACGGCCCCTGCACGCGATCCTCGCACCCGCTTGCCGAACTGTTGATCGTTCATGGACGATGCAACGCTTAGTGTCATCTGCAAGGAGTCTTTGATGCGCCTGTCCTTTGCCATCCTGTCGTTGTCAACCGCCGTGCTGCTGTCTGCCTGTGGCAGTGCGCCGAAGAAGGCCGAACCCGCGCCGCCGCCGCCCACCGTGGTCAGCGCTGCCCGGCAGGGCGAGGCCAATCTCGCGCCGGCCTCGGCCAGCATCGTCAGTGGCCGCATCGCACTGATGGTGGAGCCTGGCGGCATCCACATCACCGGCCTGGTCGGTGGCCTGCAGCCGATGCAGCAGGCCGGCTTCCACATCCACGAGCGTGGCGACTGCAGCGCGGTGGATGCCAGCAGCGCCGGCAACCACTTCAACCCCGCCGGAGCTGCGCACGGTCGCGCCGGCACCGGCAAGCACCACCTGGGCGACATGGACAACCTGCGTGCCGACGCCCAGGGCCGCGCCAACGTCGATATCCACCTCAAGGGCGTTACCCTTGGCGGAGGCGCCGCCACCGATATCGCCGGACGTGCACTGGTCGTGCATGCCAACGCCGACGACTATCGCAGCCAGCCCGCCGGCAATGCCGGCGTCCGCATCGCCTGTGGCGTGATCCGGGTCGTCCGCTGATCACTTCACCGCAGGCATCATCGAGGGAGAGATTCCAATGCGTCTGATCCACACTTCGCTGTTTGCGGCCATCGCCGCACTGGGCCTGGCGGCCTGCAACCCGCAACCGGCCGCGCCGCAGGCGGAAACCCCGCCGGCCACGCCGGCCGACGGCGCCACCACCGAACCCGCTGCAGCCCCGCAGCCGGCTGCCGCACCGGCGGCCGATGCTTCGGCCACCGCCGAGCTGGCACCGACCCAGGGCAACGAAGCCAAGGGCAGCGTCACCTTCAAGGTGGTTGATGGCAAGGTCCACGTGACCGGCCAGATCACCGGCCTGAAGCCGGGCAGCGAGCACGGCTTCCACATCCACGAGAAGGGCGACTGCAGCGCGCCGGACGGCATGAGCGCCGGCGGCCACTTCAATCCCGGCAAGCAGGATCACGGCAACGTCGCCACCGATCCGCACCACGGCGGCGACATGCCCAACATCAAGGCCGACGACAAGGGCGTGGCCACCATCGACGGCCCGGTGTCGAGCAACGTCAACATCGGCAAGGGCGATGACTTCGACATCATCGGCCGCGGCCTGATCGTCCACGCGGATGCAGACGACTACAAGACCCAGCCGACCGGCAATGCCGGCGCGCGCCTGGCGTGCGCGGTGATCCAGAAGGCCCCGTAAGAATCAAGGAACGCCGGCGCAAGCCGGCGTTCTTCTTTATCGGTAGTGCTGGCCGCTGGCCGGCCATCGCAGATCCGGACGTTGCCGGCCAGCGGCCGGCACTACCCGTCCTTCAGCGCGCCAGCAGCTCGCGTGCGTCCTGGCCGGCCTCGCAGTGCACGAACAGCACTGCGGCCATTTCTGCTGGAAACGGAAAACGCCGGCGCAAGCCGGCGTTCGTTCTTCTTTATCGGTAGTGCCGGCCGCTGGCCGGCCATCGCAGATCCGGACGTTGCCGGCCAGCGGCCGGCACTACCCGTCTTCAGCGCGCCAGCAGTTCGCGTGCGTCCTGCCCGGCCTCGCAGTGCACGAACAGCACTGCGGCCATTTCTGCTGGAAACGGGAAACGCCGGCGCAAGCCGGCGTTCTTCTTTATCGGTAGTGCCGGCCGCTGGCCGGCCATCGCAGATCCGGACGTTGCCGGCCAGCGGCCGGCACTACCCGTCCTTCAGCGCGCCAGCAGCTCGCGCGCGTCCTGCCCGGCCTCGCAGTGCACGAACAGCACTGCGGCCATTTCTGCTGGAAACGGGAAACGCCGGCGCAAGCCGGCGTTCTTCTTCATCGGTAGTGCCGGCCGCTGGCCGGCCATCGCAGATCCGGACGTTGCCGGCCAGCGGCCGGCACTACCCGTCTTCAGCGCGCCAGCAGCTCGCGTGCGTCCTGGCCGGCCTCGCAGTGCACGAACAGCACGGGCACGCCATGCGCTTCCAGCACCGCGGCCATCTGCCGCTGGCGCATCAGGAACTGCTCGTAGATGCCCTGCAGGCGGTCGCAGTCGTTCTTGCTGTGGTTGTAGTACGCGCACCAACCGGCCGGGTCGAACAGCGCCATGCGTGCCTCGCCATGGGTATAGCGCAGCAACGGCTCGGGCGCGGCATTGAGCCACTCGTCTTCGCCCGGCGCCATGATCGCGGTCTCGATCAGCGGCCACAGCGCGGCCAGGCCCTGGTTGTCGTACTGCATCGACATCATCGCGGCCAGGTCGTTCACGGTGAAATAGCGCGCGTGCTCGATGCGGGCCCCGAAGGCGTTCTGCGCCATCAGCGCGGTATCGGCATGCGCCATGCCGTTGGCCAGCAGGGTGTCTTCCAGCGCCTCGGCCACGGCATGGGTGGTGGCCACGTCGCTGCCGGTCAGCAGGAACGGCACCACGCGCAGGCCGCCCCCCACCAGGGTCGCATCGGCCTGGAACGGCAGCGGCACATCGCCTGCGGCATCGGTGCCGAAGGCCAGCAGGCGCGGGCCCTGGTTGCGGCCCGGGGCACGCATCTGCAGTTCTTCCAGGCGGCGGTGGATCGGCCAGCCCGGACGCAGGACTTCGGCCGGGTCGAAATGCGCGGCGGCGAACACCAGGTCCAGCTCGGCGACCTGTGGCACCAGCTTGGACAGGTCACGGCCGACACGTTCGGCCAGTTCACCGGCCTGTTCAGCGCTGAGTACCGCCTGGCGGGGGATTTCGCCGCCGGCCAGTTCCAGGGCCAGCACGCCAAGGGCATTCATCGCGGGGTCGGGTTTGCTCATGGTTCCACGGTTGGCCCATCACAGGGCGGCAGCTACACTTGGCTCCATTATGCCTGCTCCGCCGTGCAGGCCATGTTGCAGACACCCTCATCCATGCCAGGTATCTCCATGCCCAACGCTCGTCCCGTCGCCATCCTCGGTGGCGTCCGCATTCCGTTCTGCCGCCAGAACACCGCGTATTCGGATGTCGGCAACCTCGGCATGTCGGTCCGTACGCTGGGCGCGCTGGTCGAACGTTTCGGCCTGCACGGCCAGCAGCTGGGCGAAGTGGCGATGGGTGCGGTGATCAAGCACTCCAGCGACTGGAACCTGGGCCGTGAGGCCACGCTGTCCTCCGGCCTGTCGCCGCTGACCCCGGGCATCACCCTGCAGCGCGCCTGCGGCACTTCGCTGGACAGCATCATCACCGTGGCCAACAAGATCGCGCTGGGCCAGATCGAATCGGGCATCGGTGGCGGTTCGGACACCACCTCCGACGTGCCGATCGTCTACGGCAAGAAGCTGCGTGCACGCCTGCTGGCCGCCAACCGCGCCAAGAGCACCGGCGACAAGATCCGCGCGCTCACCGCCGGCTTCAAGTTCTCCGAGCTCAAGCCCGAGTTCCCGGGCGTGGCCGAGCCGCGCACCGGCAAGAGCATGGGCGACCACTGCGAGGACATGGCCAAGGAATGGAACATCTCGCGCGACTCGCAGGATGAGTGGGCGGTGTCCTCGCACAAGAAGCTGGCTGCTGCCTATGAGCGTGGCTTCTTCAACGACCTGATCGCACCGTTCCGTGGCGTCGAGCGTGACAACATCCTGCGCCCGGACACCTCGCTGGAAAAGCTGGCCACGCTGAAGCCGGCGTTCGACAAGGTTTCCGGCCGCGGCACGCTGACCGCTGCCAATTCCACCCCGCTGACCGACGGTGCCGCTGCGGTACTGCTGGCCAGCGAAGAGTGGGCGCGCGCGCATGGCCATGAGCCGCAGGCCTACCTGCGTGACGCACACGTGGCGGCAGTGGACTTCGTGCATGGCGAAGGCCTGCTGATGGCACCGACCATCGCGGTGCCGGAAATGCTCAAGCGCAATGGCCTGACCCTGCAGGACTTCGACATCTACGAGATCCACGAAGCCTTCGCCGCGCAGGTGCTGTGCACCCTGCGTGCGTGGGAGAGCGAGGACTACTGCCGCAACCGCCTGGGGCTGGACGCACCGCTGGGCCGCATCGACCCGGACAAGATCAACCTGCTGGGTTCGTCGCTGGCCACCGGTCATCCGTTCGCCGCCACCGGCGCCCGCGTCATCGCCACCGCCGCCAAGCAGCTGGCCGAACGCGGCGGTGGCCGCGCGCTGGTGTCGATCTGCACCGCCGGCGGCATGGGTGTGGTGGCGATCGTCGAACGCTGAGCATTACGGTAGTGCCGGCCGCTGGCCGGCAGCGCTGATACGAAAACGCCGCCCAATGGGCGGCGTTTTTTTTTTGCATCGGTGGGTGCCGACCGTTGGTCGGCACGGTTCACGGCAACCGCGGATTACCGAACTCGTCGCGCTCTTCGTTGGCGTCATACACCGGCGGCTGCACCGCGATCGGCTGCTCTTCCACCGTGGCACGCAGTGGCGCCTCGCTACCGCGCACCAGCGCCACGCTGTCCTCGCCGCGCTGCAGGCGCAGCGCATTGGCCAGGCACTGTGCGGCCAGCGCGTGTTCGCCACGCTGGGCGAACAGTTCACCGAGTGCTTCCCACGCCGGTGCACCGGCGCCCGCGGCGATGGCCTCGTGCAGGAACGCATCGGCGGCCTCCCACTGCTGCTGGGCCAGGGCCACGCGGCCCTGCGCCAGCCGCAGCGCGGCCGAGCCGTCATGCACGTTGCGCCAGCGAGCGAGGTTGGCCTGGCGGGTGGCCAGGCGCTCGGCCGGCAGGCGGCCATACAGCGCCACCAGTTCGTCATCCCAGCGCTGGTCCAGGGCCTGTTCCAGCGCCAGCAGCGCCGGCTCGTCCCAGTCCAGCGCCACGGCGCGGCTGGCATAGGCGCCCACCACGTCCGGGGTCGGGCGCAACGCCTTCGGCGTGGCTTCCCACTGCGCGGCCAGTGCGTTGACGTCGGCCGCTTCCAGCAGCGCCTGCGCAGCCAGCCGCGCTTCCAGTTCGCTGCTGGCCTCGGCCGGCAGCACCTTGCTCTGGCGCAGTGCACCCAGCTGGCCATACGCCTCGTGGGCGCGGCCGGCCTGTGCCAGTGCCTCGGTGCGCAGCCACAGGCCGCGTGGCGGCAGCGGCTGGATCGCCGCCACGTCCAGCGCGTTGATCGCATCCACCGGCAGGTCGCGCGCCAGCAGCTGTTCGGCGCGCAGCAGCGCCTGCAGGGTGGCGTCACTTTCGCCCAGGCGCTGCAGCAGTGCTTCGCCGGCGGGGCCGTCGGCGCGTGCCTGTGCGCTGCGCACCGCATTGGCCAGCGCCACCGCGCTCACCTCCGGGTCCTTGGCCGCACCGTCCAGCAGTTTTTCGGCACGCTGCCACTGGCCATGCTCATAGGCCTGCAGGCCGTCGATCAGGCGCACCCGGCCCTGCTTGCGGCGGTAGCGGCCCCAGGCGCGGAACGGTGCGGCGATCAGGCTCCACAGCAGCCACAGCACCAGGACCGTGATCACTGCCAGCAGCGCCACCTTCGGCAGGTTGCTGTGGTAGTCGTAGCCGCCGTAGCGCAGGGTCACCTCGCCAAAGCGGTTCAGGTCATCGGCGCCGAGCCATTGCGCGGCCACCACGCCGATGGCCACGGCCAGCAACAGCACGACCAGGGATTGCAGGGGTTTCATGCGGGCTTACCTCCGGTCGGTCTGGGTGCGCAGTTGTTGCAGGGTGCTGCCAAGGACAGCATCGTTGGCCTGCAGCGGCAGTTCGCGCAAGGCCTTCAGTTCAGCACGTTGCGCGCGCAGGGCTGGTGAATCCGGCCAGCGCCGCTGTGCCCAGTGCTCCACGCGGTCCAGGGCGGTATTGCGGCCGGCCCGGTCGCCGCGCTCGATGGCGGCACGGGCCAACGTCAGTTCCAGCTGCAGCGCATCGTCGGCAGTGCGCTGCTCGGCGGCGGTCAGCGGGCCGTTCTGGCGGCTCGGGGTGATGTCCACGAACGGCGCCAGCGTGGCCTGCCACCAGGGCTTGGCTGCGTTGCCGCCGGTCGTGCCGGTGATCTGCGAGGGCAGGCCTTGCAGCGCCTGGGCCACAGCATCCAGGCGCTGCAGCGACTGCACGCGCGGGCCGCTGCCGAGTGCATCCAGTGCCTCGCGCTCCTGCACCAGCGCCTGGCGCAGGTTCAGTCCCTCAGTGTCGGGCAGTTCGGCCAGTGCGCTGGCCGCCTGCGCATACAGGCGACGTGCGCCGTCTACGTCGTCGGCGTAGTTCAGGCGCTGTGCGGCCTGGGTCAGCAGCAGCTCGGCCTCGTCGCGCTGCACCGCCTGGCGGCCCTGGTTGGCGCTGTCGGCCAGCTTGGCCAGGTTTTCTTCCAGCAACGCGCTGCGCTGGGAGAGGCCCAGCATCTCGTCGCGCAGCACGCGGTTGGTGGTCGCTGCGTCCTGCAGGCGCTGGCTGGTCGCGCGCTGGTCACGACGCAGCGCATCCAGCGTGGCCTCCAGGCCCTTCAGCTGGACGGCCGTGGTCTGTGCCTGCGCTTCCTGCTCATGCTGTTGCTGCTGCCAGACGTACCAGCCGGCATAGCCGCCCGCGCCGAGCACGACCACAGCGGCCAGCGGCAGCAGCCAGCGCACGGGTCGATGGGGTGGGGGAGCGGGCGGAGTGTCGTTCATCGGGCTTCCTTGTCGGCAGCGTCGCCGGTGGAAGTCCGGCTGGCCGCGTTGTGCACAGCATCACTGTTGCCGACGACAGCGGCAAGCGTGATCCACGTCCCTGTTCAGGTCGCTGCCGGGACGGTGAGCGTGGCGTGTGCAGCGGCCACCAGCTGCGCAGCGGTGGGGCCGGCGCTGCGTGAGATGTGCCGCAGGCCGAGTGACCGTGCCTGTTCGCCGAGGCGGTCGCTGGCAACCACCACGCGGCCCTCTGCCCGCAGGCGCTGCTGCCAGGTCGGCGGAAGCTGCTGCCAGACGTGCTGCAGCGCTTCGCCACTGCTCACGGCCAGCACCCACGGCTGGGCTGAATGCGCCAAGCGGGCCAGCGGGCGCCGAGGCAGGCGCAGCAAGCGGCGCTGGTAGACGTCGGCGCGTTCGATCGTGGCGCCCGCCGCCTGCAACTGCGCGGCGATCAGGCCGCGCCCGCCGGGCGCGGTCACCAGGCCGATGCGCAGGCCGCGGACGTCCGCCAGCACCGGCAGCGCAAGCAGGCCTTCGCTGTCCATCCGCTGCGGCGCATGCACCTCGGCCACGCCGTGCGCCTGCAGCGCGCGCGCGGTGCCTTCGCCCACGGTCAGCCAGGGGCTGCGCTGCGCTTCGGCCAGCGCCAGCAGCGATGCTGCGGCGGTAACGGCGGCAGGGCTGGTGAACACCACCCGGTCGCAGTTCAGCGCGCGTTGCAGCTGGCGCAGCACGGGCGTGCCGTGCAGGCGCTGCAGCCGCCACGGCGGCAGCGCCAGTACCTGTCCGCCCCGCCCGGCAACGGCGCGGCGCAGCGCCGCCTGCTGGCCCTGTGGGCGCAGCGAGATCAGGGTCCAGCGCGCGCCGGAACGGGTGGCGCCAGTGGGTATCGTATGGTCGACCATTGCCTGCATTATGCGGGCCCTTCGTTGTCGTGGTCGCTGCTCCGATGTCCGTTGATGCCCTGACTTCCTCGTTGGCCGCCCTGCAGGACGTGCTGGACTGCATGCCGGCGGTGCGCGCCATGCAGATCCGCCTCGACGGCTATGCTGACGGCGTGCTGCGCATCACCGCGCCGCTGGCCGCCAACGTCAACGACAAGGGCAACGCCTTCGGCGGCAGCCTGGCCTCGGTGCTGACCCTGTCCGGCTGGGCCCTGGTCAGCCTGCGCCTGCGCCTGGCCGGCCACGATGCCGAGGTCTACGTGGCCGACAGCAACCTGCGCTACCTGGCGCCGGTCTACGAGGACCTGCATGCCCACGCCGAAGCGGCCGAAGCCACCGGCTGGGATGCCTTCCTGAATACCTTCCGCCAGCGCCGCAAGGCCCGGATCAGCATCATTGCCACCCAGCCCGGTGCCGATGGCAAGCCTGCGGCCGAGTTCAGCGGTCGCTTTGTTGCCTTCGCCAGAGGGTAGGATGGCAGGCTGACGTCCTGGGGAAACCACCGATGCGCCGCCTCATCCAGTTCCTGATGTATTCCCTGCTGCTGGTCAGCGCCGTGGCTTCGGCCGACGACCTGAGCCGCAAGCAGCGCAAGCTGCTGGAAGAGACCCAGGTCGCCTACGGCGCCACCATCCGCTGGGGCAGCATGGACGATGCCATCGGCTACCTGGACCCGAAGCTGCGCAAGGAAAAGCCGCCGACCGAGTTCGAGCTCAACCGTTACGCGCAGCTGCGCGTGTCGTCCTACCGCGAGCGCAGCAGTGCCGCGCTGGATGGCGGCCTGGTCGAGCGCCGGGTCGAAATCGGGGTGATCAACCAGAACACCCAGGCCGAGCGCACGGTGGTGGTGGTCGAGCGCTGGCGCTGGGACCCGGAGGCCAAGCGCTGGTGGCAGACCGCCGGCCTGCCGGACCTGTGGAAGGGGCAGTGACGGGCCGCGTCCGGCTTGTGCGACAATCGGCGCCCGCTTAATCGACCCGTGACCTGAGTGAATTACGAAGAGTTGCTGGCCTTTGCAGGCCGAAACCCGATGCTGTCCGCGGCCCTGGTCGGCCTGACCGTGGCCATCATCGTCACCGAGATCCGCCGCCTGTTCCGGGGCTTCAAGGGCATCAAGCCCGCCGAACTGACCCAGCTGATGAACGCGGGCGGCACGGTGGTGGTCGACCTGTCGGCCAGCGGTGACTTCGAGAAGGGCCACATTGCCGGCAGCCGCAACGCCCAGGCCAGTGCCTTCGGCCCCGAGCACAAGCTGGTTGCCAACGCCAAGCAGTCGCCGGTGGTGCTGGTGTGCCGCAGCGGCAACGCTTCGGAAACCGCCGCCAAGGCGCTGAAGAAGGCCGGTTTCGAGAAGGTCTACGTGCTCGACGGCGGCATCCCCGCCTGGCAGCAGGCCGAGCTGCCGCTGGTCAAGGGCCGTAACTGATTGTCGCAGGTGGCGGATCCGGCCTTGTCTGGGCCGGATCCCGCCCCCATCGCAGTAGTTCGACCATCGTTTTCATTGCATTCACCTGGAGTTACTGGAAATGTCCGAAGAGATCACCAACGGCGCCGCTGCGCCGGTCGATGCCGCTACCGGCCCCGCTTTCACCGTCGAGAAGATCTACGTCAAGGACGTCTCCTTCGAGTCGCCGAACGCGCCGACCATCTTCAATGACCAGGTGCAGCCGGAGCTGCAGCTGAATCTGAACCAGCAGGTGCAGCGCCTGGGTGAGAACGCCTTCGAAGTCGTGCTGGCCGTGACCCTGACCTGCCAGGCCGGTGAGCGCACCGCCTACGTGGCCGAAGTGAAGCAGGCCGGCGTGTTCGGCCTGGTCGGCCTGGACCCGCAGTCGATCGACGTGCTGCTCGGCACCCAGTGCCCGAACATCCTGTTCCCGTACGTGCGCCAGCTGATCAGCGACCTGATCCAGGCCGGCGGCTTCCCGCCGTTCTTCCTGCAGCCGATCAACTTCGAAGGCCTGTACGCAGAAACCCTGCGCCAGCGCCAGGAGCAGGGCGACGCACCGTCGCTGGCTGACTCCGAGCCGGCCGGCAACGCCTGATTCCTGCCGCGACGTCACGGATGAGCACTCCCGCTGACAAGATCGCCGTGCTTGGCGCCGGTTCCTGGGGAACCGCGCTGGCCAGCCTGCTCGCACGGCACGGTCACCCGACCGTGCTGTGGGGCCGCGATGCTGCCGTGGTCGACGCCATCGACCAGCGCCACGAGAATCCGCGTTACCTGCCGGGCATCCCGCTGCCGGACAGCCTGCGGGCTACCACCGACCTGGCGTCGGCGGTAGAGGGCGCGGCCTGGATCCTGGTGGTGACGCCGTCGCATGCCTTCGGTGAAACCGTGCGCGCGCTGGCGCCGCTGCGTCCGGCCGGTGCCGGCGTGGCCTGGGCCACCAAGGGCTTCGAACCCGGTTCGGGCCGCTTCCTGCATGAAGTGGCGCGCGAAGTGCTGGGTGAGGACGTGCCGCTGGCCGTCGTCACCGGGCCGTCGTTCGCCAAGGAAGTGACCCAGGGCCTGCCGACCGCGATCACCGTGCATGGCGACGTGCCCGAGTTCGCGCAGACGGTGGCCGAGGCGATGCATGGCCCGGCGTTCCGCGCCTACACCGGCGACGACATGGTCGGTGCCGAGCTGGGCGGCGCGATGAAGAACGTGCTGGCGGTGGCCACCGGCGTGGCCGATGGCATGCAGCTGGGCCTCAACGCCCGTGCCGGCCTGATCACCCGTGGTCTGAACGAGATGCTGCGCCTGGCCGCTGCGATCGGCGCCAAGCCGGAAACGCTGATGGGCCTGGCCGGCCTCGGCGATCTGGTGCTGACCTGCACCGGCGACCTGTCGCGCAACCGTCGCCTGGGCCTGGCCCTGGGCCGCGGCCAGACGCTGCAGGATGCCGTGCGCGAAATCGGCCAGGTGGTCGAGTCGGTGCAGACCGCCGACGAAGTGATGCGACAGGCGCGCCGCCATGGCATCGACCTGCCGATCTCCGACCGCGTGCGTGCCGTGCTGCACGGCGAGCAGACGCCGGAAGAAGGGCTGCGCGCATTGCTGGCGCGGGAACAGAAACCGGAATATCCGGACACGCTGTTCAAGTGAATCGAAAAACCCCGGCCACGTGCCGGGGTTTTTTACGTGCGCGCCCTATCCACGCATGGCGTGGATCTTATCTCTTGCCGATCTGGCACCGTGGGTGCCGAGAGCCCGGCGGCAGCAATCACCGCGCCCGTGGTGGCGCGCTGGTGTTGTCCATGTCCGAGAAGATCAACCACGGCCCATCGCCCACGCGCTTCAGCGTCAGCGTGAATTTGCCGGTGTCCCCCACGTTGTTGCCGTAGCGGTAGGCACCAATGATGTAGCCCGCATTCCCGTCCACCGCGTACGCCAACGCACGCAGCCGCAACGGACTGCCGCCCTGGCCGGCATATGCGGCCTCGATCGCACTGCGGCCGCGCACCGGCGGCTGGTTGCTCTGCAGCACAAAGCCATCCTCGGCGAACAACCCGGCCAGCGCCTTGGCGTCGCCCGTGTGCCACGCCTGCTCGTAGTCGCGCAGTACGCGATCCAGCGAAGGGGGCAGGGCTGCGCTCGGGAGAGGCTGCGCAGGCTTCGCGTTTTCTGCATCGTGGGCAATTGCCGGCGATGCCAGCAGCAGGGCACTGCAGAAGATCATGGCGAGTCGTGTACGGCGCATGCGTCCGGCTCCAGGCGATGACGGGAAGCTACGAACGCATCCTTGCACGGTGCTGGTTAGAATCACGCGGCTGCCGATTTGGTGGATGCAGCGCAGATCAGACAAGGACAGGGAATGAAGATTCGAATCACAGGGATGACACTGACGGTCGCATTGCTGGCTGCCTGCGGGCAGGCACCCGCACCGGCCGCAGCACCGGCGGCACCGGCACCGACTGCCGAAGCACCTGCGGCCACGGCCACGGCGGCCGAGAAGGAACCGTCCACCGAAGACGGCGTGGACCCCGCGGTGTGGGACAACGAAGGCGAACCGGAAGACCCGAGCACCGGCGGCGAACTGACCTGCGCGGACAATCCGCTGGCGACCCACTTCTTCACCCTGGTCGGTGGCAACACCGTGGACGACTGCGGTCGCAAGGACCCGAAGGTGCTGGCGGCCTTCAATACCCTGATGAAGGGCACTGCGGCAGCCGAATCCGCTGACAAGGAGATTCCCTCGCTGCGCCAACGGCTGTTGAGCGGCCCCAGCGGGCCCGGCGAGCGGGTGGTGCTGCAGGGCGAGCCATGGTGGTTCTACACCGCCTGCCAGGCCCACGACTGCCCCGGCACCGCGTTGGCGATGCTGTATTCGCCAACGGAAGCGAGGATGGTCGGCCGTCTTACCGCGCGCTGCCGTGTATGGTGGCTGGGCGAACCGACGGCGGAACAACGTGCGCAGATCGAACTGCGCCAGCCACTGCAGGATGCCGCGTTGAAGGAAGACAGCGCGCTTTGCGAGTGAGGTGGCGCCCGCGTCATCCTTCCGGCTGCATGCGTGCGCTGGCCTGTGCGTTCATGGTCAGGCACGCCAGGATCAGCCCTTCCATCACCCGGTCGCCCACGTACTCGGCCTCCGCGCCGTTCTGACGCACGCGCTCGGCCGCCAGCAGCAGCTCCAACGTCACGCGTTGGCCGGCCAGTGCACAGTCCGCATCGGCCAGCGCCATGCAACGGCCCGGCATCTGGTGACGCTCTGGCCAAGGCTGGCCATCGGCGGCCGCGCCTTTGCCGATGCGGTGAAGCGTGGCGATGAAGGCGTTCGGATCGGCCGCAGGCGCGTGCTCTGGCAACTCACCGGCATTGGCGGGCGAGTGATGCGGATGCAGGCGCGGGAAGTCCGGTGATGTCATGGCAGTGCTCCGTGCAGGGCAGACGGTAGCCGCCACACAAAGGTGGCGGGCGGAGACGTGGCTCGAAAACCGGGAGATCACGAACAAGACCGGCAGGCGCAAGGCCTCCACGCTCCGCCCGCCATAGCCGGCAGACGGAATGCCAGCCGGCGCCACGCGGGGTGACGCCGGCTGGCAAGCGCAAACAACGTTCGTGATCTAACGGGTTTTCGAGGCCCGGCCACCGATTTTCCGGTGGCCCGCCATCTGTACGCGGGTCGCGGCGCAGTGCCAATCAGAACAGTTGCATTCCACGCTGAAACAAAGACGCTTTCGGCATTCTTGCATGCGGTTAAGCCGTCGCAGACGCAGGCGCCGCAACGGCCGTAGCGGCTTGGGGAATATGCGACAGCCGTCGTGGTTGGCGCCCTCGGACGCCGCACCTGCAATGGGCAAAAGCGACACGATCGCGTCGGCCGGTAGGCAGCGGCGCCGGATGGCCAAGATCAGCAGCAGGAATGGCCGCAGATCCGCATCACGCGGGTGAGAGCTGCCTCACCATGTCGGCGATGATCACGTGGACCAGTGTTCTCAGGAAATGGACCTCGCCTTCCAGGGTTGGGCCGATGGTGAAACGGGTCAGCCATTGCTGGTTTTCCTGCAGCACCTCCGCATAAAGCGACTGGGCTTCGCTCGCGATGCGGTCGATCTGATGGCGCAGCTGCCGGGTGGCGGCTGGCCTTCCCAAACCCAGGGCTTCACCGGCAGAAACCAGATGCTCGAAACGAAGGTCGTGGAAGCGCGCGACACCGAGAATGGGCCACGATAGTTCCGAGCGTTCTGGCCAACGTGCGCCCTCGTCGGCATACGCGCGGGTCTCGTAAGATGCGGTGGACAGCAGGTCGTAGTGGGGGGCCAATTCGATACCGCTGCTGTCGACCAGGAAGCTCAGGTTCTTCAGGTGCGCATCGTTGTTGCCGGTGAGTACATTGAAGATCAGCCAGTCGAACAGGCGGACGCGCGTCTTGAGCTTGCTTCTGCATTGCTCGACGATGACCTTCAGGGTGTCGATGCTCCCGAGCGTGTACTTGAACTGACGGTCGAGGTTGAGCAGCTGGCAGGCGTCGATCGCGTGCCGACGGTGGATGGCGTCGGCGGTGATTTCGCGATCAAAGCGCTCGATGATGAAGACCGGCTCAGGTACGTAGCGGCGCTCGATCCTCGGCACCTGCAGCCCCATGCGCTGTGCAAGGCGCATCACGAACCATTCGTTGATCACGCTGTGCGGGTAACTGCTGCTGGTGCTGTCAGGCTTGAGGATGTGGGTCGAGGGCTCGGCACCCAGAGGCTGGTAGAGTTCCTCCCCCACCTCGATGATGGCCAGCTTGTGCTGGGCACCTGCCAGTGACATGCGCTTGGCGGCGCCGGCGGCGAGCGATGTACGTGGCAGTCCCTGGATACGGGTGGAGAGTTCCCTATCGGGCAGCGGTTCCCTGCCACCGGGGAGCAGGTGCGTCCCGGGCGGGAGCAGCGTCAACGAGCCAGCCGATTCCGCGCCGTAGGCGGCCAGCAAGGCGAACGCATCGGCGCCATCCACCCTGGCATCGGTTGCCATCAACGTGCGTTGTTGCTCTTCCGGCAGCAGGTTGTCGAAATACCACTGCACCGGTCGCTGGCTGGAGCCATCGGCGATGGCGGCTTCCTGCAGTGGCAATGCGGGTGCCAGCGGAAACCGATATGCGTTGCCGAGCCACTCCGGCGCATAGGTGAAGCGCCACAAGTTTGCTGCCTCGGTCAGGTGGCCCACCGGCGCTTCATCGATGCTGACCTGCAGTTCGCGGGGTGGACGCGGATAGTGCAGTCCAGACAGGACGGTCGTTGTAATCACGTCCTTGAGGTCGATACGGGGGGCGCTCATGGCGCCTTCCCGTTGGCACGCCTTGTCAGAAGGGCCATGGCTTCGTCCGGCACGTCGATTTCGACATGCAGCCCCAGCTCGTCAAGCACGTTGAACAACTTGCCCCATTGCACTGTGGTACCGCCGCGTTCGACCTTGGCCAGGAAATTCTCGCTGACCCCGATGCCTTCGGCGGTTGCATCCTGGCGCAGCCCCTGATGCTTGCGGGCGGCTCTCACCAATGGTCCCAAGGCCTCCGCCTTGTCGAGCCTGATCTTCAATGGGAACTCCCCGGCAGAGCCTGATGCTCCGGATTCGACCCATCGTCTATATCATATAATCCTCACTAAATTAAGGATTTTTCGCGCAGGACCGGAGATCCACCGGGAATCCTTGTGCGCTTGAGGATTTCTATGGGAAAGATCTGGATGCCCTGAAATCCTTATCAACACCAGGATTTCTTTGCAAGAATGTCCGGCTGGCCAGAAATCCTCATGAACGAAAGGATTTCTGGAGTGGTACGGAGTGCCATACCTCCTCCGTCCATTGGCAGCGCCACGACGGCGGGATGTCCGCGATGCCGTGGGGCCCAGTGGAGCCCGTCAGGAACGTGCCGGGCAACCTCTGCCTGCAGCGCAGGTCAGGCTTGGTCGCATGCCGGCCACTACCAACCAGGGCCGCACGCGAAGCGACCGCTACTTGCTCGCGCGCCGCGCGCCCTTCTCGTCGGCGTCCTTCGCATCGCCACGGCTCTGGGCGAACTCCGGGAACGTCTTCGCGATCGAATCCTTGTCCGGCAGGATGTAGAACACACCGCCCTTTTCGAACGTGGACTGCACGATCTGCTCGTAGAACGTCGGCGAGACGTTGATGCAGCCGTGGGTGACGCGGTTGTCGTCCGGCGTGGGCGATGCCAACCGCTCGGCGCGCTTTTCTTTCGGGCTGCCCGGCGGCAGCGGGTGCAGCGAAACGGCGGAATCATAGTCCACCCACAGCACGCGCCCGGCATCGTCGGAGGGGCCATAGCCGCCAATGAAGCGGCCGGCAGGCGTGGTGCGGTCGTGGCCGGGAATCGCGCTCAGTGCGAGCTTTGCGACGCCGGGTGCGGAGTGGTCGCCAATGGCCGAACCGAACAGTGCCGGTGCCGCGCCACGCAGCTTGCCCTCGCCGCTGAAGATCAGCACCTGCGCCGCCGCCTTGTCCATGACCGCAAACGGATAGCCCTGATTGTCCTTGCTGGCAACGACCCAGCCGGCCAGTTCGATCACGGTCTCGGACACGCTCTGGTCGGGCGGCAGTTCATCGATGGCGGCGACGCGTTGGGCCGGTACGTCGTCCTTCGCGTCCTTTGCGTTGGCTACGCCACTGCACGCAACCGCTAGCGCCATGGCTAGAGTGGCGTGCAGGGCGCGGCGTGCAGGGGAGGAGGAAGTACGAATGGGACGGCTCCTTGCAATGCAGATCTGTGGTGGAAGGACGCCAGTGGCCGGCGAAGGCCACTGGTTCCCGGTACAGATGTGGATCAATTCAAACGGTGAGGGAGCGGTTACCCGCGCGGCTTGCGGCCGGCAGGTGCCCTTTCAAGCTGCTGCACGCGGCCTTCGATCTGGTCCAGGCGCTGGTTGGCCTGCTGTGCGGACTGGTTGGCGGATTCAGCGCTCTGTGCGGCGCCCTGCACCTTTACATCGAGCTGGTCGAGGCGCGAGTTGATCGTTGCAAACTCGTTCTTGTAAGAGGCGCAAGCGCCAAGGCTCACGGTGGCGATGAGCGCTACAGCAAGCGCGCGGGCCGTCTTCATGTGTTGCGGGTTCAGGTTCATTGCACTCCCTCCTTCGTCTGGGGAAGCTGGAATATAGCGGCGTTTGTTCCCGGCGCTACCAAGCGCTTTCAGCTGGAATTTGACTACGTGGAAGGGCTGTGAAGTCCGCCTGTGACCCAACATTAACAAGCGGGATCAGGCGAGCTGGTCTGCGTCGGCCGAGCGCCTTGCGCCTATTCAAGATCGCCAATTCATCAGTATGAAGCCGAACTCACGGGCGCTGGGTGTCCGTGCTTGTTGCGGCCGTGCACGCAGGCCGCCATCCACTGGCCTCAAGCAGCGCGTTGGCCGTCGCGGGCCGTACATCCAGCAGCTCCCCAATCGCCTTCGATCTGTCTGGCGCGCGGGAGACATAGTCGCGGGCGATGCGGTAGCCGATCCAGTAGCCGAGATCCCCGCGCCGAGCATCATCGCCAGGACCGTTGTACAGCCACTGCGATAGATCGGTGCCCCTGCTGTCCTGCACGAAGGCGCGCTCCAGTGCGCATTCGCGGCCCTGCGCCCAACGATGCAGATGCGCGTTGGCCGTTTGCCCGGAGATCAGCTCGCCTACGTACTCTGCGCCGCCTTCAAGCAACGTCTGATAGAGCAGCGTGGGCTGCTCGACCTCCGAGCGTGTGCCGGGCTGTTGCACGTGCACGTACTCATGGGCGATCAGGTGCACGAAGCGGTCGCCCACATCGGGCTGCATCCAGTCGGCGTTGCAAAGCGCTTCCAGGCCGATCACCACACCTGCTTCGGTGGTGACGCCGCCGCTGTTGCCGCGGCCGACCAGCACGGTGACTGGAGGAAAGCGAGCGGTGGGAAGCAGAGTGCCCAACCGGTCGAGTGCCTCGGCTACCCGCGCGCGCACTCCCGGCAACGCCGCCTCACACGTGCGTGCCTTCGCAAACAGCGCAGGCTTGTCCTGGATCGCGCCTGCAAGACGCTCCATCGAACCGATACGGCTGTCGGTGAAGCTGCGCAATGCATCGGTGCCGACGTCCAGATAGCCGCGTCGCAGGTCTTCGGCACCTGGCGATCCCCCGCTGGCATCCAACACGCTGAAGAAGCGCGTGACATCGTCTGTCCGGACCACAACGCGCCCGTCCGCGCTGGCTGCCTGCAGCGGCACGATGACGAGCAGCAGCACGAGCGCCCTGCAGCGGACGTCGGGCGGAAATAGCAGTGACGCGATGGATGCGCGCTGCATGGCGAGTTCCCTGAACGGCAGCCTTATTTATACACCAGTCAGTTCAATATTCAGGGTCGATTGGCCCCCCTAACGGATAATTCACACCTGTCGACCGCCTCTTCTCTCTCTCCCCCTCCCGGGAGGCGGGCGACGAAACCAAAATAATGAAAGGTGTGTCCCGATGAACAAGAATTCGCTGCTCGCCCTGGGTCTTCTGGCTGCCCTGCCGTTCGCTGCATCGGCAACCGACGGCCTGTCGTACAACTACGTTGAAGGCGGCTACGTGAACACCGATGCCAAGGGCGGCGACGCCGATGGCTGGAAGGTGAAGGGTTCGGTGGCGGTGCACCCGAACTTCCACATCTTCGGCGACTACAGCGCGCAGGAGACCGACACGTTCAAGAATGACGTCGACCAGTGGCGCATCGGTGCCGGCTACAACTACGGCATCGCACCGAACACCGACCTGGTCGCCCGCGTCGCGTACCAGAAGTTCGACATGAAGCACGGCCTGGACTTCAACGGCTACTCGACCGAAGTCGGCGTGCGCACCGCGTTCAACCCGTACGTGGAAGGCTACGTGATGGCCGGCTACGAGGACTACACCAAGAAGCACGGCATCAACCCGGACGGCGAGTTCTACGGCCGCGTCGGCGCCACCGCCAAGTTCAACCAGAACTGGGGCCTGAGTGGCGAAGTGAAGCTGGCCAAGGCCGGCGACCGCGAGTGGTTCGTGGGCCCGCGCTTCACTTGGTAACAAACGCCTGTCGTTAGTGCGTGTTGTGCTGGCGTGTGACTCTCTCTCTCTCCCACACGCCAACCGAAGCCCGGCCTCGCGCCGGGCTTCACTTTTATGGGCTCCGGGGCGCCACAATGTCGCATGGGCGATTCCCCCTCTCTCGCAGGTACCGGCACGGCCTATCAGGAGCATCTGCCACCTGGCTCGCTGCGTGGCCACTTCGGCCAGCTTTGGCAGAGCCAGCTTCCTGCCGATGCCGATGGGCACATCACTGTGCTGCCCGATGGGTGCGTGGACATCCTCTGGCGCGATGGTGCGCTGTTCGTCGTTGGCCCTGACCGGGTAGCCGCACATCCGATGCTGGCACCGGGCGCGCAGGTGCTGGGCGCGCGCTTACGGCCTGGGCAGGCGCTTGCCGCGCTGGGCCTGCCGTTGGCCGGGATCATCGGCCAGGCGGTGCCGTTGGCGGATCTGAAGGGTCGATGGGCGGTAGAGGCCGCGGCCTCCATCGGCGACACCGCGCCTGCGCAGCGCCTGCAGCGGATGGCGCATTGCCTGCAGTCGCACCTTGGGGACGCGGCGTTCGACAGCGGGTCACAGCGGGCGTACGCCCTGTTCCAGGCGCTTGCCAAGGGACATGCCACGCTGGATGAGCTGGCGGCACGCCTGAGCCTGAGCCCGCGCAGCCTGCGCCGCTTCAGCCAGTCGCAGTTCGGCTACGGTGCCAAGACGCTGGAGCGGATCCTGCGCCTGCAACGTTTTCTTCGCCACAGCCGCGCGCTGCCGCAGCACTCGCTGGCGATGCTGGCCGCCGATGCCGGCTATGCCGACCAGGCCCATCTCAGCCGTGACGCTCGCGAACTGGCTGGCATGACCGCCAGCGAACTGCGCCTGGAGTGGGGGCAATGATGGCCGTTTTGTTCAAGACTCGCCGGCTGCACTGAGCGACGCTGGGGCTCCCTCAACGGAGCCATGCCATGAGCCATGCTGCTACCCACGATGCCGAACGCCGCATCGACAACATTGAATTCAACGTCGCCGACATCGCCCGCAGCAAGCGCTTCTATGGCGAGGTGTTCGGCTGGCAGTTCACCGACTACGGCGTGGCCTATACCGAGTTCGACGACGGCCGCCTGAAAGGTGGCTTCGTGGCCGACGCGCAGGTGCGTGCCCATGGGGGACCGCTGGTGATCCTCTACTGCGCGGACCTGGCCGATGCAGAGCGGCGCGTGGTTGCCGCCGGTGGTGAGGTGGTGCAGGCCGTGTTCGCCTTCCCCGGCGGCCGCCGCTTCCACTTCCACGATCTGGACGGCTACGAGCTGGCGGTCTGGAGTGACGTGGATTGATCCTGCCTATGCCCGTCGTGGAGCGGGCATACTGGGACCGAGCCAGGCAGCGTTCCCGCATGCAGATCCCCATTTCCGCATATGTGCAGCAGGCCGACGGCAGCACCGTGCAGGTAGCGGTTCTGGACGCTGGCGTGCTTGCGGCGCTGCATGCCCTCGGCTTCCAGGGGCAGGCCCCCACCTTGCGTGCTGAAGTGGGCGACGACATCAGCAAAGCTCGTTTGTTCGCTGCCCTGCGTGATCTTGGTGTAGCGTTTGCGGCCGGTCGCGAATGGAGTCCGGTCGAGGTATTTGGCTGGCTCTGCGACCATGGCTTGCTCGAAGGCCCGTATCTGCGCATCGCCTGGACCGATCCACAACGCTACGTAGTCTGCAGCGTCATGGCGCTCTCTCAAGCACAAGCGGCATCGACCGCGAACTGAGAACCGCTCCGTCCCCGGTCTGGCGGTTCCGCTATGATCGCCCGCACATCGCCACGCGCGATGCGCCCGCCTCAAGCCCGCAGGAACCGCCGTGAACTCCCAGCCCGCACCGATCACCGCCCTCAACCACACGCTCGACAACGAGCCGCAGCAGATCACCGCGCCACTGACCCATTCGGCGGCGTTCCTGGTGTTGAAGGTGAAGGATGACGAGGCGTCGATCGCCAGGGCACGCGAGGTGCTGGCGAGCACCGATGACCTGATCAAGAACACCGCCATCCGCGAGATCGAGCGTACCTTCACCTGCAACGTGGCCATCGGCCACCGCGTGTGGCAGCCGCTGGTGGGCTCCACGCCGCCGCGCGAGCTGAAGCCGTTCCGCGAGATCAAGGGCGCCACCCACACCGCCGTGTCCACGCCCGGTGACCTGCTGTACCACATCCGGGCGCGCACCATGGACCTGATCGTGGCGTTCGAGCGCAATCTGCTGATGGCCTTCGGCGATGCCGTTGAAGCGGTCGATGATGTGGCCGGGTTCCGCTATTTCGATGGCCGCGACCTGCTCGATTTCGTCGATGGCACCGCCAACCCGGAAGGGCTGTCGCTGCCGGAAGCCACGATCGTAGGTGACGAGGATCCGGACCACGCAGGCGGCAGCTACGTGGTGGTGCAGAAGTACCTGCACAACCTTGACGCCTGGCGCGCGCAGAAGACCGAGGCGCAGGAAGCGATCATCGGCCGCACCAAGCACGACAACATCGAGCTGGACGACGCGCCGGCCGATGCGCAGAAGTCGCACAAGACGCTGTGCACCATCGAGGATGCCGACGGCGAGCACGAGATCCTGCGCGACAACATGCCGTTCGCCAACCCCGGTCGTGGCGAGTACGGCACCTACTTCATCGGCTACACCCGTCGCCTGTGGGTGATCGAGAAGATGCTCGAGCGCATGTTCATCGGCAATCCCGCGCCGCTGCACGACCGCATCCTCGACTTCTCCACCGCCACCACCGGCGTGACCTTCTTCGCGCCCTCGCGCAAGGTGCTGGCCGACCTGGGCGAGTGATCAAGGCGCACGTATGCATCTGGAGGACGTATGTCTGTCTTGAGAGCTCCATTCTTGGCGGCATTGTTCATGGGCATCGCCGGCTGCTCGACCGCACCTGGTCTGCTTGAACAAGCACCCGAGGCATTTGGTTCTTCGAAATCGGTACAGCAGGTCACCGTTTGCCTGTCCCAGACATGGACACAACGCAACAAGGTCGTGCGCGTGCTGCCCACCGAATCCGGGCAGCGCATTGTCATCGACAACCCTGTGAACCATGGGGTGATTGCCATTGTCGAGCTTGCCCCTGTCCCGGCTGGTACGTCCGCACGCTACTGGAAGGGTGCAGGCCTCACCGGCTGGACACGTGATGATCTGAAGGCTTGTCTGGACTGATCGAAGGCAATCCCTCGCAATCGGGTAAGCTCGAAGCGCCGGGCCATCACCGGCCGCCATCTGCCTGTCATCTAGGGCGCCGACCATGGCGCGCTGGATGGGAGTGCAGGAGGCAGGCGATGGTCATGGCAGGGAACAGGACCGGCATGCGCCGCTGGTGGCGGCCTCTGGCTGCAGTGCTCGGCGCGTTGGCACTGGGGAGTGCCAGCGTTTCCGCGCAGGAAGCCCCTGCGCACTGGATGGCCTACGCCGCCTCCGTGGGAGGCCAACTGCAGCAGCGCCTGCAGCAGGAGCACGATCCGCAGGCGCAGCGTGTACTGGAATGGCTGGAGGCGCACCCGGACACGCCGATGCCACTGCCGGTAAGCCTGTGGATCGCCGCGGACGGCCGCATTTCGAAACTGGAATTCGACAGCCTGGGTGATGCCCAGGTCGATGCCGACCTGCGCGCGACGCTGCAGGCTGCGCCGTTGCAGGCGGCCCCACCGGCCGACATGCGCCAGCCGCTGCGGCTGGGTTTGGCCCTGACCCCGTAGATCCACGCCATGCGTGGATGGCGCGCCGATTGCCCGCAACAGCCACGCGTGGCGTGGCTCTACTGCGTTGCCACCTGTGGCTCGCGCGCGGCCGCGCTCCATGCGCGCAGGCCGAACACGGCCAGGCCGAGGAAGAACACATACAGCGCGGCGGTCACGTGCAGCGACTTGAACAGGTACGCGCCGACGTAGACCACGTCCACCGCGATCCACACCCACCAGCAGGCCACGTGGCGGCGCGCCTGCCACCACTGGCCGACCAGGCTCAGCGCGGTCAGCATCGCATCCAGCCAGGGCAGCGCGGCATCGGTGAAGGTGTGCATGGCCGCGCCCAGCGCCACGCCACCACACAGGCCGATGGCGAGGTCGCGCAGCAGCGTGCTACGCGCCAGCGGCACGATGCGGATGCTGCCCTCGTCGGCCGCGTGCTGGCGCCAGTTCAGCCAGCCGTAGACCAGGAAGCCACCAAAGGCGACCTGCAGCAGCGTGTCCGAGTACAGCTTGGCCTCGGCGAACACCAGGCCATACAGCGCCACCGACAGCAGGCCCACCGGCCACGCCGACAACCGGCGGCGGGCCATCAGCCAGACGCCGAGGATGCTGCACAGCGCGGCGCTCCACTCGAGCATCACGCTGCTCACAACGCGAACGTCACCGACAGGCGGGCCTGTCGCGGTGCGCCGGGGAACAGGTAGTAGTCACCGCCGCTGCCGCCGGTATCACGCCAGTAGAAGCGGTTGAACACGTTGTCCACCGCCAGGTTCCAGGTCACCGCACGCTCGTGCAGGCGATGCTGGAAGCGCAGGCCCGCATCGAATACCGAGTAGTCCGGTGCGCGCACGCCGCCGTCGGCACGCGCCACGTTGGCACCGGCATAGCGCCAGCCGCCGGTGACATCCAGGCCCTGCACGAACGGCAGCGCGTAGGCCAGGTGCACGCTGGCGCGCAGCTTCGGCACGTTCACCAGCTGATGGCCTTCATAGGCCGGCGTGCCGGTGTCGCGCGCGCGCGCCTGCAGCACGCTGGCGCTGGCCACGATCTGCAGTGCATCGGTCAGCTGCCCGTTGGCGGTCAGCTCCAGGCCAGTGTGGGTCTGCGTGCCTTCCTCGACGAAGGTGTAGCCGACGTCGCTGCTGTCCGGCTTGGCGTACTGGTACGGCTGCGAAATGCGGAACACGGCCGCGCCCAGCGTCAGCGCCTCGACCGGCACGTACTTCACGCCCACTTCCAGCTGCCGCGACTGCACCGACGGCAGGAAGGTGTCGGCGTTGCTGGTCCAGAACGGCGCTTCCTGGCCCAGCGAAATGCCGCGCACGTAGCTGGCATAGGCATTGAGCTGGTCGGTGGCCTTCCACACCACCGCGGTCTGCGGCAGGAAACGCGACAGGCGGCTGTGCCGCTGCGGCGTACCACGCTTGTCGTAGGCACGCTCGTCCAGGCGCACGAAGCGACCGCCGGCCAACCACTGCCAGTCATCACCGAAGCTGATCCGGTCCAGCGCGAAGAACGCGGTCTGGCGGCTGTCCAGGCGTCGTGCGGACGGGCCCGGCATCTTCGGCGACGGCTCGAATACCGGCACCGGCGCATCGTGGATGTTGGTGGTGCCGACGTACTCGTTGACGCTCGGGCGCCTGTCCACGGTGCGGCGGAAGTAGTCGGCACCGACGGTCAGCTGGTGGCCGACGCTGCCGGTCTGGAAGCGCCCGCGCAGCTCGGCACGGGCCTGCTGGTTGCGGCGGGTGTCGTCCGGGCTGCGGTAGTCGTAGACGTCATAGTCGCCGTTCGGCGCGAAGTAATTGCCCGGCACGCTGCCATCGGCGCACTGCGTGGCGTAGTAGCAGCCGTAGGCGAAGGCGACGTTGTCATCGATCACCGAGCGGCTGTGGCCGACCGAGACGCGCGACTGCCAGGCGTCATTGAAATCGTAGGTGTGCAGGGCGGTGATGTTGGTGCTGGCGATGTCCACCGGGCGCTGCCACGGCTGGTAACCCAGCAGGTGTTCGCGGTCGACACCGCGCGGCAGGTCGCGCGCGCCCAGCAGCTGGTAGCCGGACACCGAACGCTGCGCGCTGGTCTGGTAGTTGGCATCCACCTCCAGCTTGCCGCGTTCGCCGATCAGCCAGTCGGCGGCCAGCGCGTAGAAGTTGCGGCGGCCATCAGCGTGCTCGACATGGGAATTGCTGGAATCCCACGCGGCATTCAGGCGCAGGCCGAAGCGCGGGGTGATCCAGTGACCGACGTCGACAGCGGCGTAGCGCGATCCTTCCGAATCGGTGCCGAGCGTGGCGGTGCGCACCTCGGCCGGGCGCTTGCCGATGTAGTTGATGATTCCGCCCGGCGCCATCACGCCTGCCGCCAGCCCGGCTTCACCCTTGAGGATCTCCACCGACTGCACGTTCTCCAGCGCCAGGCGTTGTTCGCCGGCGATGGACAGCCCGTTGAAGCGGTAGCCGGTGGCCGCGTCCAGTGCGAAGCCACGGATGGCGATGTTCTGGTAGTAGCCCACCGGCGCGTAGGCATCACCCAGCGAGGCATCGTTGCTGGCCAGCTCGGACAGCGAACGTACCTGGCGGCGGTCGAGGTAATCGCGCTCGAGCACGTTCACCGACGCCGGCGTGTCCTTCCACGAACCGCCGCCGAAGGCATTCACGCGCGAGGTATCGGCCTTCGCTTTGCCCGCCTCCACGCGCACCGCCGCCAGTTCGGTCGGCGAGCGTTCGGCACCAGCGGCAGCCGCATCGGTGGTGGACTCGGCCTCGCTGGCATGCAGCGGCAGCGCGGCGCAGAGGGCGAGGGAGAGCAGGGTGGGGCGCAGGCAGCGGTTCATTCGATTCGTCTTCGGACAACAAGGGAGACGAAGCGACGGCGCGCAGGTGCACCGGCCCATGATGGGGGTGTGGCTGCGGCTCAAAGCTCCCTACGCCGGTGCAAACCGGATCAGGTTCCAAGGGACTCTCTCAGCCTGGCAGATCCAGGCACCCCCGCTTCAGGTGACCATTTCACTACAAATGGTACGGATTTGCGAGCGCCACCCGGGGTCAGATCCCTTTCCGCAGGAAAGGGATCTGACCCCAACGGTGTCCCAACCGGATCACGCGGCGGCGTGCAGGGCCTGCAGCAGTGCCTGCCCCGGGGCGGTATGGAACCACGCCGGATGGCCCAGCATGAAAGGCTGCCAAGCCACGTCGGCATTCGCGGTCGAGCCGGTGATGCCCTCGAAGTACTCCACTTCGGACAGTGCGAAGTCGAAATGGACCATGGGCAGCAGGTCGGCCAGCAGGTGCACGCGTGCCGCCGACAGCGGCAGCACCTGGCGATAGCCCTCGAGCAGCGCCAGCGCGATGTCGAGGCGCACGGCCTCGCTGCCGCGTTCCAGTTCCAGCCACGCCACCGCGTTGCGCTCGATCGCGGTGGCGAGGTCGAACAGTGCGCTGGTGGGCGAAGCCAGGCCGAAATCCAGCACGGTGCTGACCTGCCCGTCGCGCCACAGCAGGTTGGAGACATGCCAGTCGTTATGCGCCCAGAGCCGTGGCTCGGCGCGCAGGCGCTCGGCCAGCCCGGCGTGCCACGGCAGTACGTCGCGCTGCAGCTGCGCCTCCCAGGGAATGCGCGCGAGATAGCGGGCCAGCCCGGGACGCTCATGCAGTCCTGCCTTGATCGCCGCGATCGGATCGTCGGCGCGGATCAGATCATCGCGCGCGACCAGCACATGGGTGCTGCGCTGGGGCGCATGGTAGCTGGCGGCGGCACGGTGCAGCTGTGCGAGTGCGCGCCCGGCTTCGCGGGCCTGGGCGACATCGGTCAGCAGCGACCACGACACCGCGTCGCGGTACAGGTCATCGCCCGCGCCGACGGCATGCAGTTCAAAGGTCCACTCGCCGTGCTCGACGGCGGTGCGGCCATCGGCCGCTGGCAGCACCTGCACCACCGGTACGCCCGCCGCAGCGAGATGGGCGATGAAATGGTGTTCTTCTTCCAGGCACGTCGCGCTGCGCACGCTGTGGTGATGGCGCTTGACGAACACCGCCCCGTTCGCGCCGCTGACGATGGCGGCAGCCGACAGCGGCCGCGGGCTGTGCCAGCGCGGCTGGCTGCCGCTGTCCAGCTGCGGGTAGCGCTGGCGCAGCCACGCGATGTCCGCCGCGCTGATCGGTGGCCAGTCGGCAGCCACCTCGTCGTTGTTGAGGCCCTGCACGCGGTGGGAGGGAGACGTCATGCCGCAGCCCGAGAGGGGAAAGTCACATCCAAGGCTGCGCATTCAACGCCATGAGCGCGGCCAACGCAAACGGGCGGGTCACCGACCCGCCCGTCCGTGCAGCCGCGTGGAGGATGCCGCGCGGCTTACCAGCCGCGATGGCGGCCGCGGTCGTGGTAGTAGCGGTTGTCGTAGTAGCGCTCGCGCTGCCAGCGGCGGTCGTCGCCGCGGTCGTAGTAACCGCTGCGGTAGTAGCCACGATCGTAGCGGCGGTCGTAGCGGTTGTCGTAGTAGCGATTGTCGTAATAACGACGGTCGCGGCGGTCGGAGGTGGTCAGATTGCCGATCGCGCCGCCGGCCACGGCACCACCGACGGTGGCGGCAGGATCACCGTTGGAGAGCAGGTTGCCGGCCACGCCACCGACCACGGCGCCGACCAGGGTGCGCTTGTCCTTCCTCGACATCGCGCTGGCATCGCTGACCACGGCGACACCGGCCACCAGTGCCAGCGCCATCGCCAGACCACGGAAGCTGAGTGTGGAAGTACTGAGCATGATTCGTTCTCCTGTGAGGTGCATGCCACGCTGGGCAGGGAGGGCGCGGGGCGCCCCGGCTGCCGTGATGTCCACGCTGGCGTTCCAACATTGCCGGAACATTGCCTGGGCCACCGTGCGGCTTGCGCATTCATCTAGCGGCAGGTGGCATGAAGCAAGGCTGAAAGCGGCCTCGGCCGCTCAGCTGGCAGAAAGGGAAAAGGCCACGCGGAGGTGGCCCCTCCCTTCTCTGCCAAGGCGTTGGCATGTCAGACGCCCATCGCCTCTGGGCTGCCGCGCCGGCTCCCGCGGGGTCTCCTGCTGCGGCTGCAGCACGTCAGGCGCGCCCTGCACCGCATCGCTGCTGAGCGCCCGGCTCTCTGCTCGCTGGCGGCCCGCGTCTCCACGGCGACGCGGCTGGGGGCCGGACATGCGCCGGTCGATTCCTTCGACCTGGCATTGTTGCCGGGGGCGATTATGTGAATCGTGTCTCAGATTTTCCCGTCACGCAGGTAGTCGAACAATTCGGCATCGCCCTTCAACCCCAGCTTGAGCATCGCATCGCCCTTCTGCCGGCTGATGGTGCTGACGCTCTTGTGCAGCAGCAGCGAGATCTCCTTCACTGTCATGCCGGTGCCGAGCAGGCGCAGCACCTCCACCTCGCGCGGGGACAGCGGCTTGCCGTCGCCCTCGCGCATGCGCCAGCTGCCGGCTGCCTCCACCCGCTCGCGCAGGCTGCGGCTGATGTAGGGCTGGCCGCGGTAGACCGCCTGGATCGCCTGCGGCAGCTCGTCCATCGACGAACTCTTGTCGACCAGGCCGAGCACCCCACTGTCGAGCACCATGCGCAGGATCGCCAGGTTGCTGGAAACGCTGAGCATCAGCACCGGCAGGTCCGGGTAGCGGCGCCGGATCATGCCGATCATGGCGAAGCCATCGGCCTGCGGGCTGCCCGGCATGGAGTAGTCGGTGACCAGCAGGTCGCAGGGCTGGTTGGCGAGCAGGGTCATCAGTGCCTGCGCGCTGTCGGCCTCGCCGACCACGCGGCCCACGCCACTGGACTCGATGACGGCGCGGGTACCGATGCGGACCACCGGGTGATCGTCTGCGATGATGATGCGCAAGCTCATGCTCTAGTATGGCCATCGGGCACGCCGGACCGCGACCATCGCGGTCCCTGGCAGGATTCTAGGAGATCGACGCAGATGCGTAGGTGGGCTGTTCGCGGGCTGCTCCTGCTGCTGGCGGTGCTGGCCCTGCCCGTGGCCCAGGCACAGCCGCTCCCTGGGCTGCTGCCGCTCAGCCCGTTGCAGCGCGAATACCTGGTGGCGCATCCGACCATCGTTGTCGGGCAGTATGACAGCGGTTGGCCGCCCTTCGAGTCCCTCCGTGACGGCCAGCAGGTCGGTCTGGGACCGGACTATCTGTCGCATCTTGCACGCCAGCTCGGCATGAAGGTCGAGGCGCGCCGCTATCCCGACTGGACATCCGTGCTGGATGCGGCATGCCGTGGCGAGATCGACGTGGTGATGAATGTCGGTCTCAGTGCCGACCGCACCCGCTGCATGGTCTATACCGCGGCCTACAGCGAGGCGCCGCTCGCCCTGGTGGGCCGGCCCGATGACCTGCGTGCCTCCGACATGCCGGACCTGGATGGGCTGAGGGTCGTGATCGAGCAGGATTTCCTGACCGGTCCGCAGGTGCGCGCCCGATTCCCGCGTGCCCGCCAGCTTGTCGCGAGCGACACGTTGAGCGCGTTGCAGATGGTCATAGACGACAAGGCCGACGTCTACATCGGCAATGCTTTTGTCGCCACCGAGCTGATTGCCAGCCGGCGCCTGCAGGGCGTGGCGCTGCTGCGGCCGAGCGACCTGCCCCCTGAGCGGCTGCACTTCGGCATTCCCAACAGCAAGCAACCCCTGGCCGAAGCCCTGGACCTGGCGCTGGCGGCCACCAGCCAGGCCCAGCGCGATGCCCTGGCACAACGCTGGTTGTCTCCGCCGCACTGGTCGGCATCGGCGCAGCTGGCGCTGAGCCAGGCCGAGAAGCGCGTGCTGGAGCAGCCGCTGAAGATCGGTTTCGCCCCGAATGCCGCGCCGCTGTCGTTCACCGGCGACGATGGCCGGCCCAGCGGCCTGGCCAGCGAATACCTGCAGCGCCTGATGCAGGCTGGCGCCAACCTGCAGGTCGAGGACAGCCACGACTGGTACGAGGTACGCGAGAAGGCCCGCCGCGGTGAGCTGCAGGCGGTGATGGGCATTCCTGTCGATTCACGTTACCTGGGCCCGGACTGGGTGTTCAGCCAGCCCTTCATCAGCGTGCCGAACGTGATTGTGGTCAGGAGCGATGGCGAGTCGCTGCTGGACCTGGCCGACCTGCAGGGCAAGCGCGTGCTGCTGTCCGACCCGGAGCGTGTGCGCGGCTACGTGCTGCAGCAGGCACCGCAGGCGCGGATCATCGCTGCACGCAGCGCCGAACAGTCACTGCAGCGCCTGCTCGATGGCGAAGCCGATGCGTACATCGGCAACCTTGCCGTGGTGGATCACCTGCTGCGCAGCCGTTTCCCGGGGCGGCTGCAGGTGGCGGCACCGGCCGGCTTCAACGACCAGCTGGTGCTGGCCGTGGATCGCCGCCACGCGGCGCTGGCCACCACCTTCGATCGCCTGCTGCTGCAGATGACCCCACGCAAGCGCGAGGCCCTGCGCAACGCCTGGCTGGGGGTGGAGTACCGCAACGGTGTCGACTGGAGCAACGTGCTGCGGTGGGGCGTGCCGGTGCTGCTGGTGCTGCTGACCGCACTGCTGGTGCACGGCGTCGGCCATTGGCGCCTGCGCCGTGAGGTGGCAGGACGCCGCCAGCTGGAGCAGCGCCTGGCCGAGGTGACCGACAACCTGCCGGCGGTGGTCTACCAGGCACGTCGCGATGCCGATGGCACGCTCAGTTTCCCGTTCATTGCCGGCGACCTGCCGGCGTTGTTCGGTATCACCCGGCAGCAGGCCGAACAGGATGCGAAGCTGCTGCTGGAACGCATCGAGCAGGACGACCGCGCGCACATCCTGCATTCCATCGAACAGGCCGCGCGCCAGTTCGCACCGTTGGTCCTGGAGTTCCGCCTGCGCAGCGATGAGGAAGGCACGCGCTGGGTGCGCAGCCAGGCCCACCCCTATGCCGCCGAAGAGGGCGCGGTGATCTGGAGCGGCTACTGGGTGGATGTGACCGAAGCGCGGATGCAGGCCGATGCGCTGGCGGCGGCGAAGGCAGAGGCCGAGCAGGCTGCGGAAGCCAAATCGCGTTTCCTGGCCACGATGAGCCACGAGATCCGCACGCCCATGAGTGGCGTGCTGGGCATGCTGGAGGTGCTGGCGCATTCGCCGCTGGACAGCGAGCAGCAGCGCATCCTCGGCGTGATCGAGGATTCGGCGCAGATGCTGCGGCAGATCCTCGATGACATCCTCGATTACTCGCGGCTGGAAGCAGGTGCATTGCGCCTGGAGCCGGTACCGCAACCGCTGCGGCCCCTGCTGGAAAGCGTGTGCCGCCTGCTGTCCGCGCAGGCCAGCGCGCGTGGCCTGGCGCTGCACGTGCAGATCGATCCCGAGCTGGCGCCGGCCCACGAAGTGGACGGCGTACGGCTGCGCCAGATCGTGTTCAACCTGCTCAGCAATGCCATCAAGTTCACCAGCCAGGGCGAGGTGCGCCTGCAGCTGGAGGTGCTGGGGCCGACCAGCGAGGACGGTGTGCAGCCGCTGTGCCTGAGCGTGACCGACACCGGCATGGGCATCGCACCGGAACAACTGCAGCACCTGTTCGCGCCATTCACCCAGGCCGGCGCCTACATCCAGCGTGACCACGGCGGCACCGGCCTGGGCCTGAGCATCTGCCAGCGCCTGGTGCAGATGATGCAGGGCGAACTGACCCTGCACAGCACGCTGGGCGAAGGCACGCGCGCCGAAGTGCGGGTCTCGCTGGTCGAGGCCGGCAGCGAGGACGCGGCGGCGCTGCTGGCCGAGCAGGACCAGACCGCGCTGCTGCCCGCCGCGTTGCGCCAGGCGCGGGTGCTGGTGATCGAGGATCACCCGACCAACCAGGCGATGATGGCGTGGCGGCTGCAGCAACTGGGCGTGCCCTATGTGCTGCTGGGCGACGGCCAGCAGGCGCTGGACCGCTTGTCATCGGAGTCCTTCGACCTGGTCATTACCGACTGCCGCATGCCGGTACTCGACGGGTTTGGGTTCACCCGCCTGCTGCGCGAACGCGAGGGTCGCACCGGGCAGCCGCGACTGACGGTGCTGGCATTGACCGCCAGCGTGCTGGACGACGATGCGCGCCGCTGCCGCGAGGCAGGCATGGACGAGGTGCTGGCCAAGCCGCTGTCGCTGGCCACGCTGCGCACCGCGCTGCTGCGCTGGCTGCCGCAGGCGCAGGGCCAGTCGTTCGACGCGGCCGTACAGGAGGATGCCGCCGACGACGGTGATGCGCTGCCTGACCTGGCCACCCTGCAGCAGCGCTACGGTTCGCGTGCGGTGGCCGAACAGCTGCGCGACAGCCTGCTGCAGGCCAGTGAGGGCGACCTCGCGGCCGTGCTGCGCGCCGTGCAGGCCGGTGACCGCGAGGCCGCGGCGCGGCACCTGCATCGCCAGGCCGGCGGCCTCGGGGCGATTGGAGCGACGGCACTGGCCGGGCAGGCCAACGCGCTGGTCGAGCGCCTGCAGGATGCGGGCGAGACCGACCCGGCACCGTTGTTCGCCGCCGTCACGGCGTTCGTGGCCCGGCTGCAGCATCAGCTGCAGCGACTGGCTCACTGAGCCGACTGCTGTTGCAGGTAGGCGATCACCAGCGCGCGGCGTTCGGGGCTGGGGAAGGCGTTGTACATGCGGGTGCCGGGCACCACGTGGGTAGGCGACTGCAGGAAGGCATCCAGGGTCTGCGCGGTCCAGGTGATGTCGGCGCGGCGCATGCCCTCGGAATAGCCGTAGTCGGGCAGGCTGCCGGCGCGGCGGCCGATCACGCCGTGCAGGTTCGGCCCGAAGCGGTGGATGCCGCCGGGCTGCACGGTGTGGCAGCCGGCGCACAGTTCGAACGCGCGCTGCATGGCCTGCTGCCGGGCCTGTTCGGGTGTGGCCGCTGGCGCAGGCGGGCGCTGGCAGGCCGTGGCAAGCAGGGCCCAGGCAAGGGCGGTGAGCAGGGAGACACGCATGGCCGGGCAGGATAGCGGTGCGCTGCAGTGGCCGGGCTGCGACACGCGGTCGCAGCCCGGGGCGATCACATGCCCGAGTAGTTCGGGCCGCCGCCGCCCTGCGGGGTCACCCAGACGATGTTCTGGGTCGGGTCCTTGATGTCGCAGGTCTTGCAGTGGACGCAGTTCTGCGCGTTGATCTGCAGGCGTGCGTTGTCGGCTTCGCCAACGAACTCGTACACGCCGGCCGGGCAGTAGCGCGCTTCCGGGCCGGCGTACTCGGCCAGGTTCACCTTCACCGGAATGCTCGGGTCCTTCAGGGTCAGGTGGCTGGGCTGGTTCTCGTCGTGGTTGGTGCTGCTCAGGAACACCGAGCTGAGACGGTCGAAGGTCAGCACCCCGTCCGGCTTCGGATAGGTAATGCGGGTGTGCTGGGCCGCCGGCTCCAGGCAGGCATGGTCCGGCTGGGTGCGGTGCAGCGTCCACGGCGGGTTGCGCACGCCCAGCTTCGGCAGCAGCCACTGCTCCACGCCGGTCATCAGCGTGGCCACGGTCTGGCCCTTCTTGAACCACTGCTTGAAGTTCTTGGCCTGCTGCAGTTCGGTGAACAGCCAGCTGGCTTCGAAGGCCTTCGGATAGGCGCTCAGCTCATCGTGCTGGCGGTTGGCGGCCAGCGCGTCGAACGCGGCGTCGGCGCACAGCATGCCGGTCTTGATCGCGGCGTGGCTGCCCTTGATGCGGCTGGCGTTGAGATAACCGGCCTCGCAACCGACCAGCGCGCCACCGGGGAACACCGTCTTCGGCAGCGACAGCAGGCCGCCGGCGGTGATCGCACGCGCGCCGTAGCCGATGCGGGTACCGCCTTCCAGGTGCTTGCGGATATCCGGATGGGTCTTGAAGCGCTGGAATTCCTCGAACGGGCTCAGCCAGGGGTTTTTGTAGTCCAGGCCGACCACGTAGCCGATGGCGACCTTGCCACCTTCGGCGTGGTAGAGGAACGCGCCGCCGTAGGTGTCGCTGTCCAGCGGCCAGCCGGCGGCGTGCACCACCAGGCCCGGCTCATGCCTGGCCGGGTCGATCTGCCACAGTTCCTTGATGCCGATGCCGTAGGCCTGCGGGTCCTTGCCTTCGTCCAGCTTGTAGCGGGCGATCAGCTGGCGGCCGAGGTGGCCGCGCGTGCCTTCGGCGAAGACCGTGTACTTGGCGTGCAGCGCCATGCCGCGCTCGAAGGCCGGGCCGATGCTGCCGTCCTTCTCGATGCCCATGTCGCCGGTGGCCACGCCGATCACTTCGCCGTTGTCGCCGTACAGCACCTCGGCGGCGGCGAAGCCGGGGAAGATCGCCACTTCCAGCGCCTCGGCCTGCTGCGCCAGCCAGCGGGTCACTTCGCCCAGGCTGATGATGTAGTTGCCTTCGTTGTGGAAGCACTCCGGCAGCAGCGCATTGGGCGTGCTGCGCGACCCGGTCTCGCTGAGGAACAGGAACTCGTCGCGGGTAACCTTCTGCTTCAGCGGTGCGCCGCGTTCGGCCCAGTCCGGGAACAGTTCGGCCAGCGCGCGCGGATCCATCACCGCGCCGGACAGCACGTGCGCGCCCGGTTCGGAGCCCTTTTCCAGCACGCACACCGACAGTTCGCGGCCGGCTTCGATCGCGCGCTGGCGCAGGCGGATCGCGGTGGCCAGGCCGGCGGGGCCGGCGCCGACGATCACCACGTCGAACTCCATTACTTCACGCGGGGGCAGGGCGTTGGCTTCAGCGCTCATCGATTGCATGACTCGTGGGTAGGGCCGGCATCGGGGCCACCGGCGGTGCCTGGGAATCGCGCGTGCAGCCACGGGCGAAACGGTTGTTTGAATGTGTCAGGGTACCGGGCCGCGCGTGATCGAGCTAGATCGGCGATGTTCACGCCCGGATTGCTGCAATGCAGCGTAGGGCCGCAGCCCTGCCGGTGCCGACCCTGGCCGGCACGCGCTGTGCGGATGACCGACAATGGCCCGGTCCTGACTGCGCGTGAGTGCCATGGCTTTGCATCCGTACGATCTGTTCGATGTCCGTTCCCTGCTCAACGAGGAAGAGCGCGCGGTGCAGGAGAGCGTCGCCCGCTTCACCAACGAGCGCGTGCTGCCGATCATCGGCGATGCCTTCGACCAGGCCCGTTTCCCCGCCGAGCTGGTGCCGGAGATCGCGTCTCTGGGCCTGCTCGGCGCGACACTGCCGGCCGAATACGGTGGCGGTGGCCTCGGCGCGGTCAGCTATGGCCTGATCTGCCAGGAGCTGGAGCGCGGCGATTCTGGCCTGCGCAGCTTCGTTTCGGTGCAGAGCTCGCTGTGCATGTATCCCATCTACGCGTACGGCAGCGAGAAACAGCGCCAGCAGTGGCTGCCGGCGATGGCACGCGGCGAGCTGATCGGCTGCTTCGGCCTGACAGAGGCGCACGGCGGGTCCGACCCGGCCAGCATGAAGACCCGCGCGGTGCGCGACGGCAGCGACTGGCGCATCAGCGGCAGCAAGATGTGGATCACCAGCGGCCCGGTGGCCGACCTGGCCATCGTCTGGGCACAGACCGAGGACGGTATCCAGGGCTTCGTGCTGGAGAAGGGCATGGCCGGCTTCACCACGCAGGAAATCAAGCACAAGATGAGCCTGCGCGCATCGCTGACCGGTGCGCTGTTCTTCGATGACGTGCGCGTGCCCGACAGCCACCGCCTGCCGAACGTGAAGGGCCTGAAGGGGCCGCTGGGCTGCCTGACCCAGGCCCGCTATGGCATCAGCTGGGGCCCGATCGGCGCGGCCATCGCCTGCCTGGATGAAGCGCTGGGCTACGCCAAGGAGCGTGTGCTGTTCGGCCGCCCGCTGGCCGCCACCCAGAGCGCGCAGATCAAGCTGGCGGAAATGGCCCGCCGCATCACCACCGCCCAGCTGCTGGCCCTGCAGCTGGGCCGGCTGAAGGAAGCCGGCCAGCTGCAGCCGCAGCAGGTCAGCCTGGCCAAGTGGAACAACTGCCGCATGGCGATTGACATCGCCCGCGAGTGTCGCGATCTGCTCGGTGGGGCTGGCATCACCACCGAACACGTGGCGATCCGGCACGCGCTGAACCTCGAATCGGTGATCACCTATGAAGGCACCGAGACCGTGCACCAGCTGGTGATCGGCCGCGAACTGACCGGCATCAACGCGTTCTGAGTGCACCGGTAGTGCCGGCCGCTGGCCGGCATTGCCCGCAGCGTATCCGCAGGCGAGCGACCGGTGTACCGACCCGCGCACCGGACGGAACTGCCGCGAGTGTTCAAGGACAGCCTGTAGCGCGCGGCTGTCGGGTCCGCCTTGAAGCGGGCCGAGGAGCGCAGGGTACCGGTGCGCAGCACCGGCTCGCCGATGGCGGCGCGTTTCTTTGGTTACTTTCTTTGCGCGAGCAAAGAAAGTGACACACGTGAGCTACGCCCCACCGGCAAACCCGTGCTGCCGCCACGCCTCGTACATCACCACGGCAACGGTGTTGGAAAGATTGAGGCTGCGGTTGCCCGGCCGCATCGGCAGGCGCAGGCGGCGGCCATCCGGCAGTGCATCGAGCACGTCCTGCGGCAGGCCACGGCTTTCCGGGCCGAACAGGAACGCATCGCCCTCTTCAAAGGCCACGCTGTCGTAGCGCACGCTGGCGCGGGTACTGAGTGCGAACAACCGATTCGGTGCGATCCGCGCCAGCGCGGTGTCCAGGTCGGGGTGCACCTGCAGGCGCGAGTACTCGTGGTAGTCCAGGCCGGCGCGCTTGAGCTGCTTGTCTTCCAGTGCGAAGCCGAGCGGCTCGACCAGGTGCAGCTGCGCGCCGGTGTTGGCACAGAGCCGGATCACATTGCCCGTGTTGGGCGGGATTTCCGGTTGGAACAGGATCACGTGGAACGGGGGCGCGGCATTCATCGGCGCAGTGTACCTGCGACGGCGGCCGGCTTTACGGCGCGCGCCCTGCGCTGGGCAGGGCGGCACCGCTTACGGGCGCAGCAGGACCTGGGCGGTTTCGGTGGCCAGCGCCTGCAGGTCGGCAGCGCTCGGGCGCACCTGCAGGGCCGGCAGGTTGACGATGACCGAGTTGGCGACGTTGGTGGCGGCGGCGGCCAGGGTGGCGGCGTAGCGCTGGGCTTCCAGTTCGGCGGCCAGGGCGACGCGCTGTTCCAGGCTCGGGCGCACTTCCACCGAGGCCAGGGTGGTGATCGGCATCGCGGCGGCGACCGGGGCGGCGACGTAGCCGTTGCGCTCGGCCAGCTGGTCAGCGCTGGGGCGCACTTCCACGGTGGCCAGGGTCGGGATGCCGCTGGCCTGTTCCCAGGCCTGCTGGGCCAGTTGGTCGGCGGCCGGGCGAACCTGCACGGTGGCCAGGGTCTTGATGGATTCGGAGGCCTGCACCGACGAAACAACCGCGGTGCCGGCGATCAGGGCGATGGCGATGGCAATGGTCTTGGTGTTCATGACGGGGCCTGTTTAGTGTTGTTGAGCTGTGGTGTGGTAGTAATGTAGTACACCAATTCTGGGCATGCAAGAGAAATTTTCGATTTCCTGCATTTGTTCAGTCTTCAGTCAGCTTTTGTCTGAAGCCCTTCCTGGCGCAGGAAGTGCCAAGCAATCCGCGTGCCAACATTTAGCTATTGATTTGAAAGGGTTTTTCGGCATCCGAAAAGTGTCCGCTGGGCGGACACCTGTCCATTCGTCGCGCCACGGACACTGTCCGGACGTCTTCAGCCGGCGCATGTGACGGGCCAGGCACGCCTATCGGGCCGGGAGCGGAGGGCCGTTGGGGCGAACCCCCCAGTGACTGGTGACCGATTCCGGCCGCCGCGCGCGCAGGCTAGGATCGGGGTTCACCTTCGTGACCAAGGATCCGGATATGTCTCTCGCCCTTCGCCCGCGCGCTGCACTGCTGGCCGTCGCCCTCAGCACCGCCCTGGGCACGCTCGCGCCCACCCATGCGCTCGCCGCCAAGCCGGCGGCACCGGCCAAGGTCGATATCCCGTACGAGCAGTTCACCCTGCCCAATGGCCTGCGCGTGATCGTGCATACCGATCGCAAGGCGCCGATCGTTGCGGTCAACGTCTGGTACCACGTGGGCAGCAAGGACGAACCGGCCGGCCGTACCGGCTTCGCGCACCTGTTTGAACACCTGATGTTCCAGGGCAGCGAAAACCACGACGGCGAATTCTTCGAACCGTTCAAGCAGGTGGGTGCCACCAACCAGAACGGCACCACCAACACCGATCGCACCAACTATTTCGAGAACGTGCCGACCACGGCGCTGGACATGGCGCTGTGGATGGAATCGGACCGCATGGGCCATCTGGTCGGTGCGATCGACCAGGCCGCGCTGGACGAGCAGCGCGGCGTGGTGCAGAACGAGAAGCGCCAGGGCGAGAACCAGCCCTACGGCCAGGCTTGGGACCAGCTCAACAAGGCGCTGTACCCGGTGGGCCACCCGTACCACCACGGCGTGATCGGGTCGATGAACGATCTCAACGCGGCGTCGCTGGATGACGTGAAGACCTGGTTCCGCACCTGGTACGGCCCGAACAACGCGGTGCTGGTGCTGGCCGGCGACATCGATCTGGCCACCGCCAAGGAAAAGGTCGCCAAGTACTTCGGTAGCATCCCGGCCGGCCCGACCATGGCGCAGCCGGCCGTGAACGTGGCCAAGCGCAGCGCCGACACGCGCGAGACGATGACCGACAAGGTGCCACAGGCGCGCATCTACCGCGCCTGGAACGTGCCGCAGGTCGGCACCACCGAGGTCGATCAGCTGCAGCTGTTCGCGCAGGTGCTGGGTGGTGCCAAGTCGTCCCGCCTGAGCCAGCGCCTGCAGCACCAGGACAAGCTGGTGGACAGCATCGCGTCGGGCCTGTCGACGTCGCAGCTGGGCTCCAACTTCGTGATCATGGCGACGGTCAAGCAGGGCCAGGACCCGGCCAAGGTCGAGAAGATCATCGACGAGGAACTGGACCGGCTGATCAAGCAGGGCCCCACCGCGGCCGAGCTGGAGCGGGCCAAGACCGGTGCCCGCGCAGGCTTCATCCGCGGCATCGAGCGCATCGGTGGCTTCGGCGGCAAGGCCGACGCACTGGCCGAGTGCGCAGTGTTCACTGGCGACCCGGGCTGCTTCCGCACCTCGCTGGCCAACATCGAGAAGGCCAGCGCTGCCGACCTGAGCCGCCTGGGCGCGCAGTGGCTGGACAAGGGCAGCCACACCCTGGTGATCGCACCGGGTGAACGCGTGGCGCTGAAGGAAGATCCCAGCCAGGCGCCGAAGCCGTTCAACGTACCGGCGGTGGACCCCAAGTACAGCACCCTGCCGGAGCAGGTCGACCGCAAGGCCGGCGTGCCGCAGACCCGCGAGTTCCCGCAGCTGAAGTTCCCGGCGCTGCAGCGCGCCACGCTGAAGAACGGCACCCAGGTGATCCTGGCCGAGCGCCATGAGATCCCGGTGGTGCAGTTCAGCTACCAGTTCCCGGGCGGCTTCAGTGCCGACCAGGGCCGCAAGCCGGGCACCGCCAACTTCACCATGAGCCTGATGACCGAAGGCGCCGGCAAGCTGGGCTCGCTGGCCTTCGCCGATGCCGCTGACGCACTGGGCGCCAGCCTGGATGCCTCGGCCGGCCTGGACTCGATGAGCGTGGACCTGTCGGCGCTGAAGGAAAACCTGGCACCGTCGCTGGCGCTGTACCGCGACCTGCTGCGTGAGCCGCGTTTCGAGCAGGGCGAGATCGACCGGGTCAAGGCGACCTGGATCGCCGGCATCCAGCAGGAGAAGGTCAACCCCGGTGCGGTGGCGATGCGCGTGCTGCCGCCGCTGCTGTACGGCAAGGGCCATCCGTATGCCATTCCGTTCACCGGTAGTGGCGACGAGGCGGCGATCAACGGCCTGACCCGCGAGGACCTGGTCGACTTCCACCACGACTGGCTGCGGCCGCAGAACGGCACCCTGATCGTGGTCGGCGACACCACGCTGGCCGAGATCGTGCCGCTGCTGGACAAGCAGCTGGGCGACTGGAAGGCGGCAGGCGATGCGCCGCAGGTGAAGGCGGCCACCGATGTCGCACTGCCGAAGGGCCCGCGCGTGTTCCTGATCGACCAGCCGGGTGCGGTGCAGGCCAACCTGTTCGCTGGCCAGGTGGTGCCGCCGTCCAGTGCGTCCAGTTCCACCCGCTTCGACATTGCCAACGGGGTGATCGGTGGCGACTTCACCTCGCGCCTGAACATGAACCTGCGCGAGGACAAGCACTGGTCCTACGGTGCGCGCAGCAGCGCGGTCAACTCGGTGGGCCAGCGCCCGTGGATGGCCAGCGCGCCGGTGCAGATCGACAAGACCGGCCCGGCGATGGCCGAGATGCGCAAGGAAATCGCCGCGTTCGCCGATGGCAGCAAGCCGGCGACCGCGGCCGAGGTCAACCGCATCCGCAACATCCAGACCCTGAGCCTGCCCGGTGCTTACGAGACCGCCAGCGCGGTGGCCGCCACCATCGGTTCGATCGTGCAGTTCAAGCGCCCGGATGACTATGTGCTGCGCCGCAAGGCCGAGATCGAAGCGATGACCCCGGCGCAGGTGCAGCAGGCCGCTGCCGAGATCAAGCCGCAGGCCCTGACCTGGGTGGTGGTGGGCGATCTCAAGCAGACCGAAGCGGCGGTGCGTGCGCTGAACCTGGGCGAGGTGACGGTGATCGACGCCGAAGGCAACCCGGTCAAGAAATAAGGCAATACCCGGCCCGCCCTGTGGCGGGCCGGCTGCCCCGGTAGTGCCGGCCGCTGGCCGGCAACCCCGTCATGCATCCGGGGTCAGAGCCCCCTGCGGGGGGGCTGACCCCTCTGCCGACCTGGGGTCGGATCCCCCGCAGGGGGCTACGACCCCGGCCCCGGCTACCCCCGATTCAGGCTGTTCAGGCAGAATCCCCCCATACCCTTCCAGGATCTGCCCATGCGCGTTCTGCTGCTTTCCTCCCTGCTGCTCACCGTCAGCGCCTGTACCTGGGTGCCGATCGAACCGGCCGGCAAGGCGACCCGCGTGCTGCCGGCGGGCCCGGTTCCAGCCGGTTGCATCGCCAAGGGCGAGGTGGTGGTCACCGTGAAGAGCAAGGTCGGCTTCTACAACCGCAACCCGCTGCGGGTGCAGGAAGAGCTGGAAACGCTGGCCCGCAACGAGGCCCCCAGCGCCGGCGCCAATGCCGTGCAGGCCGCTGCGGCCCCCGCCGATGGCAGCCAGCGCTTTGCGGCGTTCCAGTGCCCGCCGCGCTGAACGCTTCACCATACGGCCAAGGCTGAATTCGTAAAGATGCGGTGAAAGCCCGGGGGTTATAGAATAGCGCCCCCTTTTGCCTGAGCCTTGGCGCTAACCTCGATGCTCTTCAAGAATGTCTCGATCGCCGGCCTGGCACACGTCGACGCGCCGCATACGCTGACGACCAAGGAAATCAACGAGCGGCTGCAGCCGACGCTGGATCGCCTGGGTATCCGCACCGATGTGCTCGGCGACATCGCCGGCATCCACGCCCGCCGCCTGTGGGACAACGGCGTACTGGCCTCGGACGCTGCCACCATGGCCGGGCGCAAGGCGCTGGAAGACGCGGGCATCACCGCGACCCAGGTCGGCCTGCTGGTCAACACCTCGGTCAGCCGCGACTACCTGGAGCCGTCCACCGCCTCCATCGTGTCGGGCAACCTCGGCGTCAGCGACGAATGCATGACCTTCGACGTCGCCAATGCCTGCCTGGCCTTCATCAATGGCATGGATATCGCCGCGCGCATGATTGAGCGCGGCGACATCGACTACGCGCTGGTGGTGGATGGCGAGACCGCCAACTTGGTGTACGAGAAGACCCTGGAGCGCATGACCGCCCCGGACGTCACCGCCGATGATTTCCGCAACGAGCTGGCCGCGCTGACCACCGGTTCGGGCGCCGCCGCGATGGTGATGGCGCGCTCGGAGCTGGTGCCGGACGCCCCGCGCTACAAGGGTGGCGTGACCCGCTCGGCCACCGAGTGGAACCAGCTGTGCCTGGGCAACCTGGACCGCATGGTGACCGACACCCGCCTGCTGCTGATCGAAGGCATCAAGCTGGCGCAGAAGACCTTCAGCGCCGCCAAGATCGCACTCGGCTGGGCCGTGGAAGAACTGGACCAGTTCGTGATCCACCAGGTCAGCCAGCCGCACACCGCCGCGTTCATCAAGAATTTCGGCATCGACCCGAAGAAGGTCATGACCATCTTCGGCGAGCACGGCAACATCGGCCCGGCCTCGGTGCCGATCGTGCTGAGCAAGCTCAAGCAGCTGGGCAAGCTGAAGAAGGGCGATCGCATCGCGCTTCTGGGCATTGGCTCGGGCCTGAACTGCTCGATGGCTGAAGTGGTCTGGTAAAAAAAGTCACCGCTGACCTGCTGCACGATGGGCAGCGATGATTTTTCCAAGTGTCCAGGGGCCGGTTCTACCGGCCCTTTCTACAGGTGCGATTCGATGTCCCAGCTTCCCGGTTACCCCGCCCACCCGCAACGCTTCGAGGTCCGACCGGGCCTGTCGATGAACTATCTCGACGAAGGCCCGCGCGACGGCGAAGTGGTGGTGATGGTGCATGGCAACCCGTCGTGGAGCTACTACTGGCGCACGCTGGTGGCCGGCCTGTCGGACAGGTACCGCTGCATCGTGCCGGACCACATCGGCATGGGCCTGTCGGACAAGCCCGATGACAGCCGCTACGACTACACGCTGCAGTCGCGCGTGGACGACCTCGATGCGCTGCTGAAGCACCTGGGCATCACCGGCCCGGTGACCCTGGCCGTGCACGACTGGGGCGGCATGATCGGCTTCGGCTGGGCGCTGTCGCACCACGCCCAGGTCCAGCGCCTGGTGGTGCTCAACACCGCTGCGTTCCCGATGCCGGCGGCGAAGAAGATGCCCTGGCAGATCGCGCTCGGCCGCCACTGGAAGATCGGTGAGTGGATCATCCGCAGCTTCAACGCGTTCTCGTCCGGTGCCTCGTGGCTGGGCGTGGAGCGGAAGATGCCGGCCGATGTGCGCCGCGCCTACGTGTCGCCGTACAACAGCTGGGCCAACCGCATCAGCACCATCCGCTTCATGCAGGACATCCCGCTGTCGCCGGCCGACAAGGCCTGGTCGCTGCTGGAACGGGCCGGCAAGGCGCTGCCGTCGTTCGCGGATCGACCGGCCTTCCTCGGCTGGGGCCTGCGCGACTTCGTGTTCGACCACCACTTCCTGAAGGGTTTCCAGGCCGCGCTGCCGCAGGCCCAGGTGCATGCCTTCGAGGACGCCGGCCACTACGTGCTGGAAGACAAGCATGAAGTGCTGGTGCCGGAGATCCGCGCCTTCCTGGACGCCAACCCGCTCTGATCGGCTCCCGGGCCGGATCCCGGGAGTGCCGGCCGCTGGCCGGCAACTTCATGAACCCGGCGCGCATAGCGCGCTTGCCGGCCAGCGGCCGGCACTACCATTACGCCGCGACCGGTGCCTGCGGCGGTGAGGACGGGCTGTTGCCGTTGTCGTCCGGGTGATCGTCGTCATTGTCGGCGTCATCGCGCCAGCGCCAGTCGGCCAGCGTCAGCGGATCCAGGCCATAGGCGATGCGTGCCTTGTCGCACTGCGGGCTGGCCTTGCCGTACTCCCAGGATGCATCCACCTCACGGCACACGCTGGGCCGGTTGGGGTGGATGGTGCAGCGCGAGTACACGCCGATCTGCGCATCCAGCGCCACGCAGCGCACCGGCTTGGAGTGGGTGCCGCGCATGCACAGGCGGTGCGGGTCCAGCACCTCGGTGAGCTGGTGCGGCACGCCGCCGGGGGTGACCTCGTCCGATTCCATCCAGTGGAAGGCCACGCGGTATTGGGTGCAGCAGGCGCCGCAGGTCATGCAGGGATGTTGCATGGGCAAGCCGCCTCGGGCGGCAGTCGGAATCAGGAACGAGGGAGCGGATTTTCCACGAAGTGGGCCGCCGCGCAAGAAATTCCGTAAGCGGCGACAATGAACGGATGAACCGACCCTGCAACATTGCCGCGCGCCTGCCTGAACTGGCGCGTGAACGCCCTGACCAGATTGCCATCCGTTGTCCCGGCCGCCGCGGCGCGGGCAATGGCATGGCGGCCTACGATGTGACCCTGGATTACCGCCAGCTGGACACCCGCAGCGATGCCATGGCCGCCGGCCTGGCCGGTTACGGGATCGGCCGCGGCGTGCGTACGGTCGTGATGGTGCGGCCCTCGCCGGAGTTCTTCCTGCTGATGTTCGCGCTGTTCAAGCTGGGCGCGGTGCCGGTGCTGGTCGACCCGGGCATCGACAGGCGTGCGCTGAAGCAGTGCCTGGACGAAGCGCAGCCGCAGGCCTTCATCGGCATTCCGCTGGCGCACGTGGCGCGGCTGGTGCTGCGCTGGGCGCCGTCGGCCACCCGCCTGGTCACGGTCGGCCGGCGCCTCGGCTGGGGCGGCACCACGCTGGCCGCGCTGGAGCGCGCTGGCGCCAGCGCTGGGCCGATGCTGGCCGACACCGATGGCGAGGACATGGCCGCGATCCTGTTCACCAGTGGCTCCACCGGCGTGCCCAAGGGCGTGGTCTACCGCCACCGCCACTTCGTTGGACAGATCCAGCTGCTGGGCAGCGCCTTCGGCATGGAAGCGGGCGGTGTGGACCTGCCGACGTTCCCGCCGTTCGCGCTGTTCGACCCGGCGCTGGGGCTGACCTCGGTGATTCCGGACATGGACCCGACCCGGCCGGCGCAGGCTGACCCGGCCCGCCTGCACGACGCCATCCAGCGTTTCGGCGTGACCCAGCTGTTCGGCTCGCCGGCCCTGATGCGGGTGCTGGCGCGGCATGGCCGGCCGCTGCCGACGGTGACCCGGGTGACCTCGGCCGGTGCCCCGGTGCCGCCGGATGTGGTCGCCACCATCCGGGGGCTGCTGCCGGCCGATGCGCAGTTCTGGACCCCGTACGGCGCCACCGAGTGCCTGCCGGTGGCGGTGGTCGAGGGGCGCGAACTGGAGCGTACCCGTGCCGCGACCGAGGCCGGTGCCGGCACCTGCGTGGGCAGCGTAGTTGCGCCCAACGACGTGCGCATCATCGCCATCGACGACGCACCGTTGCCGGAGTGGTCGCAGGCGCGCGTGCTGGCCACCGGCGAAGTGGGCGAGATCACCGTGGCCGGACCGACCGCCACCGACAGCTACTTCAACCGCCCGCAGGCCACAGCGGCGGCGAAGATCCGCGAGACGCTGGACGACGGCAGCACGCGCATCGTCCACCGCATGGGCGATGTGGGCTACTTCGACGCGCAGGGCCGCCTGTGGTTCTGCGGGCGCAAGACCCAGCGCGTGGAAACCGCGCGCGGGCCGCTGTACACCGAGCAGGTCGAGCCGGTGTTCAACACCGTGGCCGGCGTGGCGCGCACGGCACTGGTCGGCGTCGGCGCCGCCGGCGCGCAGGTGCCGGTGCTGTGCGTGGAACTGCAGAGCGGCCGGTCCGACAGCCCGGCGCTGCAGGAAGCGCTGCGTGCACATGCCGCCGCCCGCCTGCCGGAGGCCGGCCTGCAGCACTTCCTGGTGCATCCGGCGTTCCCCGTCGATATCCGTCACAACGCCAAGATCGGCCGCGAAAAGCTCGCCGTCTGGGCCAGCGCCGAACTGGAGAAGCGCGCATGAAGATCCTGGTCACCGGCGGTGGTGGTTTCCTTGGCCAGGCGCTGTGCCGTGGCCTGGTCGAACGTGGCCACCAGGTGCTGGCGTTCAACCGCAGTCATTACCCGGCGCTGCAGGCGATCGGCGTGGGCCAGATCCGCGGCGACCTCGCCGATGCACAGGCGGTGCTGCACGCGGTGGCCGGCGTCGATGCGGTGTTCCACAACGGTGCCAAGGCCGGGGCGTGGGGCAGCTATGACAGCTACCACCAGGCCAACGTGGTCGGCACCGACAACGTCATCGCGGCGTGCCGCGCGCAGGGCATCACCCGGCTGGTCTACACCTCCACGCCCAGCGTGACCCATCGTGCCACGCATCCGGTGGAAGGCCTGGGCGCGGACGAGGTGCCGTACGGGGAAGATTTCCAGGCGCCGTATGCGGCCACCAAGGCGATCGCAGAACAGCGCGTGCTGGCGGCCAATGACGCCGCGCTGGCGACGGTGGCGCTGCGCCCGCGGCTGATCTGGGGCCCCGGTGACCAGCAGCTGGTGCCCAGGCTCGCCGAGCGTGCGCGGCAAGGGCGCCTGCGCCTGGTCGGCGATGGCAGCAACAAGGTCGATACCACCTACATCGACAACGCCGCGCTGGCGCACTTCCTCGCCTTTGACGCCCTGGCACCGGGCGCTGCGTGTGCGGGCAAGGCCTACTTCATCTCCAACGGCGAGCCGCTGCCGATGCGCGAGCTGGTCAACAGGCTGCTGCAGGCGGTGGGTGCGCCAACGGTGGACAAGGCGATCAGCTTCAAGACCGCCTACCGCATCGGCGCCGTCTGCGAGCGGCTGTGGCCGCTGCTGCGCCTGCGCGGCGAGCCGCCGCTGACCCGCTTCCTGGCCGAGCAGCTGTGCACGCCGCACTGGTACAGCATGGAACCGGCACGCCGTGACTTCGGCTACGTGCCGCAGGTCAGCATCGAAGAAGGGCTGCGCAGGCTGAAGGCTTCATCTGCCGCATAGATCGCCATCACTGCTTGCACACCGCTGGATCGGGAGGATGGACCCACGCCATCCAAGGCTCGACCACCCGCGAGGAGCGCCATGCTGCACTACGCCATTATCTTCTTTGTCATCGCCATCATCGCCGCCGTTCTGGGTTTCTCCGGAATTGCCGGCGCCGCAACGAACATCGCCTGGATCCTGTTCGTGGTGTTCCTGATCCTTGCCGTGATCTCGATGTTCCGCAAGCGAGGCTAGCCGGTAGTGCCGGCCGCTGGCCGGCATCGCTTTCCGCAGAGTCGAGCCATGCTCGACTCTGCGGGCGATCACCGCGTTACACAGCGCTCTGCAGCCCGCGATCGGCCTCATGGCGCTCCAGCGCCAGTTCGATCAGGCGGGTGATCAGCGTGGTGTAGTCGATGCCGCTGGCGCCCCACAGCTTCGGATACATGCTGATGCGGGTGAAGCCCGGCAGCGTATTGACCTCGTTGATGATGATCTCGCCGCCCGCGGTGAGGAACACGTCCACGCGCGCCATGCCCGCGCACTCCAGCGCCTGGTAGGCCTGCAGGGCGACCTGCTGGATGCGTGCCTGCGTGAGGGCATCGATATCGGCCGGCACCACCACGTCGGCGCCATCTTCGTTGATGTACTTGGTGTCGTAGGCATAGAACTCGTCGTGCACCACTACCTCGCCGCACAGGCTGGCCTGAGGGTGCGCGTTGCCCAGCACCGCACATTCGATCTCGCGGCCGACCACCGCCGATTCCACCAGCACCTTGTGGTCGTAGCGCAGTGCCAGTGCCAGCGCCTCGGCAAAGCCCGCCGCATCCTTGACCTTGCTCACGCCCACCGACGAACCCTGGTTGGCCGGCTTCACGAACAGTGGCAGGCCGAGCCGGGCGATCACCGCATCGACATCCACCGACGCCGCCTGGTGGCGGCGGATGCACAACCACGGCGCTACCTGCAGACCCGCGTCGCGCAGCAGGCGCTTGGTCACGTCCTTGTCCATCGCCACGGCCGATCCCAGCACCGGTGAACCGACGAAGGGCAGGTTGGCCATGCGCAGCAGGCCCTGCAGCGCGCCGTCCTCGCCCAGCGGCCCGTGCACGATCGGCAGCACCACATCGATCTGCGCCAGGGCGCTGGCCGCGTCCGAGGGCTGCAGCTGCGCCTGCTCGGCGCCCGGAAGGACCGCCAGCGACAGGCCGGAACGATGCAGCGCGATGCGGGCCGGGTCGTCGGCATGCAGCAGGAAGGTCGCCGGTTCGCTCAGATGCCACTGGCCCTGCTTGTCGATGCCGACCAGCACCGGCTCGAAGCGCTCGCGATCAAGGGCGTCCAGGATGTTCTTCGCCGACTGCAGTGAAACTTCGTGTTCGGAAGACTTGCCCCCGAAGATGATGCCGACCCGGGTCCGTGCCATGGGAAATGCGATGTCCTGTGCGTTGCGTGGCCTCATAGCATGAACCTTCATCGGCCCTCCGCGTGAGGCACAGATGAACCAGAAATCCATCCACGCATGGCGCGGATCGACCGTCCTCATGGCCCATCAACAGGGGTCGGAGCCCGTTGCGGAGCAACGGGATCCGACCCCACGGACGACAGGAAACTGTCGAAGGCGGGGTGGGTCCGGTTGCGGGAGTGTCCGCGGCATGGATGCCGCGGCCAAGCCCCCACGGACGGGTTTACGGCGTCTCCCGCAACCGGACCCACCCCGCACCCCACAGGAAGCCAGCTTTTGATGTTGCTGTTGGGGTTGAGGTTGCCGGCCAGCGGCCGGCACTACCGCGGGTGCCGGGCGGCAGCCCGGCCCAAGCTCCCCACCCACGCAGGTAGAATGCGCGCATGGCTCCTTCCCTGCTCAAGTCCCTCAAGCCGGTCGCTGGCCGCGCCCTGCAGATCGCCCTGAACCGCGCGCTGGCGCTGGATCCGGATACCCGCCATGCCCTGGGCAGCCTCGATGGCCGGCACATCGACCTGACCCTGGAAGCGCCGTCGCTGGCGATGCGCATCAGCGTTGATGGCGACCAGCTGCGGGTCGGCCCGGTGGATGCACAGGAAGCCGACCTGGCCGTGCGCAGCAGCCTGGCCGGCGTGCTGGCGCAGCTGCCGTTGCTGGCCAACGCAAGGCGCGGCGAATCCAACAGCAAGGGCCGCGTGCGCGTGGCCGGTGACGCCGAACTGGCGCGCCGCCTGCAGCAGCTGGCCAAGGGCTTCGATCCGGACTGGCAGCAGCCGTTCGTCAGTGTGTTCGGCGAGGTACTGGGGGTGCAGGTTGCCAACACCCTGCGCAGTGCCCTGCAGCATGCGCGCCAAGGGGCAATCGACCTGGCCCACAGCGCCGCCGAATTCATCACCGAGGAGTCGCGCGATGTAGTGCCGCGCGCCGAGCTGGACGCCTTCCACGATGACGTGGACGTGCTGCGCGATGACGTCGAGCGCCTTGGCGCGCGCGTGCAGCGCCTGCGGGGTGCCGCATGAAGGCCGTGCTGCGGGCCAGCCGCATCGGTCGGGTGATCCTGCGTTACCGCCTCGACGACCTGCTGCAGGGCACGCCGGCCGAGCGCTGGCTGCGCCTGGCCAAGCCATTCGTACCGCGTGCCTCGGCCGACATCGCCGTGCAGTCGCGCGGTGCGCGCCTGCGCCTGGCGCTGCAGGATCTCGGCCCGATCTTCGTCAAGTTCGGCCAGATCCTCTCCACCCGCCGCGACCTGGTGCCGCCGGACGTGGCCAACGAACTGACCCTGCTGCAGGACCGGGTCAAACCGTTCGATGGCGAAACCGCACGCCGCATCGTCGAGGACGCCCTCGGCCGGCCGGTCAGCGAGGCGTTCGCCAGCTTCGATACCGAACCGCTGGCCTCGGCCTCGATCGCGCAGGTGCATGCGGCCACGCTGGCCGATGGCCGCCAGGTGGTGGTCAAGGTGCTGCGCCCGGGCATCGAGAAGCAGATCGACGCCGACATCGCCCTGCTCAATTCGCTGGCCGCGCTGGTCGAGCGTACCCATCCGCGTGCCGACAAGATCCGTCCGCGTGAAGTGGTGGCCGAGGTCGAGAACACCCTGGCCGCCGAACTGGACCTGCAGCGCGAAGGCGCCAACGCCAGCGTGCTGCGCCGCTTCTGGGAAAACAGCGACGATCTGTACGTCCCGGAAGTGATCTGGAGCCACACCGCCGAGCGTGCACTCACCCTGGAGCGGGTGTGGGGCATTCCGTCCGATGACATCGTCGCGCTGGACAAGGCCGGCATCGACCGCAAGGCGCTGGCTGCCAAGGGCGTGCGGGTGTTCTACACCCAGGTGTTCCGCGACAATTTCTTCCATGCCGATGCGCATGCCGGCAACATCTGGGTCGACACCGATCCGGCACGCCGCGCCAATCCGCGCTTCATCGCGCTGGACTTCGGCATCATGGGGCAGCTGTCGCAGGAAGATCAGTACTACCTGGCCGAGAATTTCATGGCCATCTTCAACCGCGACTACCGCCGCATCGCCGAGCTGCATGTGCAGGCGCGCTGGATGCCGGACAACGTGCGCATCGATGATCTGGAAGCAGCCGTGCGTTCGGTGTGCGAGCCGTACTTCACCCGCCCGCTGTCGCAGATCTCGCTGGCCGAAGTGCTGATGAAGCTGTTCCGCGTGGCCCAGCGCTACCAGTTGACCCTGCAGCCGCAGCTGATCCTGCTGCAGAAGACCCTGCTGAACATCGAAGGCGTCGGCCGCCAGCTGGACCCGCAGATCGACATCTGGGCGGTGGCCAAGCCGGTGCTGGCGAAGATCCTGCGCGAGCGCTACAGCCCGCGCCGGGTGGTGCGCGAGATCGGCAAGCGCCTGCCGGAGATCATGACCCACGCGCCGGACATGCCGCGCCTGGTGCATGCCTGGCTGACCCAGCAGGTGGAGGGCCGCCATGAGCTGGCGATGCGCTCGCGCGATCTGGTCGCGCTCGACGCCAGCGTGCAGCGCCTGCAGAAGCGCGCGGTCGGCGCAATCACCGGCGTTGGCCTGCTGGCCATCGCCGCGCTGATGTACGTGCTGCAGCCGCCAGGCTGGTACTGGGGTGAGGTGCCGATGTGGAGCTGGGTTTCCGGTGCCGTCGGTGCGCTGGCGCTGGCGCGCGCGTGGTGGAAGTAGACCCGGTGCTGCGGGCGCTGAAGGATGAGCTGGCACGCTTCGGCGCCGAGAACGACGCGCGTGAAAGCCAGCGCGGCCGCCGCATGCTCAACATCACGCCGGACACCGGCGAATTCCTGTCGGTGCTGGTGCGTTTCGGCAATGCGCGACGGGTGCTGGAAATCGGTACCTCCAACGGCTACTCCACGCTGTGGCTGGCCGAGGCCGCCGCCGCCATCGAAGGTCACGTGACCACGCTGGAATTTGCCGAGGACAAGGTGGCGATGGCGCGTGACACCTTCGCGCGCAGCGGGTTGGCCGCGCACATCACGCTGGTGCATGGCGATGCCGGGCAGTGGTTGGCCGAGGCCGCCGAAGGCAGCATCGACCTGCTGTTCCTCGATTCGGACCGCGCGCAGTACGCCGGCTGGTGGCCGCAGCTGCGCCGCGTGCTGCGGCCGGGGGGCCTGCTGGTGGTGGACAATGCCACGTCGCACGCGGTGGAGATGGAGCCGTTGCGGGCGCTGCTGGACACTGATCCGGTGTTCAGCACCAGCCTGGTGCCGGTGGGCAACGGCGAGCTGCTGGCCGTGCGCAACGGCTGACCGCCGCGCCACACACCCGTGATCCGGTAGTGCCGGCCGCTGGCCGGCAACCGCAGCAATCCAACTGCCCGGAGGCAGCCGGCCAGCGGCCGGCTCTACCCCATTCAGTGCCCAGCCCCGATAATCCTGCGGTGAGTACCGAACCTGACACCCTCGCCGCGGTCGAGCCTGCAACCGTGCCCCTGCAGCTGCTGCACCTGGACGAGCGCCTGGCCGTGGTCAACAAGCCCGCCGGGCTGATGGTCCACGACAGCAAGCTGGCCCGAGGCGAGGACGACTTCCTGGCCGACCGCCTGCGCGAGCAGCTGGGCCGCCCGATCTTCCTCGTGCACCGCCTGGACCGGGCCACCAGCGGCTGCCTGCTGCTGGCCTTCGACCGCGAGACCGCCAGTGCGCTGGGCAAGGCGCTGATGGGTGGCGAAGTGGCCAAGGACTACCTGACGGTCTGCCGGGGCTGGCCGGCCGAGCTGTCCTGGCGGGTGGACCATGACCTGGATGGCGGGCCGGGCAAGCCGGTGAAGAAGCCGGCGATCACCGATTTCCAGCGCCTGGCCACCGGCGAGCTGTCGGTGCCGGTGGGTGAATTCACCCGCTCGCGCTACGCGCTGCTGCGCTGCCAGCCGCAGACCGGGCGCTTCCGGCAGATCCGCCGGCATCTCAAGCACCTGTCGCACCACATGATCGGCGATACCAGCCACGGCGATGGCCGCCACAACCGCATCTTCCGCATGCAGGGCGTGCATCGCATGCTGCTGCACGCCGAGCGCCTGCGCTTCCCGCATCCCGATGGCGGCGCCGTGGATGTCAGTGCGCCGCTGGACCGTGAATTCCAGAAGGCGCTGGACCTGTTCGGCTGGCAGGTGGACACCGTTTGACGGTAGTGCCGGCCGCTGGCCGGCAGCTGCGTGATTCCAGATGTACTGCGGAGCCGGCCAGCGGCCGGCACTACCTCATTTCTTTTCCGGTTCGTTGACGATCGCTTTCAGGTCCTTCTGCAGCTCTGCAAACAGGATCTTCCGCATGCAGGGCGTGCATCGCATGCTGCTGCACGCCGAGCGCCTGCGCTTCCCGCATCCCGACGGCGGCGCCGTGGATGTCAGTGCGCCGCTGGACCGTGAATTCCAGAAGGCGCTTGACCTGTTCGGCTGGCAGGTGGACACCGTTTGACGGTAGTGCCGGCCGCTGGCCGGCAGCTGTGTGATTCCAGATGTACTGCGGAGCCGGCCAGCGGCCGGCACTACCTCATTTCTTTTCCGGTTCGTTGACGATCGCTTCCAGGTCCTTCTGCAGCTCTGCAAACAGGATCTTCCGCACGCAGGGCGTGCATCGCATGCTGCTGCACGCCGAGCGCCTGCGCTTCCCGCATCCCGATGGCGGCGCCGTGGATGTCAGTGCGCCGCTGGACCGTGAATTCCAGAAGGCGCTTGACCTGTTCGGCTGGCAGGTGGACACCGTTTGACGGTAGTGCCGGCCGCTGGCCGGCAGCTGCGTGGTGCCAGATGTACAGGGGAGCCGGCCAGCGGCCGGCACTACCTCATTTCTTTTCCGGTTCGTTGACGATCGCTTCCAGGTCCTTCTGTAGGTCTGCAAACAGGGGCTGCATGCGGGCCTGGATGGCCACCATCACGTTCTGCATCAGCGCCGGGGTCTTGTCCAGCAGGCTCTGGCCGGCCGCGCTCTCGTAGAACTCGGCCATTGCCAGCACGTCTTCCTTGCTGAAGGTCTTCTTGTACAGGTCCACGTACATCGGCCGCAGCTGTTGCCACGACATCGCCTGGCGCAGGGTCTGGCTGGTCCGGGCCTGGATCCGCTTCAGCTGTTCCTGCTGCTGGGCGGTGAGCTGGCGCTGCGCGGCCACCTGCTGGAACTGCTGCTGCTGCATGGCTTCGATCTGCGGCACCATGGTGTCGATCATGCTCTGCGCGCGCGAGGCCGACAGCAGGCGGTTGATGTCGCCGTCGGTCGGCGGGGCGGCCAGGGCCGGAACGCTGGCCACGGCCAGGGCCAGCAGCAGGGCGGCGCGGCGCAGCAGGGACGGCAGGGCGGGTGTGAAGCGGGTCATGCGGGGCTTCCTGCGGTACATGGGACCGCCAGCATACCCGCAGCCCAGGCGAAGGCGGCGTGTTCGGTGCCTGATCGGCGGCATACGGGGCGCGATGGCGCACTCCACCACGTGCCTGCCGCTACAATGCGCGGATGGGCAGTGGACCGGTCACCATCAGCGCGCAGCTTGAAATCCCCGACGGCGAGATCGTCGAGCGGTTCGTGCGCGCCAGTGGCGCCGGCGGCCAGAACGTCAACAAGGTGTCCACCGCGGTGGAACTGCGTTTCGACGTGGCCAACTCGCCCTCGTTGCCCGAACCGTTGCGCGCGCGGCTGCTGGCGCGGCGTGACCGGCGCATGACCGGCGAAGGCGTGCTGGTCATCGACGCGCAACGTTTCCGCACCCAGGATCGCAATCGCGAGGATGCGCGCGAGCGGCTGGCGGCCTTCATCCAGGCCGGGCTGAGCGTGCCCAAACCGCGCAAGGCCACCAAGCCGACCCTCGGGTCGAAACTGCGTCGTCTGGACGCCAAACGCGGGCGCGCGCAGATCAAGCGCGGGCGCTCATCACGTGACTGGGAGTGATTGCTTGAACAACCCGACTTCGTTGCTGCCGGCGGTGCCGCCGCAGATGCCGCAGGTCAAACCCAACGCCTTCCTGCGCTGGCTGGCGCGCTGCACCCTGCGCCTCGGTGGCTGGAAGGTGACCGGCACCCTGCCTGACATCCCCAGGCTGGTCTTCATCATTGCCCCGCACTCGTCCAACTGGGACGGGCTGTGGGGCATGGCAGCGAAGATCGCGCTGGGCATGAAGGTGAAGGTGCTGGGCAAGGCGTCGCTGTTCTGGTGGCCGCTGGGCCCGCTGCTGCACCGGCTGGGCGTGATCCCGCTTGATCGCAGCTCGCCGCAGGGCACGGTGGGCCAGGCCGTGGACCTGCTGCGCAACAACGAGAAGATGTGGTTCGCCATCACCCCCGAGGGCACCCGCAAGGCGGTGAAGGACTGGAAGGCCGGCTTCCTGAAGATTGCCCGGATGGCTGACGTACCGATCCTGACCGCGTATTTCCACTATCCGGAAAAGACCATCGGCATCGGTCCGCTGTTCACCCCGAGCGGCGACGATGTGGCCGACATGGCTGCCATCCGGGAGTTCTACCGGCCCTGGATCGGCAAGACCCGCGGCACGGTCTGAGCCGGTTGCAGGCCGCCGCACACACGCCACGTCCGGCACATGCCGGGCGAGCGCGACAGGAGTAGGGTGGAGGGCTGGTATCCATACCGTCTGCCCAAGGAGCGTTTTACATGTCGCGTACCGTAGTCCTGGCCGCCGCCATCAGCCTGGCGCTGGCGGCCTGTTCCGGCAAGGAGTCCACCCCCGTGTCCGATGCCCAGAAGACCCCGGCCCAGCAGCCGGCCGAAGCCTCCACCAATCCGCTGCTGAGTGCCAGCACGCTGCCGTTCCAGGCCCCGCCGTTCGACAAGATCAAGGACAGCGACTACCTGCCGGCGTTCGAAGAGGGCATGCGCCAGCACCTGGCCGACGTGCGCAAGATCGCCGACAGCAGCGAGCCGGCCACCTTCGACAACACCATCGTGGCGATGGAGCGCAGCGGCGAGACCCTGACCCGCGTGTCGCGCATCTTCTTCGGCCTGGTCCAGGCCGACACCAACGATGCGCGCCAGAAGATCCAGGAAGAAGTGGCGCCGAAGCTGGCCGCGCACCAGGACGAGATCAACCTCGACCCGAAGCTGTTCGCGCGCGTGAAGTCGCTGTACGACCAGCGTGACACGCTGGAGCTGGACCCGGTGCAGAAGCGCCTGGTCGAGCACTACTACGATGGCCTGGTACGTGCCGGTGCGCAGCTGTCCGACGCTGACAAGGCGACCCTGCGCAAGCTCAACGTGGAAGAGACCACCCTCTCCACCCAGTTCCATACCCGCCTGGTGGCCGCCACCGCCGCTGCGGCCGTCGTCGTCGACGACAAGGCCAAGCTGGCCGGCCTGGACGAGGATGCGATCAACAACGCCGCGGCCGCCGCCAAGGAGCGCAAGCTGGACGGCAAGTTCCTGCTGCCGCTGCAGAACACCACCCAGCAGCCGGTGCTCGGCTCGCTGAGCGATCGCGACCAGCGCGCCGCCGTGCTGAAGGCCTCGGAGACCCGCGCCGAGCGCGGTGATGCCAACGACACCCGGCAGACCGTGCAGCGCCTGGCCCAGCTGCGTGCGCAGAAGGCCAAGCTGCTCGGCTTCGACACCTTCGCCGACTACCAGCTGGGCGATCAGATGGCCAAGACCCCGGCTGCCGCGCTCAAGCTGCTGACCGACACCGTGCCGGCCGCCACTGCCAAGGCACGCGCCGAAGCCGGTGAGATCCAGAAGGTCATCGACGCGCAGAAGGGCGGATTCCAGGTCGCCGCATCGGACTGGGACTTCTACGCCGAGCAGGTGCGCAAGGCCAAGTACGATCTGGACGAGTCGCAGATCAAGCCGTACTTCGAACTGGACAACGTGCTGCAGAACGGCGTCTTCTACGCCGCCACCCAGCTGTACGGCATCACCTTCAAGCCGCGCACCGACATTCCGACCTACAACCCGGACATGAAGGTGTACGAAGTGTTCGACAAGGACGGCACCTCGCTGGCCCTGTTCTACACCGACTACTTCAAGCGTGACAGCAAGTCCGGCGGCGCCTGGATGGACGTGTTCGTCGAACAGGACGGCCTGACCGGTGCCAAGCCGGTGGTGTACAACGTCTGCAACTTCACCAAGCCGGCCGCCGGCCAGCCTGCGCTGATCAGCTTCGACGACGTCACCACCATGTTCCATGAGTTCGGCCATGCGCTGCACGGCATGTTCTCGAACGTGAAGTACCCGTCGATCGCCGGCACCGCCACCTCGCGCGACTTCGTCGAGTTCCCGTCGCAGTTCAACGAGCACTGGGCGCTGGACCCGAAGGTGTTCGCCAACTACGCCAAGCACTACAAGACCGGCGAGGCGATGCCGCAGGAACTGGTCGACAAGATCCTCAAGGCGCGCAGCTTCAACCAGGGCTATGCGACCACCGAGTACCTGTCGGCCGCGCTGCTGGACCTGGCCTGGCACACCCAGAAGGCCGATGCGCCGCTGCAGGATGTCGGCGCCTTTGAAGCCAGCGCGCTGAAGAAGTTCAAGGTCGACCTGCCGCAGGTGCCGCCGCGTTACCGCACCACCTACTTCGACCACATCTGGGGTGGTGGTTACTCGGCCGGTTACTACGCCTACTTCTGGGCCGAAGTGCTCGACCATGACGCCTACCAGTGGTTCACCGAGCACGGTGGGCTGACGGCGGCCAACGGCCAGGAGTTCCGCGACAAGATCCTCTCGCGCGGCAACAGCGTGGAGCTGTCGACCCTGTACCGCGATTTCCGCGGCAAGGATCCGTCGGTGGAACCGCTGCTGAAGTTCCGCGGGCTGAAGTAAGCGTGACCTGAAGTACGAAAGAAATAACGGCGGGGAAACCCCGCCGTTTTTCGTTGCGTGGATGCCATCGACAGATTCCGCTTTGTGCCGCTCATCCACGCAGGGCGTGCATCCACTGCAGATCGCGTCATCCCACGGAATGCCAGCCGTTGCCGTCGAGGTTGCCGGCCAGCGGCCGACACTACCGGGTACCGCCCGGCCATCACGTTCCCACGTGCACCCGGTTGGCCTGTTCGGCCAACCCCAGGTGATCCAGCGCGATATCCAGCGCCAGCACGTAGCTCTGCGCGCCATAGCCGGCGGCGATGCCCAGGCGCTGGCCGACACCGGCCGGCAGGCAGGGCTCGGCCACCGCGCCGTCGTCGTGGACCTCCACGTAGGCATTGTGCAGGTAGGGCAGCAGGCGTTGCAGGCGCAGGCTGTTGGCGCATGCGCCCGGGTCGAGCAGCGTCACTTCGCCGCGGCTGTGATCGGCCACGCGCAGCGCATCGAGCAGTTCCTGTTCCGACCCGCAGGCGCGGATCGCCACGCTGGTTCCGGCGTCGATCGCGCGATGCACCAGCGACTTCAGTACCGGCGCCGGCAGTGGCATCGCGGTACGGATCAGTGCGCCGGCCGCTTCCGGGCCGCGGATGATGAAGATCGACATGGCTCAGCCCTCCTGTGCCAGGCGACGGCCGACGATGGCCAGCGACAACGGGTACCCGGCCTGCTGGCTGCGCTGGTCGACCACCACGGCGGCCGGACCGTGCTGCAGGCGCAGGCGCGCGTCCAGGCCGGGCTCGCTGGGCGACTGCAGTTCGATGTACTGCGCCGGCAGCCGCTCCAGCGCCGCCTGCAACGCGCCGCCCTCGGCCTGCCATTGCGCGTCGTCGGCCACGCCGACATCCAGCAACACCCAGTCGGCCGAACGCGCCTGCGGCTGGCACAGGCACTGGCGCACTTCGGACAGGCTGGCGCAGTCGCTGCACAGCACGCGATGGCCGGCCAGCTGTGCCGGCAGTTGGGGACGCGGTGCCGACGAAGAGGCGTGGCGGATCACCAGGAGGGTCATACAACACCTTGCGGAATGCGCCCTGTGGCGCGGTGGGCACACGATGCGCGTGGTGCCCGTAAAGGTGCGATGCCCGCAGCTGGGCCGGGGCGTAAAACCTGCGTAACCCCTTTCGTAGCGCCGGGCCCAGGCTCGCAGGGCGGCACGGGAACCTCTCCGGCCCGGATGTGGTCTGATGCAGCTACCCTCACCCGGAGCCTGTCATGGATGCTGTTGCCCGTCCTCCCCTTCCCGAACGCGCGCTGCTCTGGCTGAAGAAGGAAGCATTGCCGCTGCTGGTGATGCTCGGCCTGCTCGCCGCGGCCCGCGATACCCTGGCCAACCACTACGTGGTGCCCAGTGGCTCGATGCAGCCCACCCTGCAGCCCGGCGACCGGGTGGTGGTGGACATGCGTGCCTATGGCCTGCGCCTGCCGTTCACCGGCAAGGAACTGATGTCCACCGGCGTTCCGCAGCGTGGTGAAGTGGCGGTGTTCGATTCACCGGCCGACGGCACCCGGCTGATCAAGCGCGTGGCGGCGGTGGCCGGTGACCATGTGCAGATGCGCGAGGGCCATCTGAGCATCAACGGCCAGCCGCTGCAGATTGCCGACCTGCAGGACGTGGAAGCCTTCGGCGAGCGCAGAGCCCGCCTCGATCTGGACATGGGGGGCGGTCCGGACATCGCCGACCTGGTGGTGCCGGCCGGCAAGGTGCTGGTGCTGGGTGACCACCGTGGCAACAGCTTCGACGGCCGCTTCTTCGGTTTCGTCGATGCCGACAAGATCTACGGCCGCGCGGTGGCGGTGTACTACCGCCGCGGTGACGGTTTCGAGTGGCAACGCCTGTAAGCTGAATTGATACTTCCTATATATCAATCCTGATCTATCAGGTTATGGATCGACTGGATCGACGGGCCTAGTCTGAGGCCCGTTCCCTCCCATGCCCCGCCGTCCCCCACCGGCCCATCGATCCCATGACTGGCGAAACCGCGGCGGCCGTCGAACGCCGCCCCCCCACTGTCGACTCCAGCGCCGAGACCCGCATCCAGCAGGGTACGCCGGCCTTCCGCCGCACCGCGCTGGCACTGTTCCTGGCCGGCTTTTCCACCTTCGGCCTGCTGTATACCGTGCAGCCGCTGCTGCCCGAGTTCAGCCGCCACTTCGGCGTGTCGGCCGCCGGCAGCGCTATGTCGCTGTCGCTGACCACCGGCACGCTGGCCGTGGCAATGCTGTTGGCCGGCCTGCTGTCCGACGCGGTCGGCCGCCGCCCGTTGATGATTGCGGCGCTGCTGGCCTCGGCCATGCTGTCGCTGAGCACGGCGCTGGTGGATGACTGGACCACGCTGCTGGTGCTGCGCACCCTGCTCGGCCTGGCACTGAGTGGCGTCCCGGCGGTGGCGATGACCTACCTGGTCGAGGAAATGGACAGCCGCGCGCTGGGCCTGGCGATGGGCCTGTACATCGGCGGCAACGCCATCGGTGGCATGAGCGGGCGCCTGCTGGCCGGCATCATCGCCGATCACTGGGGCTGGCGCTGGGGCATCGGGGTGGTCTCGATCATCGCCGTGGCCAGCACCGTGCTGCTGTGGCTGCAGCTGCCGCCGTCGCGCCATTTCCATCCCCGCCGCGATGGCCTGCGCCAGTTGCCGTCGCGCTGGCGCCTGCTGTTCGCCGACCCGGGCCTGCCGTGGCTGTTCGCCACCTCGTTCGTGCTGATGGGCGTGTTCGTCACCCTCTACAACTACCTGGGCTACCACCTGCTGGCGCCGCCGTACCACCTCAGCCAGACCGTGGTCGGCCTGATCTTCAGCGTGTACCTGGTGGGCACCTTCAGTTCGGCGTGGATGGGCCAGCAGGCCACGCGGTACGGGCGCGGCCGCATCCTGTCGATCTCGTTCGCGCTGATCGGCGCCGGCATCGCGCTGCTGGCGATGCCGTGGCTGAGCACGATGGCGCTGGGCATCGCGCTGGTGACCTTCGGCTTCTTCGGCGGCCACTCGGTGGCCAGCAGCTGGGTTGGCAGCCGCGCCGGTACGATGCGCGCCGAGGCCTCGGCGCTGTACCTGTTCGCCTACTACCTGGGCTCCAGCGTGCTGGGCGGTGTGGGGGGGCTGGCCTACGCGGCCTGGGACTGGCTGGGCGTGTGCGCGTTCGCTGCCGTGCTGACCCTGATCGGGGGCGGCATCGTCTGGGCGCTGCAGCAGCGCGCCCCGCAGCCGGTCACCGCGTGACCCATCGCGTACGGTCGTGCCGGCCGCTGGCCGGCATGCCGGCCCATGTGGGGTTGCCGAGGTAGAGTCGACTGTTAGTCGACTGCTCTTCCATCAGACCGCGAAAACCCCCGCGCTGCGCCCGATAGTCGACTAACAGTCGACTCTACCGGCGAACGCCCCGCGCAGCAGCCCGGCGAAGTTGCGGATCAGCGGCGTGACGCGCTCGCGATGCCACGCCAGCTGTACCTCCGAATGCGCGCCAGCGTCGGCCAGCGCGACGAAGCGTGCGCCTTCCACCCGGATGTGGTCGCAGGACGATGGCAGGATCGCCGCGCCCAGCCCGGCGGCGGCCAGACTGATCAATGTCGACGCCTCGCCAGCTTCCTGCACGATGCGCGGCGTGAACCCGGCGGCCGCGCACAACGCGATCATGTGGTCATGGATGCCCGCGCCCGCACTGCGGCGAAATGCCACGAACGGCTCCTGTGCGAAGTCGCGCAACGACACCGTGCCCTGCTTCGACAGCCTGCGCAGGGCAGGGTGGTCGGCATGCACGATCAGCGCCAGCGGATCGACGAACAGGCTGTGCGCCACCAGCTCCGGCGGCAATGCGCGCTTGCGGATGATGCCCACGTCCAGGCGGCCCTCCAGCAGCGCATCGATCTGCTGCAGGGTGTTCATCTCGCTCAGCTGCAGCCGCACCTGCGGGTACTGCTGGCGGTAGCGCAGGATCGAACGCGGAATCTGCGGCGACAGCGGCGTGGCGCGGGTCAGGCCGATATGCAGTTCACCCTGCTCGCCGCGCTGCGCACGCTGCACTTCGTCCACTGCGGTTTCCACCTGCTGCACGATCGCGCGCGCGCGCTCCTGCAGCAGCTCCCCAGCAGGCGTCAGCTGCACGCGGCGATGGCTGCGCACGAACAGGCGCGCCCCGATCAGTTCCTCCAGCTGGCGGATCTGCTGGCTGAGCGGTGGCTGCGACATGCCCAGCCGCTCCGCCGCCTGGCCGAAGTGCAGCGTATCGGCGACAGCCAGGAAGTAACGCAGATGGCGGAGTTCGATGGACATGGGTCCAGTTTATTCATCGTCAGCCGGAAATGAATCAGAGGCGGGGTCAGAGCCCGTTGCGCCGCAACGGGATCCGACCCCGCCCACAGTTCGCAGAAAACTGTCGAAGGCGGGGTGGGTCCGGTTGCGGGGGCGTGAGCGCCATGGATGGCGCGACCGAGCCTCCATGGACGGATTTACGGCGTCCCCCGTAACCGGACCCACCCCGCCATCCCACGGAAAGCCCGCTGTCGCCGTTGCTGTTGCTTCGGCCTCTGCGGGTGCAGGGCGCAGCCCTGCCGAATACCCCTCACCGCTCCGAATGCCCGCTCTGGTCGTAATCGCGCGGACTGAACAACTCCGGCTGGATCAGCTCGATGAACGCCCGCGCCTGCGCCGACAGTGCCTTGCCACGGCGCACGATCACCCCGTAGCTGCGCTCGGGGAACCAGCGCTTCATTGATCGCGCCGCCAGCCGCTCGCGGTCGGCCTCGTGCAGGCACAGCGCCGGCACGATCGATATCCCCATCCCCATCGCCACGTACTGCTTGATCACCTCCCAGCCGCCCACCTCCAGCGCCACCGTGTAAGCGATGCGGTGGCGCTGGAGCACCTGGTCGACCAGGCGGTAGGTGATCTGCCGCTTCGGCGGCAGCACCAGCGGATAGCGCGCGATGTCAGCCAGCTCCAGCTCGCCACCGGCAGCCAGAGGATGGTCGTGCGGTGCGATCAGGACCTGCTCGAAGCGGTAGGCCGGGGCGTAGGTCAGGTCGGCCGGTACATCGGTCATCGAACCGATTGCCAGGTCGGCGGCATCCTCGCGCAGCAGGTCGGTGCCATCAGCGCTGATCGCGTTGTGCAGGGTCAGGCGCACGTCCGGGTGGTGCAGGCGGAAGCGCTCGACGATCTTCGGCAGCAGGTACAGGATCGTCGAACTGTTGGCGGCGATGTTCAGCTCGCCCGCATCCAGGCCGCGCACCTTGTCGCGGAAGCGGGCCTCCAGCCCGTCCAGGTTCTCCACCAGCGGCTGCGCCATTTCGTACAGCAGCTGGCCCTCGCGGCTGGGCACCAGGCGACGCCCGCTGCGCTCGAACAACGGCACGCCCAGCTCCCGTTCCAGGGCCTGCAACTGCAGGCTGATGGCCGGCTGGCTGACGAACAGCGCCTCAGCTGCCCGTGAGACAGAGCCCAGACGCACGGTCTGGCAGAACGCGCGCAACGGCTTCAGCCGATCCGATTTGTAGGAAAAACGCGGACTTGGCGGGGTGCGTGTGCTCATCGTGTCACGAGTATTAGCACAACTTATGTGCAACATTGCAAAAACTGTTTTGCCAAATACCCAGGCCCGGCGGCACCGTGGAGTCGTTCCCCCACCGCTGGAGTCGCCCCATGTCCGCCGTCGCTTCCGCTGTTCCCACCCCCGCCGCGAAGGCCACCCCCGGTATCGCTCTGGCGACCCGCGTGGCCGGCCAGGACACCCTGCTGCCGGCGCCGCTGCTGGCCCTGCTGGTGTCGCTGCACCGTGCGGTGGAACCGGGCCGGCAGGCGAGGCTGCAGGCTCGCCGTGAACGCCAGGCGTTCTTCGACCAGGGCGGCCTGCCGGACTTCCGCGAGGACACTGCCGCGATCCGCAGCGGCGACTGGCGCGTGGCGCCGCTGCCGGCCGCGTTGCAGGACCGCCGCGTCGAGATCACCGGGCCGACCGACCCGAAGATGGTCATCAACGCGCTGAACTCCGGCGCCAAGGTGTTCATGGCCGACTTCGAGGATTCGACCTCGCCGACCTGGCGCAACCTGCTGGCCGGCCAGCAGTCGCTGGCTGCGGCGGTGCGCGGCGATCTGCAGTACACCGCCCCCAATGGCAAGCACTACACGCTGCGCCCGTACGACGAACAGGCGGTGCTGATTGTGCGCCCGCGTGGCTGGCACCTGGACGAAAAGCACGTGCGCATCGACGGCCAGTTCCTCGCCGGTGGCCTGTTCGACGCGGCGGTGTTCGCCTTCCACAACGCCCGCACCCTGCAGGCGAAGGACCGTGGCCCGTACTTCTACCTGCCCAAGCTGCAGAGCATGGAAGAGGCGGCGCTGTGGGAGACCGCGCTGTCGCACATCGAGGGCATGCTGGGCCTGCCGCATGGCCAGATCAAGGTGACCGTGCTGATCGAAACGCTGCCGGCGGTGTTCGAGATGGACGAGATCCTGCACGCGCTGCGTGACCGCATCGTCGGCCTGAACTGCGGGCGCTGGGACTACATCTTCTCGTACCTGAAGACCTTCCGCCGCCACGCCGACCGCGTGCTGCCCGAACGCGGCCAGGTGACCATGACCCAGCCGTTCCTGAAGGCGTATTCGGAACTGCTGATCCAGACCTGCCACCGCCGCGGTGCGCATGCGATGGGCGGCATGGCCGCGCAGATTCCGATCAACAACGATGCCGCCGCCAACGAACAGGCGATGGCCCGCGTGCGCGCCGACAAGCTGCGCGAAGTCAGCGCCGGCCATGACGGTACCTGGGTCGCGCACCCGGCGCTGATCCCGGTGGCGATGGCGATTTTCGACGAGCACATGCCCGGCCCGAACCAGCACGGCGTGCTGCGCCAGGATGTGCGCGTCGGCCGCGACGAACTGATCGCGCGGCCGCCGGGCACCATCACCCGCGCCGGCTTCGATGGCAACGTGGAAGTCTGCGTGCGCTACCTGGCCGCCTGGCTGGATGGCAACGGCTGCGTGCCGATCCACCACCTGATGGAGGACGCGGCCACCGCCGAGATCAGCCGCAGCCAGCTGTGGCAATGGCTGCACACCCCGGGCCAGCAGCTGGACGATGGCACCGCGATCGACCTGGCCCTGCTGGACGCCAACCTGGCGCAGTTGCCGGCGCGGCTGGGCGACACCACCGCGCTGCCCGGCGGCGCGCGCATCGGCGAGGCCATCGCCCTGCTCGGCGAACTGAGCCGCAGTGACGAACTGACCGATTTCCTGACCCTGCCGGCCTACGCGCGCATCGATTGACCGACTGCCCGCCCTCCCGCCGTTTCCCTCCCCGCTGTACGCACGAACCGAACTGGAGAAAGACATGAGCACGCTGCCCACTGCCGAACAGATCCAGCACGACTGGGACACCAACCCGCGCTGGGAAGGCATCCAGCGCAACTACAGCGCCGCCGACGTGGTGCGCCTGCGCGGCACCGTCCACATCGAGCACTCGCTGGCCCGCCTGGGTGCGGAGAAGCTGTGGGCGTCGCTGCACGAGCGCGAGTTCGTCAACGCGCTGGGTGCGTTGACCGGCAACCAGGCCATGCAGCAGGTCAAGGCCGGGCTGAAGGCGATCTACCTGTCCGGCTGGCAGGTGGCGGCCGACGCCAACCTGGCCGGCCAGATGTATCCGGACCAGTCGCTGTACCCGGCCGATTCGGTGCCAGCGGTGGTCAAGCGCATCAACAACACGCTGCTGCGCGCCGACCAGCTGCACCACGCCGAAGGCAAGGACGAGATCGATTTCCTGCAGCCGATCGTGGCTGATGCCGAGGCTGGCTTCGGCGGCGTGCTCAACGCCTTCGAACTGATGAAGGCGATGATCGAGGCCGGTGCTGCCGGCGTGCACTTCGAGGACCAGCTGGCCTCGGTGAAGAAGTGCGGCCACATGGGCGGCAAGGTGCTGGTGCCGACCCGCGAGGCGATCGAGAAGCTCAATGCCGCCCGGCTGGCCGCCGATGTGCTGGGTGTGCCGACCCTGCTGGTGGCGCGCACCGATGCCGAAGCGGCTGATCTGCTGACCAGCGACATCGACGGCAACGACAGGCCGTTCACCACCGGTGAGCGCACCGTCGAAGGCTTCTACAAGACCCGCAACGGCCTGGACCAGGCGATCAGCCGCGGCCTGGCCTATGCGCCCTACGCCGACCTGGTGTGGTGCGAGACCGGCAAGCCGGACCTGGAGTTCGCACGCAGGTTCGCCGAGGCGATCCACGCGAAGTTCCCGGGCAAGCTGCTGGCCTACAACTGCTCGCCCAGCTTCAACTGGAAGAAGAACCTGGAGGACGCCACCATTGCGAAGTTCCAGCGCGAACTGGGCAGCTACGGCTACAAGTTCCAGTTCATCACCCTGGCCGGGTTCCATGCGTTGAACTACGGCATGTTCAACCTGGCCCACGGCTACGCACGCCGCCAGATGAGCGCGTTCGTCGAGCTGCAGGAAGCCGAGTTCGAAGCGGCCGAGCGTGGCTTCACTGCGGTCAAGCACCAGCGCGAGGTCGGTACCGGCTACTTCGACGCGGTGACCCAGGCGATCCAGCAGGGTCAGTCGTCGACCACCGCGCTGACCGGCTCCACCGAGGAAGAGCAGTTCCATGGCGGGCGCAGCGAACGCGCCGCGTGATCGGGTAGTGCCGGCCGCTGGCCGGCAACCCATCGATGTTTCCGAAGCTCATGCAGTTGCCGGCCAGCGGCCGGCACTACCGGGCACCGGGTGATCAGGGTGGCCAGGGAAGGGCCAGACAACGCCGGCCGGTCGGGGGACCTGCCGGCGTTGTTGTATCGATGCAAGCAGGCGGCCAGCGGGCAGCGTCAATCAGGCGCACCCCGGCCCCCGCAACTTGGCCGAAACCCTGTGAAACCCGGCATCGGATTGATCCGGCAAGGGTTTTGCCCGGACACCGGTGACCAGAACGGGCCACCGTCGATCTTCACATCCGGGAAGCGGGGCGGAAGGCTCAAAATGAGATAGGACGCACACTTTAAAGCGGTGCTATGCTCCGCGGCTCACCAGGGGACGCTGGCGGCGGGTGCAGGGAATGACCGGCAGGGGTGCGGCCGAGAACAGTGATATGACGACAGGTATCGCCCGCGTGGCGATGGCCGAGATCGTGCACGCGCTGTTGTCCGATGCCGAGGTGGCATTGTTTGCCAGATTCGCCCGCCCATGCAAGCTTCATGCCGGACAGTGGCTGTTCCAGCGTGGCCACCGCGGCGAGCGCATGTATGTGATCCTCGACGGCCAGATCGAACTGGACTTCGGCGAGGACCTGGTGATCAAGACGCTCGGGCGGCACGAGTTCTTCGGAGAACTGGGCCTGCTGGTCGGCGATCACCTGCGCAGCGCCAGCGCGCGTGCGCTGGTCGACTGCGATGTGCTGGAGCTGGGGCCGGCCGACTTCCACCGCTTGGTCGAATCCGATCCCGGGCTGGTGGCGTACTTCCTGCGTCGCACGATCATGCGCGTGCTGACCAACGAACAGGCCCTGATCAGCCAGCTGCGCCGCCGCAACCACGACCTGGAAACCGCGCTGGACAACCTGTACATCACCACCCACCAGCTGACCCACACCCGTGAGCTGGTGCGAACCGATGAGCTGACCGGCCTGCACAACCGCCGTGGCCTCACCCTGTACCTGCAGGAATGCCGCGTGCATGCCGACGGGCCACCGCAGGCACTGCTGCTGATCGACTGTGACCGCTTCAAGCAGATCAACGACCGCCATGGCCACCAGGCCGGCGACCGCGTGCTGCAGAGCATGGGCAACATCCTGCGCTCGATGGCCGGCGAGCTGGACCTGGCATGCCGGCTCGGCGGCGATGAGTTCTGCCTGATCCTGCGCCGCGGCAACCGCGAGATCGTGCAGCACGCGGCCGAGTTCATCATCACTGCGGTGCATGGCCTGCTCGAGCGCAGCCATGGCACGCCGCATGTGAGCCTGGTCAGCATCGGTGCCTGCCTGCTGGCGCCGGAGGCAGGCTGGAGCGAGTGGTATGCCTGCGCGGATCGTGCGCTGTACCAGGCCAAGCGCGATGGCGGCAACTGCCTGCGCTGGGCGGATGATCCGGACGGCCAATAGGGAGAGGCAGGCGATGAATGGCGACAACGGAACGTCAGCCCCGCATAGCCCCCAGCTACGCGCCCTGCTGTTCACCGATCTGTGTGATTCGCTGCAGCTGGTCGAGCGGATCGGCGATGTGGCGGCGGCAAGCCTGTTCCAGGAACACGACCGCCTGGTACTGGTGCTGCAGCAGCGCTGGAACGGCCAGCTGATCGATCGCTCCGATGGCTTGTTCATGCTGTTCGAGCGCGCCGTCGACGCCCTGGGCTTCGCCCTGGACTACCAGCGCGAACTGCACGCGCTGGGCCAGCAGCGCGCGATTGAACTGCGCGCGCGCGCCGGCCTGCACGTGGGCGACGTGCTGACCTGGGAGAACAGCGCCGAAGCGGTTCGCGCCGGTGCCAAGTCGATGGAAGTGGAAGGCCTGGCCAAGCCGATGGCCGCGCGCCTGATGACGCTGGCCCGCCCCGGCCAGATCCTGCTGTCGGCGGTCGCCGAATCGCTCACCCGCCGCGCCACCGATGCACTGGGTGAGCGTGGCGCGCGCCTGCTGTGGAAGTCGCACGGGCGCTGGCGCTTCAAGGGCGTGCCGGTGGTGCAGGAAGTGATCGAAGTGGGCGAGATCGGCTCGGCGCCGCTGCGCATGCCGCGCGCCAACGCCAAGGCGCGCCGCGACCTGCCGCTGTGGCGGCAACCGCTGGTGATGGCCGCCGAAGGCCTGATCCTGGCCGCGGCCGTGCTCGGCGGCTGGCTGCTGCTGCGGTCGGAGCCGGCCATTGCCTTCGCCGAACGTGACTGGGTGGTGCTTGGCGATGTCGACAACCTCACCGGCGATCCGATCTTCGATGACTCGATGCGGCACGCGATCCGGATCGCGCTGGAGCAGTCGCGCTACGTGAACGTGCTGTCGGAAGGCAAGATCCGCGAAAGCCTGGAAATGGCGCGGCTCTCGGGCGATACCCGGCTCAACCGCGATACCGCGGTCGATGTGGCGGTGCGTGAGGGCGCGCGCGCGGTGCTGCTGCCGACCGTGCGGCAGAAGATCGGTGGCTACGAGCTGGCCATCGATGTTGCCGCGCCGGGCAGTGGCCAGGTGATCCAGACCTTCACCGCCACCGCCGATCGATCCGACCAGATGGTGTTCGCGGTGGACGACGTGGTCGGTCGCCTGCGTCGCGGACTGGGCGAGTCGGTGGCCAGCCTCGAGCAATCGCTACCGCTGCCGCGCGCTTCGACCCAGGACCTGCGCGCGCTGCGTGCGTTCGCGCTGGCCGAAAGCGCGCTGGGCCAGCGTCGCTTCGAGGAGGCACGCAACCTCTACCAGGCCGCGATCGACATCGATCCCGGTTTCGCCCTGGCCTACATGGGCGTGGCCAAGCTGCATGCGCGCGTCGAGGAAGGGCGGCGCGCGCGCGAAGCCATGCAGCACGCGCTGGACCTGCAGGATCGCCTGCCGCCACGCGAGCGGTTGTACCTGAAGGCCTGGATGGCCGAGCTGGAGCCCGGTGGCTGGCCACTGGAGCACTGGCGCACGCTGGCCAAGGTCTATCCGGATTCGTTCGCCGGGCTGTCCAACACGTCCTGGTACCTGTTGCAGGCCAACCAGTTCAGCGAGGCCGAACCCTATGCGCGTGCGGCCGCGGTGCCGCAGGATCCGCTGCGCCTGTATCCGCTGGTCCACCTGGTGCGGATACAGATCGCCGCCAACCAGCCGCAGCTGGCGGCCGAGACGCTGGCCCAGGCACAGGTCCTGCGCGGTCGTGATGATGCCGATGAGACCGGCGTGGACGTGCTGGTCGCGCAGGGCCAGTACGCCAAGGCCGCGCAACTGCTGCCGCAGATCCGTGCCGCCGATGCCCTGCAGCAGCGCATGAAGCTGCGCGCGCAACTGCTGCTGGCGGCCGCGCAGCGCGATTGCGCGGCCATGCAGCAGGCGGTACGCGAAGACGCACCGGCGCCGACGCTGGTCGACTTCCAGGTGCAGCAGCGGCTGCAGCACGCCAGCGTATCGGCGCTGTGCGGCACGGCGGACCGGACCGCACTACAGGCGACTGCCGCACTGCTGCAGCCGATGCTGCAGGAGCGCGATGATCCCATGCTGCATGCGCGTGGCCTGCAATGGCTGGCGCTGGTGCACCTGGCCCAGCGCCAGGGCCAGTTCGAGCTGGCCAGGCGCTGGCTGGACGAGCAGCGGCCGCTGCTGCGCAGCCTGCGCAGTCCGGTCGCGGAACGTTGGCTGCGCATCGTCAGCGCGGAGGATCAGCTGCAGATGCAGCGACCGGATGCCGCCCGTACCCTGATCGAGCCGATGCTCGACGGCAACGAGCCGGTGCAGGCCCACGTGGTGCTGCTGCTCGCGTTGCGTGCGCAGGGCGACGACGCGGCCGTGCGCCGGCAGCAGGCCTGGCTGGCCCAGCACCGTGGCCGGGCGATTGCCGAGGTCACCGCGCTGCAGGTATGGCAACCGCTGAACGTGCATGACGTCTCGACCTGGGCGACGCCGGCCGCGACGGGCGCACCCTGATGGCGGCTCAACCGTCGATGCGTTCGCCGACCCTGCCCGCTTCGAAGCAGAACACCACCGTCATGGCTGCCACCGAACCGGACAGATGGGCCTGCAGTGCATCGCGCACCCGGCGCAGCTCCTCGACCGGGGCCAGGGTGTCGATCTTCATGCAGTCGCTTTCACCGACGGCCGCATCCAGGCCGATCGAGGCCAGCGCCTCGCCCGGCGCAGCAGTGAAGTGGCGGCGGAAGTCGTCATTGCCGATCAGATGGTCCAGCAGGGTGCTGGCGTCCGCAGCGGAGAGGCGGGGATGGGTGCTCATGGGGAACGTCCGTAGGTGGAGCTACTCGTATCGGCCGCGACAGCCTGCCATTGAGGGCCGGGCGGTGCACATCGCTAAAGTTGGCCGCGCTGCGGTCGTTGCTGCTATGCCGGCTGTGCGGCACAAGGAAGGAAACCGATGCGCCTGCGCCGCTGCGCCAGCCTGATGTTCGAGCCGCGCGAGGCGGTCACCCTGGACCTGCGCGCGATGCTGGCCGGCCATGCCGAGATGGACAGCCAGATCAGCTGGGTGGCGCTGGCCGCCCATCTGGACCAGCCGCTGCCGGTCGATGCCGAGGAGCGCCAGCTGCTGGGCGAGCTCAGCGCGCACCGCTGGAGCGAACCGCCGGCCGATGCGTCCCCGGCCATGCTGGCCCGCCTGGTCGAACAGGGCCTGCTGCTGACCGACCCACCGAGCGAGGTGGGGCACCAGATGCGCGACGAGGCGCTGCGGCGCAGCCAGTGGTGGCCGTTGGCCGCGCTGGCCCATCGCCACGCGCGCTGGCAGGCCGTGGACAGCGTGGACGACATGCGCCGGCAGGGCCTGGACACCGCCGCCGGCCTGCGCCAGCGCCTCGGGCCGCCGCCGCCGGTGGTGCAGCCGATGCAGGGCGACTACCAGCCTCTGCCGCGCAGCGAAGAGGCGGCGTTCGACGCCCTGCTGGCGCGCCGCATGACCTGCCGCAACTTCGACCCGCAGCGCGCGCTGCCACTGCCGCTGCTGGCCCAGGTGCTGCAGCGCACGCTGATGGCCCACGCGGTGCAGAAGGTCGAGCGTGATACCGAGTTCCTGAAGAAGAACGTGCCTTCCGGTGGCGGCCTGCATCCCACCGAGGGCTTCCTGCTGGTGCAGAACGTGGAAGGACTGGCACCGGGCCTGTACCACTATCATCCGGTGCAGCACGCCGTGCTGCCGCTGCCGTCGCCGCCGCCGCAGGCGTTGCCTGCGATGGCACGGCGGATGCTGTCCGGGCAGGCGTGGTTCGCCGATGCGCCGGCGCTGCTGGTGCTGGCGCCGCGCTATGACCGCTGCTTCTGGAAGTACCGCAACCATGCCAAGGCGCACCGTGCGGTGACGCTGGACGTGGGCCACATTTCGCAGTTGCTGTACCTGTGCGCCACCGAGCGCGGGCTGGCAGCGTTCGTGACCGCGGCGATCAACGATGCCGATGTCGATCGTGCCTTCGGCTTCGATGGCATCGGCCAGAGCGCGATGGCCATCTGTGGCCTGGGCTGGCGCAGCGCCACGCTGGATACGGCCGAATTCGATCCGGCCGGGCGGGTGGTGGCGGGCGACGGCCCCTGAGCGGCCGCCGCCCCGGCGATCAGGCCGCCTCGAAGTCCACCAGCACCGCGCCGTCGCCGACCTGGTCGCCGGCCTTGGCACGGTACCCCTTCACCGTGCCATCGGCCGGTGCCTGCAGGGTGTGCTCCATCTTCATTGCCTCCAGCACCACCAGCGGCGTACCGCGCTTGACCTCGGTACCGGCAGCGACCAGCGTGGCCACGATCTTGCCCGGCATCGGGGCCAGCAGGCTGCCGGCGTCGGCCACGGCATGGTCCGATTCACTGACCGGATCGTGCAGGGTGAAGCGATGCTGGCCATCGGCACCGAACAGGTACAGCTGGTCGCCGTCACGCAGCAGCTGCAGTGTCCAGCGGCGCCCGCCCAGCTGCACCGCCAGCCCGCGTACATCGGCCGTGCCGATCACCCGCACCGGTGCTGCGTCATCGCACTGCACGCGCCAGCCATCGGCCTGCGCCCACACCTTCAGCGTGTGCCGGCGCTCGCCCTGCTGCAGCGGCAGCACGCGCGGCGCGCACGCGCCCAGGCGCCAGCCACCCTGTGACTGCCACGGCGAATGCGGATCACGCGCGTCGGTGCTGGCGGGTGCCGTGCTTGCCACTGCGGCCACGGCGGCCAGCAGCCACAGGTCCGCACCCGCATCGCCGACGGCACTCAATGCCGCCTGTTCGCGTTCGATCAGCGCGGTATCCAGCCTGGCCTGCGCGAACGAACCGGTATTCACCAGGCGGCGCAGGAAACCAGCGTTGGTGGTCACGCCCACCACCTGGCAGTCGGCCAGTGCCTGGCTCATGCGGCGCAGCGCGGCGTCGCGGTCCACGTCCCAGACGATCAGCTTGGCGATCATCGGATCGTAGTACGGGGTGATGCTGTCGCCTTCCTCCACGCCGGTATCGACGCGCACGTGGGCCGACGCTGCCGGCAGGCGCAGGCGGCGCAGGGTGCCGGTGGACGGCAGGAAGCCACGATCGGCATCTTCGGCGTACAGCCGCGCTTCGATCGCGTGGCCATGGATGGCCAGCTGGTCCTGGCGCAGCGGCAGCGGCTGGCCCGAAGCCACGCGCAGCTGCCACTCCACCAGGTCGGTGCCGGTGATGTATTCGGTGACCGGGTGCTCGACCTGCAGGCGGGTGTTCATTTCCATGAAGTAGAAATCGCCGTCCGGACCGGCGATGAACTCCACCGTGCCGGCACCGACGTAGCCCACCGCGCGCGCCGCATCGACCGCGGCCTGGCCCATCGCGGCGCGGCGCTCGGCACTCATGCCTGGGGCGGGAGCCTCTTCCAGGACTTTCTGGTGGCGGCGCTGCACCGAGCAATCGCGCTCGAACAGGTAGACCGCTTCACCGTGGCTGTCGCCGAACACCTGGATCTCGATATGGCGCGGCCGTTCGACGTACTTCTCGACCAGCACGTGGTCGTTGCCGAACGCCGAGGCTGCCTCGCGCTGGCAGCTGGCCAGCGCATCGACGAAGTCCTCGCTGCGCTCGACCTTGCGCATGCCCTTGCCACCGCCACCGGCGCTGGCCTTGATCAGCACCGGGTAACCGATGCCATCGGCCTGTGCGCGCAGGAAGTCCGGCGCCTGCTGGTCACCGTGGTAACCCGGCGTCAGCGGCACACCGGCCTTGGCCATCAGCGCCTTGGCCGCGCTCTTGTCACCCATCGCACGGATCGCGCTGGGCGGTGGCCCGATGAAGGTGATGCCGGCGGCGGCGCAGGCATCGGCGAAGTCGGCGTTCTCCGACAGGAAGCCGTAACCGGGGTGGATGGCCTCTGCGCCGGTAGCGCGCGCGGCGTCAAGCAGGGCATCGCCACGCAGGTAGCTCTCGCGTGCGGCGGCCGGGCCGATGTGGACGGCTTCGTCGGCCAGGCGCACATGGCGTGCGTTGCGGTCGGCATCGGAGTACACCGCCACGGTGGCGATGCCGAGGCGGCGGCAGGTGGCGATGACGCGGCAGGCGATTTCGCCGCGGTTGGCGATCAGGACTTTGCTGAACATGGCAACGTGCTTCATAGGAGCGTGCTCGGTCATGGCACGGGTCACATGCGGAACACGCCGAAGCGCGTCTGCTGCGGGGCGGCGTTGAGGCTGGCCGACAGCGCCAGCGCCAGCACCTGGCGGGTGTCGGCCGGATCGATCACGCCGTCGTCCCACAGGCGCGCGCTGGCGTAGTACGGGTGGCCCTGCTGTTCGAACTGGTCGCGGATCGGTGCCTTGAAGGCATCCTCTTCCGCCGCCGGCCACTGGCCGCCCTTGGCTTCGATGCCATCGCGCTTGACCGTGGCCAGCACACTGGCGGCCTGCTCGCCGCCCATCACGCCGATGCGCGCGTTCGGCCACATCCACAGGAAGTTGGGCGAGTACGCACGGCCGCACATGCCGTAGTTGCCGGCACCGAACGAGCCGCCGATGACCACGGTGAACTTGGGCACCTTGGCACAGGCCACCGCCATCACCAGCTTGGCGCCGTCCTTGGCGATGCCGCCCTGTTCGTACTTGCGGCCGACCATGAAGCCGGTGATGTTCTGCAGGAACACCAGCGGGATGTTGCGCTGGGTGCACAGCTCGATGAAGTGCGCGCCCTTCAGGGCCGACTCGGAGAACAGGATGCCGTTGTTGGCGATGATGCCGATCGGGTAGCCGTTCAGATGGGCGAAACCGGTCACCAGCGTTGCGCCGTAGCGCGGCTTGAACTCGTCGAAGCGCGAGCCATCCACCAGCCGCGCGATCACCTCGCGCACGTCGTAGGGCTTGCGCGTATCGGCCGGGATCACGCCATACAGCTCATGGGCCGGCAGCAACGGCGCTTCAGGGGCCTGCACCGCCATCGCCGGTTCCGGCTTGCGCCAGTTGAGCTGGGCGATGATCGCGCGCACCCGTGCCAGCGCCTGCAGATCGTTGTCGGCCATGTGGTCGGCCACGCCGGAGATGCGGGTATGCACGTCGGCGCCCCCCAGTTCCTCGGCCGTCACCACTTCACCGGTGGCCGCCTTCACCAGCGGCGGGCCGCCGAGGAAGATCGTGCCCTGTTCGCGCACGATCACGGTCTCGTCGCTCATCGCCGGCACATAGGCGCCACCGGCGGTGCAGCTGCCCATCACGCAGGCGATCTGCGGAATGCCCTGCGCCGACAGGTTGGCCTGGTTGTAGAAGATGCGGCCGAAATGATCGCGGTCGGGGAAGACTTCGTCCTGCAGCGGCAGGAACGCGCCGCCGGAATCGACCAGGTAGATGCAGGGCAGGTGGTTCTGCTCGGCGATCTCCTGCGCGCGCAGGTGCTTCTTCACCGTCATCGGGTAGTAGGTGCCGCCCTTGACCGTGGCGTCGTTGGCCACGATCACGCATTCCACGCCGCTCACCCGGCCGATGCCGGCCACCACGCCCGCGGCGGGCACGGCGTCTTCATACATGCCGTGCGCGGCCAGCGGCGCGATTTCCAGGAAGGCGCTGCCGGGGTCGAGCAGGGCGTCGATGCGGTCACGCACCAGCAGCTTGCCGCGCGCGGTGTGCTTGGCGCGCGCCGCCTCACTGCCACCCAGCGCGGTGCGGGCGAGGGTGGCATGCAGGTCGTCGACCACGGCCTGCATGGCCGCGCGGTTGCTTTCAAACGTTTCGCTGCCCGGTTGCAGCTGGCTGGTCAGGACGGTCATCGCGGTGGCCTTACAGGGTGCGCTGGAACAGTTCGCGGCCGATCAGCATGCGGCGGATCTCCGAGGTGCCGGCGCCGATTTCATACAGCTTGGCGTCGCGCCACAAGCGGCCGGTCGGGTATTCATTGATGTAGCCGTTGCCACCGAGGATCTGGATCGCCTGGCCGGTCAGCCAGGTGGCCTTCTCGGCGGCGTACAGGATGGCACCGGCGGCGTCCTGGCGGGTCGTGCGGCCCTGGTCGCAGGCGCGCGCCACGGCATAGACATACGCGCGGCAGGCGCCCAGGCCCACGTACATGTCGGCGATCTTGGCCTGGATCAGCTGGAAGCTGCCGATCGGTTCGCCGAACTGGTGGCGTTCGTGCACGTAGGGCATCACCACGTCCATGGCCGCGGCCATCAGCCCCAGCGGGCCACCGGACAGCACCACGCGCTCGTAGTCCAGGCCGGACATCAGCACGCGCACGCCACCGCCGACCTGGCCCAGCACGTTCTCTTCGGGAATCTCGCAGTCCTGGAACACCAGCTCGCAGGTGGGCGAAGAACGCATGCCCAGCTTGTCCAGCTTCTGCGCGGTGGAGAAGCCCTTCATGCCCTTCTCGACCAGGAACGCGGTGATGCCCTTGGCGCCGGCGTCCATGTCGGTCTTGGCGTAGACCACCAGCACGTCGGCATCCGGGCCGTTGGTGATCCACATCTTGTTGCCGTTGAGCACGTAGCGGTCGCCGCGCTTGTCGGCGCGCAGCTTCATCGACACCACGTCCGAGCCGGCCCCCGGCTCGCTCATCGCCAGCGCACCGACCAGGCTGCCATCGCACAGGCCGGGCAGGAAGCGCTGCTTCTGTTCCTCATTGCCGTTCTTGCGCAGCTGGTTCACGCACAGGTTGGAGTGCGCGCCATAGGACAGGCCGATGCCACCGGAGGCGCGCGAGATTTCTTCCATCGCCACCACGTGGGCCAGGTAGCCCATGCCGGTACCGCCGTATGCTTCTTCCACGGTGAGGCCGAGCAGGCCCTGCTCGCCCAGCTTCGGCCACAGGGCCAGCGGGAACTGGTTGCTGGCATCGGCCTCGGCGGCCAGCGGTGCGACCTCGGCGGCGGCAAAATGGGCCACGCTCTGGCGCAGCAGGTCGATGTCTTCGCCAAGATCGAAGTTCAGGGATGGCACGTGCATTGTGGTGGCTCCACGGCGGGATGGCAGGGAATGGACGCACCCGGCGGGGGAGCGGGCGGCGGTCGGCAGGACCGCCACCCGCACGGGCGATGGCCCCAGCGTAGCGGGGTTCGGATAAGAAGTGAATACGAATTCAAAAATTGAAACTAGAATCAGAACATGGCCTATAAACGCTCTGCATTGATGGAAGAACGCCTGGCGGGCGCCCGTGAACGGATCCTGCTGGCCACCCGCGAACTGGTCGCGACCGGCGGCTGGCGCAACGCCCCGGTGACCGCCGTGGCGACCCAGGCGGGGGTGTCCACTGGCCTGATCTACCGCCACTTCCCGTCCAAGGCCGAGCTGTTCGTGGAGGTCCTCAACGCCGCCGTGGCCCACGAGGTCGCGATCATGGAGCGCATCGCCAGTGGCCCGGAGGCGGCCAGCGAGCGCCTGCGGCTGGCGATCACCGCCTTCGTCCGCCGCGCCCTGGCCGGGCCGGGGCTGGCGCACGCTTTCATCGTCGAACCGGTCGATCCGGACGTGGAGGCCGAGCGCATGCGCGGCCGCCGTGCGTTTGGCGACGTGTTCCTGCGGCTGGTCGAAGAAGGCGTGGCGGCCGGCGAACTGCCGGCGCAGGACGCGCATGTGGCCGCCGCCTGCCTGGTCGGTGCCTTCACCGAGGCGATGGTCGGCCCCACCGCACCCAGCCGCGAAGCGCACCGCGACGAGGATGCGCTGGTGGATGCGATCTGCGGCTTCTGCCTGCGCGCGATCGGCGCCCCGGTAATCCGGTAGCGCCGGCCGCTGGCCGGCTTCTGTTGCTGGGGTCAGATCCCTTTTGCGGCGCAAAAGGGATCTGACCCCAGCCCCCGGCATGCTGCGCCGCACCAGCATCGACGCCTGTTGTCGCACGCAAGGCGCGTTCTATACTCGGTCCATCACGCAGTCGCTCAGCCGTGGTCCAACGACTATCAGCCAGGGGTAACGAAGAGTGCGGAATTACGATCTGGAGTTCCTGAAACGCTTCTCCATGGTGATCGCGCTGCTGGCGACCATCACCCTCGGCCTCATCCTCCTTGCCGCCTACCTGCACACCCGGATTCCGCCCGAGGTGTCGCCCACTGCGGCCAAGCGCACCGAACAGCGCATTTCGCCCACCGGCGCGGTCTATGCCGGCAGCACCGGCGCCGCCGCGCAGGCCGCGGCCAAGGCCGCCGCGCTGGCCAAGGCGGCGTCGCAGGTGGCCTACGGCGGCACCAAGGATGGCAAGGTGATCTTCGACAACCTGTGCACCGCCTGCCACACCAACGGTGTGGGCATGGCACCGACGCTGGACCATTCGCATTGGGACAAGCGCATCGCGCAGGGCAAGGACACCCTCTACAAGCACGCCATCGAGGGCTATACCGGCCCCGACGGCGGCATCATGCCGCCCAAGGGCGGCAACCCGGCGCTGACCGAAGAACAGATCCACGCCACCGTGGACTGGATGCTGGCCAACCTGAAGTAACCGCCGGAACGGCCAAACCGCAAAACGGCGGAAACGTCGAAACAGGGAACGGCCGAACGGGATGGCGGAACCGCGGAGCGGGGAACGGCCGAACCGGATGGCGGAACCGCGGAACGGGGGTAGAGTCGACTGTTAGTCGACTGCTCTTCCCAACGCCACCGAAAAAGCCCGCGCTGCGCGCGATAGTCGACTGACAGTCGACTCTACCCGCCGGTCGCCCCATTGCCCCGGTCGTTCTCCGTCCGCCGCCGGTGGCTTTGCCCACCAAGCTCAAAACCCCGCCTGCAGGCGGGGCTTCGCATTTCAGGGTTAGTCTGTGCGCCCTCTTCCCAGGAATCGCCCGTCGATGCACCGCCGCTCCTTCGCCCTTGCCCTGTCCCTGCTGCTGCCGGCCGGCGCGTTCGCCCAGGCCCAGCCGCAGGCCACGCCGATCGCGACGCCCCCTGCCGCGCGCAGCAGCGCCCCGGTGGTGCTGACCGCCGCGCCGGCCGACTGGCGCGCGCTGGATGGGCAGCGCGTGCGCATCGCTGCGCCGCTCACCCTGGCCGGTACCGACGGCCTGGAGCGCTTCGGCCAGCTCACCGTGGCCTTCGATGGCCGCCTCTGGCAGCCGACCGAAGTGGCCGCGCCGGGCTCTGCCGGCTATGAGCAGGTGATGGCCGACAACCAGCGCCGCCGCCTGGTGCTGGAAGATGGCCGTGCTGCCCGCGACCCCGCCAGCGTGCCCTACCTGCCGGGCAATCCGGTGCTGCGCACCGGCATGCAGCTGCGCAACGTGGAGGGCATCGTGCGCGTGGACGCGCAGGGCCATCCGCGCCTGCAGGTCGAAGGCGCGCTGAAGCTGCCGGAACTGAAGCGCCCGGCAGTACCCACGGTGCCGGGCAGCCTGCACGTGGCCGCCTTCAACCTGGAGAACTTCTTCAATGGTGACGGCCAGGGCGGTGGCTTCCCGACGTTGCGCGGCGCGCGCACGCTGGACGAGCACAAGGCGCAGCTCGCCAAGCTGCTCACCACGGTCAACGCGCTGGGCGCCGATGTCGCTGCGCTGATGGAACTGGAGAACGACGGCTACGGCCCGCAGTCGGCCATCGCCGAACTGGTCGATGCGCTCAACCGCGACCGCGGCGCGCAGGGCGACTGGCGCTTCGTCGACGCCGGCAACGGCCCCGGCGACAACCCGATCCGGGTCGGCATCATCTATCGCAGCAACCGACTGCAACCGCTGGGCAAGCCGGCCACACTGACCGGCGGCCCGTTCGTCGAGCACAGCCGCGTGCCGCTGGCGCAGGCCTTCCAGGGCAAGCACGGTGCGCCGTTCGTGGTGGTCGCCAACCACTTCAAGTCGAAGGGCTGCCGCGATGCGAGCGGTGCCGACGCCGACCACAACGACAACCAGGGCTGCTGGAACGCCACCCGGGTGACCTCGGCGCAGCAGCTGCACGCCTGGCTGCAGACCGACCCGACCGGTACCGGTGCCAGGGACGCGGTGCTGCTTGGCGATTTCAACGCCTACGCGATGGAGGACCCGATCCGCACCCTGCGTGACCTGGGCTGGCAGGACGCGTTCAAGGTGGCCAAGGTCGAGCATCCCTACAGCTACGTCTACAACGGTTACACCGGCCGTCTCGACCACGCCCTGCTGAACCCGGGCATGGCCAAGCGCCTGCGCGGTGCCGCCGAATGGCACAGCAACGCCGACGAGCAGGACGCCAGCGGTTACCAGGGCCGCAACGTGCAGGGCCCGTGGCGCAGCTCCGACCACGACCCGCTGCTGCTGGGCTTCGACAAGTAACGCCCCAGGCCGGGGTCGGATCCCATTCCGTGGGAATGGGATCCGACCCCGGGTATCGCTCACCCCCAGGCGATGAACCCGATCGCCAGCACCGCCAGTGCCAGCCCCGCGCGGTTCCACTTCGTGGTGGCCTCGCCGAAGGCGAACACACCTACCAGCGCGCCCAAGACCACCACCCCGATGTTCATGCCGGCGAACACGGTGGCCGGGCTGTCCGGCATCGCCTGGTGCGCGTGTACATAGAAGAGGATGTTGCCGCCATTGAGCAGGCCCAGCAGCGCGCCCGCGCCCAGGTTGCGCCAGGCCAGCCGGCTGCGACCGCTGAAGTGCCGCCACAGCTGCAACGCCAGCATCAGCACGAAGGCCACGCTGAAGCTGGCCAGCACCGCCGCCATCGACGGCGTGCCGGACAGCGCCACCTGCTTGAGCAGCACGTCCACCACCGCAAACCCGGCCCATACCCCCAGCAGCCAGCCCCAGCCGCCGGGCGCGGACGCGACCACCGGCCCGCGTGGGCGCAGGCTGATCGCCACCATCGCCAGCAGGCCCAGGCCGAGCCCGGCCAGCTTCCACGGCGTGGCGGTCTGGCCGAAGAACAGGAACGCGGCGGCCAGTGACAGCAGTAGCGACAAGCGCTGCGCCACGTCACTGCGGACGATGCCGGCCACCGCCACGGCGCGGCCCAGCACCAGGAAGATCGAGGGCAGCACCACCGCCAGCGCCAGCAAGGACAGCCACGGGGCATGTGGCGCGCGCAGCGCATCCAGCGGCGGCTGCAGCACCACGGCGGTGAGCGTTGCCGCCACCAGATAGTTCCAGGTGACCATCTGCGCAACATCCAGTTGGCGGCGTCCGGCCATCTTCAACAACACCGAAACCAGCACGCTGCAGATCACGGCTAAAGACAGGAAGAGCATGGGACGGGCACAGGGCAGGGGCGGGGGACGGTATCATGGTGCCATGCACAAGCCTTCGTTCCCCGTCGCCCTCGGCGAAACCGCCTGCCTCGAACTGGACGGCCCGGCCGGCCCGCTGGAAGTGGTCGTCGACCTGCCCAAGGCCGACGTGCCGGCACAGCCGATCGTGGCCATCGTCTGCCATCCGCTGTCCACCGAGGGCGGCACCCTGCACAACAAGGTGGTCACCATGACCGCCACGACCCTGCGCGAGCTGGGCATCGCCACGGTGCGCTTCAACTTCCGCAGCGTCGGCGCTTCGGCCGGTACCTTCGATGGCGGCGTGGGCGAGCAGGACGACCTGAAGGCGGTCGCCGCCTGGGTGCGCAGCCAGCGCCCGCACGACCGCCTGTGGCTGGCCGGTTTCAGCTTCGGTTCGTTCGTGTCGCTGAAGGCCGCCGCCGCGCTGCAGCCGGAAGCGCTGATCTCGATCGCCCCGCCGGCCGGGCGCTGGGATTTCGATGGCATCGTGCCGCCGGCGCGCTGGCTGGTGATCCAGGGCGAGCAGGACGAGATCGTCGATCCGCAGGCCGTCTACCAGTGGCTGGACACGCTGGAGTTCCCGCATGAGCTGGTGCGCATGCCCGAGACCAGCCACTTCTTCCACCGCAAGCTGATCGACCTGCGTGGCGCGCTGACCCACGGCGTGAAGCACTGGCTGGGCGCGGCGGCATGAGTACAACCGAGCTGACCCCGTCGCAGCGGTACGCGGAAGGGGTCGCCCGCGGTGACTGGCAGGACGATCCGGCCCAGCATGCGGCGCTGGCCGAGCTGGACCGCATCCACCTGGCCCTGCTGGACAGTGCCGAGGACGGCTGGCTGGACCGCCTGTCCTCGTTCTGGAAAAAGCCCGAGCCGGTCAAGGGCCTGTACTTCTGGGGCGGCGTCGGCCGCGGCAAGACCTTCCTGGTCGACCTGTTCTACGACGGCCTGCCGATCAGGCAGAAGTACCGCACCCACTTCCACCGCTTCATGCGCAGCGTCCACGAGCGCCTGCGCGAGCACCAGGGCCAGAGCGACCCGCTGGCGAAGATCGCCCAGGAATGGCGCAGCAACCTGCGCGTGCTGGTGCTGGACGAGTTCTTCGTCACCGACATCGGTGACGCGATGCTGCTGGCGCGGCTGCTGGAGCGCCTGTTCGCCGAGGGCGTGACCCTGGTCACCACCTCCAACACCGCGGTGGAGAACCTCTACCTCAACGGCCTGCAGCGCGAGAGCTTCCTGCCGGCCATCGGCCTGCTGCAGCGCTTCTGCGTCGAGCTGTATGCCGAAGGCACCGAGGACTACCGGATGCGCGCGCTGACCCGCTCGCCGGTGTACCGCGCACCGCTGGCGGCCGACAGCGACGACTGGTTGGCCACGCGCTGGAGCGAACTGAGCGGCGGCCAGCCGGCCAAGCCCGGCAACATCGAGATCGAGGGCCGCAAGATCCCGGTCCGGGGCCGCGGCAAGAGCATCGCCTGGTTCGATTTCGCCGCGCTGTGCGAGGGCCCGCGTGGGCCGTCGGACTACATCGAGATCGCGCATGAGTTCAACACGGTGCTGCTGGGCGGCATTCCCGCCTTCGACCGCTTGAATGAGGATGCCGCGCGCCGCTTCGTCAACCTGATCGACGAGCTGTACGACCGCCATGTCAACCTGGTCTGCACCGCCAGCACCTCGCCGATCGAGCTGTACACCGGCCAGCGCCTGCAGGGCGCCTTCGAGCGCACCGCCTCGCGCCTGATCGAGATGCAGAGCGCCGAGTACCTAGGCACCCCGCACCGGGCGTGAGCGACTCTGCGGGCGTGCATTGCCGGCCAGCGGCCGGCACGCCCCCCCCTGGGATTCCGGTAGTGCCGGCCGCTGGCCGGCATCGGCCGCGCCGTGACCGGGGGGAGGGCGCAACGGCGTTTCCCTGCGGCCGCTCTTCCGGCCCGGCCGGCTGACACATACGGCCTCGCGTCGCTGCCCGGCGGGTGATCCCGGCCTCCACCGGATTTCCACCGGCTGCCCACGATCTATCCACAGGGTTGTCCCTAGCCAGTTTCATCACTGTCATGTGAAGCTGTCATTGTTCCGTTTTCGCGGTGCGTTGTGCCACCGCAATGACGCCTTTCGGGCTTGACTGCGCAGCCCGTTCCGGCAGGTCTGAAGCGTCCGATCCAGGCGCCGATGGCACGATCCTTGCGGCGCAAGGGATTGCCGAATTTCACTACATTTGGCGTTGACGGACCCCATTACCCCCACTATCTTGTGGCCGTCGGTCGCAGCAACCCCAATTCCAGGGGGTGGCCCCAGTACCCCTCCGCGATCGTCAACGGCAGTGGCCGGCGCAGGTCTCATTCCCTGCGACGCCGTCCTGTCACCCTGGGCTGTCATGTCCCGGGCCGCGTCACCCGATGCATCGAGCACCCCCAATCACGCCAAGAGGACACACGCCGTGAGCACCGAATCCAGCGCCACCATCGAGAAGGAAAGCGAATTCCTGTTGACGTCGCCGCCGACGGCCAACGCGATGAGTGTGACCAAGCGCAATGGGACCACCGAACTGGTGGACCTGAACAAGATCGTGCGTGCGGTGCAGCGTTCCTCTGAAGGCCTGCACGCCGTCGATCCGATGCGCGTGGCCACCCGCACCATTTCCGGCCTGTACAACGGCGCCACCACCCGCGAGCTGGACGAGCTGTCCATCCGCACCGCCGCCCTGCTGATCGGTGAAGAGCCCGAGTACGGCCGCCTTGCCGCGCGGCTGCTGGCCAACTACATCGCCAAGGAAGTCTCGGGCCAGGAAATCTACGCCTTCTCGCAGTCGGTCAGCCGTGGCCATGAAGTCGGCCTGATCAACGACCGCCTGCTGAACTTCGTGCAGACCAATGCACGCAAGCTCAACGACGCCATCGACGGCGCGCTGGACCTGAACTTCGATTACTTCGGCCTGCGTACCCTGTACGACCGTTACCTGCTGCGCCACCCGCACACCCGCAAGGTGATCGAGACCCCGCAGCAGTTCTTCCTGCGCATCGCCAGTGCGCTGAGCGAGGACGTGTCCGAGACCCTGGCGCTGTACAAGCGCATGGGCAATCTGGACTACCTGCCGTCCAGCCCGACCCTGTTCAACTCCGGCACCACCCACGAGCAGCTGTCCTCGTGCTTCCTGCTGGACTCGCCGCAGGACTCGCTGGAGTCGATCTATGCCAAGTACGGCGACATCGCCCAGCTGTCGAAGTTCTCCGGCGGCATCGGCGTCAGCTACACCCGCGTGCGTTCGCGTGGCTCGCTGATCAAGTCGACCAACGGCCACTCCAACGGCATCGTGCCGTGGCTGAAGACCATGGATTCGTCGGTGGCCGCGGTGAACCAGGGCGGCAAGCGCAAGGGCGCGGCCTGCGTGTACCTGGAAACCTGGCACGCCGACATCGAGGACTTCCTCGAACTGCGTGACAACACCGGTGACGAAGCCCGCCGTGCGCACAACCTGAACCTGGCCAACTGGGTGCCGGACCTGTTCATGAAGCGCGTCGAGGCCGACCAGGAATGGTCGCTGTTCGATCCGCGCGTCGTGCCGGAGTTCACCGACCTGTTCGGCGAAGCCTTCGAGCAGGCCTACCTGCAGGCCGAAGCGCAGGGCAAGGCCAACCGCACCATCTCCGCGCGCAAGCTGTATGCCCGCATGATGCGTACCCTGGCCGAGACCGGCAACGGCTGGATGACCTTCAAGGACAAGTGCAACCGCGCCAGCAACCAGACCCTGCGTCCGGGCAACGTGATCCACCTGTCCAACCTGTGCACGGAAATCCTGGAGGTCACCTCCAACGATGAAACCGCGGTGTGCAACCTGGGTTCGATCAACCTGGGCAACCACTTCGACGAGCACAACGAGTTCGACTTCGAGAAGCTGGCCGAGACCGTGCGCCTGGCCGTGCGCCAGCTCGACCGTGTCATCGACCTGAACTTCTACCCGATCGAGACCGCCCGCCGCGCCAACCTGCGCTGGCGTCCGGTCGGCCTGGGCTGCATGGGCCTGCAGGACGTGTTCTTCCGCAAGCGCCTGCCGTTCGACAGCGCCGAGGCCCGCGCCCTGTCGAAGAAGATTGCCGAAGCGATCTACTTCCATGCGCTGGAAACCTCCTGCGAGCTGGCCCAGGAACGCGGCAAGCACCCGTCGTTCAACGACACCCGTGCCGCCAGCGGCGAACTGCAGTTCGACGCCTGGAACGTGGTGCCGGAAGACACCGCGCGCTGGGATGCCCTGCGTGAGCGCATCAAGGAACACGGCCTGCGCAACTCGCTGATGATCGCGATCGCGCCGACCGCGACCATCGCCTCGATCGCCGGCTGCTACGAGTGCGTCGAGCCGCAGGTGTCCAACCTGTTCAAGCGCGAGACCCTGTCCGGTGACTTCCTGCAGGTCAACCGTTACCTGGTCAACGAGCTGAAGAAGCTGGGCCTGTGGACGCCGGAAATGCGCGATGCCATCAAGCTGGCCGAGGGTTCCATCGCCGGTCTCCCGCAGATCCCGGAAGCGCTGCGCGAGGTCTATCGCACCGCGTGGGAACTGCCGATGCGTTCGCTGATCGACATGGCCGCCGAGCGTGGCGCCTTCATCGACCAGTCGGCCTCGCTCAACCTGTTCATGGAAAGCCCGAACATCGGCGCGATGTCCTCCATGTACATGTACGCCTGGAAGCAGGGCATCAAGACCACCTACTACCTGCGTTCGCGTCCGGCCACCAAGATCGCCAAGACCACGGTGAGCGCGGCGGCCCCGGCCAAGGTGTTCAGCCCGGACGAAGCCATCGCCTGCTCGCTGGAAAACCCGGAAGCCTGCGAGGCCTGCCAGTAACAGCGGCACCGCCGCGCGGTAGTGCCGGCCGCTGGCCGGCAACCCCGGCCAACGATCATCACCCACGGTAGCACCGGGCCATGCCCGGTGGCTCACCCAGGAATTCAAGGAAACACCCATGGCCGACAAGCCCAAGCAGATGCTGCTCGATCCCGGTTTTGAACTGACCCTGCGCCCGATGCGCTACCCGCAGTTCTATGACATGTACCGGAACGCGATCAAGAACACCTGGACGGTGGAAGAGATCAACTTCCAGATCGACATCACCGACCTGCACAGCAAGATGTCGCCGGGTGAGCGCCACCTGATCCACCGCCTGGTCGCGTTCTTCGCCACCGGCGATTCGATCGTGTCCAACAACCTGGTGCTGAACCTGTACCAGCACTTGAATGCGCCCGAAGCGCGCATGTACCTGTCGCGCCAGCTGTATGAAGAAGCACTGCACGTGCAGTTCTACCTGACCCTGCTCGACAACTACCTGCCGGATCCGGAAGAGCGCGCCAAGGCGTTCTCGGCGGTGGAGAACATCGACTCGATCAAGAAGAAGGCCGATTTCTGCTTCAAGTGGATCGACTCGATCCAGGACCTGACCCGCATCGAGACCCGCGCGCAGCGTCGCCAGTTCCTGCTCAACCAGATCTGCTTCGCCGCCTGCATCGAAGGCCTGTTCTTCTTCGCTGCCTTCGCCTACGTGTACTACTTCCGTTCGCGCGGCCTGCTGCCGGGCCTGGCTTCGGGCACCAACTGGGTGTTCCGCGACGAGAGCGCGCACATGGAGTTCGCGTTCGAGTCGGTGCGCGTCGTGCGTGAGGAAGAGCCGGACCTGTTCGATGACGAGATGAAGCAGCAGGTCTACGACATGCTGGCCGAAGCCATCGAGTGCGAGGTGCAGTTCGCCGAGGACGTGCTGTCCGGCGGCGTGGCCGGCATCTCGACCCGCGACATGCGCCAGTACCTGCAGCACTGCGCCGACCAGCACTTCGCCAAGCTGGGCATGGAAAAGAAGTACAACGTGCGCAACCCGCTGCCGTTCATGGAACTGCAGGACGTGCAGGAACTGACCAACTTCTTCGAACGCCGCGTCTCGGCCTACCAGGTCGGCGTGCAGGGCGAAGTCGCCTTCGACATGAACTTCTGATAGGACCGGTCAGGCCTGTCGCAACGAGAAACCCCGGCCAATGCCGGGGTTTTTCGTTTCTGTGGCGTTGAGCCATGCTCGATTGGTCTTCGCTGACAGCAGTCGAGCATGGCTCGACGCTACAAGGCGCGGCTAGCGCCGCCCTTCCACCGCCATGCGTACCGCCAGCCCGGCCAGCACCGTGCCCATCAGCCAGCGCTGCACCGTCTGCCAGGTGGGGCGCGCGGCCAGGAAGCCGGCGATGCTGCCGGCGGTCAGCGCGATGATGCCGTTCACGCTGACGCTGACCAGGATCTGGGTGGAGCCCAGCACGATCGACTGCAGCAGCACGCTGCCTTCGCTGTCCGGATGCAGGAACTGCGGCAGCAGCGACAGGTACATCACCGCCACTTTCGGGTTCAGCAGATTGGTCAGGAAGCCCATCGTGAACAGTCTGCGCGGGCTGTCCTGCGGCAGCTCGCGCACCGCGAACGGCGAACGGCCGCCGGGCCTGAGCGCCTGCCACGCCAGGTACAGCAGGTACAGCGCGCCACCGATGCGCAGCGCGTCGTAGGCAAACGGCACGGTCATCAGCAGGGCAGTGATGCCCAGTGCCGCGCACAGCATGTAGAACACGAAGCCCTGCGCCACCCCGCCCAACGAGATCAGGCCAGCCATCGGCCCCTGGCAGATCGAGCGCGAGATGACGTAGATCATGTTCGGCCCGGGCGTCAGCACCATGGCCAGGGAAACCAGCGCGAAGGCCAGCAGGTCGGAAGTGGCGGGCATGGGCGGTCCTGGCGGTGGGCGTGGCGCAGTGTAGCGCTGCCTGCACGGGGCCTGGCTTAAAATTGCCGCACCCCACACCGAAGCACCCCCATGACCCCGATCCCCGAGACCGTGCCGCCCACCGAAGTGCGCATGGCTGAAATCGTCTTCCCCAACCACACCAACCATCTCGGCACCCTGTTCGGTGGCCAGGCATTGGCATGGATGGACAAGGCCGCGTTCCTGGCCGCCGCCCGCTATTCGCGCCGTACCGTGGTGACCGCGCGCAGCGACCAGGTCGACTTCAAGCTGCCGATCCGCATCGGCCAGATGGTGGAAACCATCGGCCGCATCGTCGAGGTCGGCCGCAGCTCGATGAAGGTGGAGGTGGAACTGGTCGCCGAAGACCTGCACAGCGGCGAGCGCAAGCTGTGCACCCGCGGCCACTTCGTGATGATCGCACTGGACGAGGAAGGCCACCCGATCGCGGTACCGCCGCTGCCGGCCGCCTGAGCACGCCGGCTGAACCGGCGCTTGCAGGGGCGCCGCGGCGCCCCCATCTGGCAGCCATGACCTCGCCGCTGACCGACTTCATCGACCGCGCCCAGCGCCTGTTCGTGCTGACCGGCGCCGGGTGCAGCACCGCCTCGGGCATCCCCGATTACCGCGACACCGACGGCCAGTGGAAGCGCACCCCGCCGGTGACCTACCAGGCCTTCATGGGCGAGGTGGCCACCCGCCAGCGCTACTGGGCGCGCAGCCTGCTGGGCTGGCCGCGCTTCGGCCTGGCCCGGCCCAACGGCACCCACCACGCCCTGGCCGCGCTGGAGCGCCGCGGCAAACTGCAGCTGCTGCTCACCCAGAACGTGGATGGCCTGCACCAGCGTGCCGGCAGCCACACGGTGATCGACCTGCATGGGCGCCTGGATCAGGTGCGCTGCATGGGCTGCGAGCGGCGCAGCGATCGCGGGGCGTTCCAGCAGCGCCTGCTGGACGCCAACCCCGGCTGGGACACGCTGGAGGCCGGCATCGCGCCGGACGGCGATGCCGACCTGGAGGCTGATTTCTCCGGCTTCGTTGTACCCGATTGCGCGTACTGCGGCGGCCTGCTGAAGCCGGATGTGGTGTTCTTCGGCGAGAACGTGCCACGCGACCGCGTGGCGGCAGTGCACGATCACCTGCAGCAGGCCGACGCCGTGCTGGTGGTGGGCTCGTCGCTGATGGTCTACTCCGGGTTCCGCTTCGTGCAGGCGGCCGCCAGGGCCGGACTGCCGGTGGCCGCCGTGAATCGTGGCCGCACCCGTGCCGACGACCTGCTGCAGTTCAAGGACGAGCGGGACTGCGCCGAGGCGCTGGCGTCGGTTATCGAGCCACCGGCTGGGTAGAGTCGACTGTCAGTCGACTCTACCGACAACCCGTCCCCGCGAAACAGCGATCCATCCAGATGGTTGATCCGGGAGCCACGCAGCGGTGCAATACGCATCCCCTACGTCGTGCATTCCTGTCTTGAGCCAGCTGTTCTCGCCGATCTCGTTCGGCCCCCTGACCCTGTCCAACCGCATCGTCATCGCGCCGATGTGCCAGTACTCCGCCGAAGACGGCCGCGCCAGTGACTGGCACGCCATGCACCTGGGCAACCTGGCGCAGTCCGGCGCCGGCCTGCTGATCCTGGAAGCCACCGCGGTCGAACCGCGCGGCCGCATCAGCTGGGCCGACCTGGGGCTGTGGGACGACGGCACCGAGGCCGCGTTGGCACAGGTACTGGCCAGCGTCCGCCGCTGGTCGCCGATGCCGCTGGGCATCCAGCTGGGCCATGCCGGCCGCAAGGCATCCACCGCCCGCCCCTGGGACGGCGGTGGCCAGCTGGCGGCCGATGATGCGCGTGGCTGGGCCACCGTGGCGCCGTCGCCGCTGCCGTTCCACGCCGCCGATGCGGCGCCGCAGGCACTGGACGAGGCGGGCATTGCCGAAGTGATCGCCGCCTTCGCCGCCAGTGCGGTGCGTGCCGAGCGCCTGGGCTTCGAGCTGATCGAGCTGCATGCCGCGCACGGTTACCTGCTGCACCAGTTCCTGTCGCCGTTGAGCAACCACCGTACCGACGGTTATGGCGGCTCGCTGCCGAACCGCCTGCGCCTGCTGGTGGAAGTGTTCGACGCGGTACGCGCGGCGGTGTCGGACAAGGTCGCGGTGGGCGTGCGCATTTCCGCCAGCGACTGGGTCGAGGGTGGCTGGGACCTGGTGCAGAGCGAAGCACTGGCCCAGGTGCTGGACGCGCGCGGCTGCAACGTCCTGCATGTCTCCAGCGGCGGCCTGGACGAGCGCCAGAAGATCACCGTCGGCCCCGGTTACCAGGTGCCGTTCGCGGCGGCGATCAAGGCAAAGGTGCGCATGCCGGTCATCGCGGTGGGCATGATCACCGAGCCCGAGCAGGCTGAATCGATCCTGCGCCATCGCCACGCCGATGCCGTGGCGCTGGCGCGCGGCATTCTCTACGACCCGCGCTGGCCGTGGCATGCCGCCGCTGCCCTGCGTGACAGCGTGGACGCGGCGCCGCAGTACATGCGCTGCGAGCCGCGCGAGGCACGCGGCGTGTTCAAGGCGCGCTGAGGCTCACACCCGCCAGGCCGGCGCCATGCCGGCCCGCAGGTGTTCGAACAGCGCGCGGATCTTGGCGGTGAAGTCGCGGCGGTCGCTGACGCAGAAATAGACGTCCATCGGTTCCGGCCGCCACGCGCTGTCGGCGCCGAACACTGCCTGCAGGCGGCCATCGCGCAGGTACGGCTCGGCCACGAACGCGGCCAGCCGGGTGATGCCGGCACCGGCCACCGCCAGCGACGCCAGCGCATCGATGTCATCGCAGACCATGCTGGGCGGCAGCGCAGCGTCCACACGCTGGCCGTCCTTCAGCAGGCCCCAGCGCAATGGCCGGCCATCGGTGGGAAAGCGGTGCAGCAGCCCGCGATGGCGACCCAGTTCAGCGGGTTCCTGCGGCGTGCCATGGCCCTTCAGGTAGGCCGGCGAGGCGCAGAACACGAACGGAACACGCGCCAGCTGCCGCGCGACCACCCCGTCCTCCAGCTGGGCCCCGATGCGTATGCTGGCATCCACCGCTTCCGGGCCATGCTGCACGGCGCGGTCGGTCAGGCGCAGCTCCAGCTGCAGTTGCGGGTAGCGCTGCTGCAGCGAAGGCAGCAACGGCGCCAGCACATGGCGGCCGAACGCACTGCTGCAGGCGATGCGCAGCGGCCCAGCCGGTTCGATGTCGCCGGAGGTGACCATCGCCTGCGCGCGCGCCAGGTCGGCCTCGATGTGGCGCACCTGCGCCAGGTACAGCGCCCCGGCTTCGCTGAGCGCCAGCTGGCGCGTGCTGCGGTTCAGCAGCCGTACGCCCAGATGCGCCTCCAGCCGGTTGATGTTCTGCCCGACTGCGGTGGCACTGATGCCAAGGATGCGGGCCGCGGCGGCAATGCTGCCGGTCTCTGCGGTGCGGGTGAAGCTGCGGATCAGTTGCAACAGGTTCATGACCAACCAGCTTGCCACGATGGAGGCCAAGTATCGCTTGGGACTGAACCCATCGGTTCGGCTGCATCGGCGATCATCCCGCCGCTGGGCAGGATGCTGCCCTACACTGTGGCGATGCGCCCCGATTCCATCCTCACCCTGTCCTGCCCCGACCGTACCGGCATCGTCTATCGCGTGTCCGGCCTGCTGTTCGACCACGGCTGCAACATCCTTGACGCCCAGCAGTTCGGCGACGAGGAAAGCGGCCGCTTCTTCCTGCGCGTGCATTTCGACCGTGACGCTGGCCTGCCGCTGGAGACCGTGCACGCCGCGATGGCCACGCTCGCCCAGGACTTCGGCATGGACTGGCAGCTGCACGATGGCCGCCGCCGCGCACGCCTGCTGGTGCTGGTCAGCAAACAGGGGCATTGCCTCAACGACCTGCTGTTCCGCGCCCACAGCGGCCAGCTGAAGGTCGACATCGCGGCGGTGGCGTCCAACCACGCCGACTTCGCGCCATTGGCCGGCTCCTACCAGGTGCCGTTCCACCACCTGCCGGTGACCGCCGATACGCGCGCGGTGCAGGAGCAGCAGATCATCGATCTGGTCGAGCGCGAGCGCATCGACCTGGTGGTGCTGGCGCGCTACATGCAGATCCTGTCACCCACGCTGTGCCGCGCGCTGGCCGGCCGTGCGATCAACATCCACCACAGCTTCCTGCCCAGCTTCAAGGGCGCGCAGCCCTACCACCAGGCACACGCGCGCGGGGTCAAGATCATCGGTGCCACCGCGCACTACGTGACCGAGGATCTGGACGAAGGCCCGATCATCGAACAGGACGTGGCCCGGGTGGACCACGCGATGGCGCCGCGCGAGCTGGTGCGGCTGGGCAGTGATACCGAATCGCTGGTGCTGGCGCGTGCCGTGCGCCGCCATGTGGAGCACCGCATCCTGCTCAACGGGCACCGCACGGTGGTGTTCCGCTAGGGTCGGGTTGCACCCACCATCGCATGTTCGATCACTGCCTTCCCTTCCTTCCTGTTCGCAGGCCTGGGGCAGGTGGAGCGAACACCGTCGATATGCTCCAGAAGGCCTTGGGGTATCGGAGACCACATGGGGTCCAGGACAAAGTCCACGCCTTCGCGTCGCGCGAGCTTGGCAGCGGGGATGAAGTCGGCATCACCAGCGACCAGAACAATCTGACGGACTTGTCGTTTGAGGGAAAGCGAGGAGATGTCCAGGCCGATGCGCATATCCACGCCCTTCTGTCTGACTTCCGGGTGCAGATCCTCGGGCAGGAGCGTGGAGAATGAGCGCTTGCCTTTCAGAAGTGCATCGAGCGTTCGGGAATCGGTTGTCCACGAACTGGAATCCGCGAGGTGACCAAGGCGCAGTGCCACTTTGCGTTTCTGTTTCAGGGTTTCGTGCAGATCGATTCTGAAGAGCGCCTCGGGTGAGCGCGCATAGTTGATGCAGGTGCCCGAGATCGGGTTGTGCATTCGCTTCTGCAGGGGCGGACAGTCGTAGAAGAAGATCCGATAGAGTTGCCGTCGCTGACAACCTGAGGAGGTCAGGTGCGCGAGTGCCCACCGATGGGCTACTTCCGCGGCACGTTCGGCGTTGTTGGCGTTGTGAGGTTCGATACGGCGGAACCGCTTAACGAAGTAACCACCATCGATGAGAATCGCCGTTGGCATACCCTTGCCTTCCTGCATTCATCCAATGAAAAGCCCCCGGTTCGGCCGTCCCGCGATCTGTAGGGGGGCGTAATTGGAGGGCTGGATGGCTCATTGTGTTGCCCTTGGCCGGGCCCCTGCAAGCGGCAGAGGCGACATCCGCAGGTAGCCGGCCAGCGGCCGGCACTACCGTTGTGGGTCAGGCGATCGCGATTCCCGCCTTGCCCAGCGCCTCGCGCACCATCGCGTCGTTGGCCTCGGTCACCGGCCGGGTCAGGTCCCACAGGAACTTCACCCGGAAGCCGGACTTCACCGCGTCCTGCGCGCTCCACAGCACGCAGTAATCGCGGGCCAGGCCGCACACGTGCACTTCGCGGATGCGCCGCTCATGCAGCCAGCCGGCCAGGCCGGTGGCCGGGCGCCCGCCCTCGGGGCCGTGGTTCTCGCGGAAAGCGCTGTACGAATCCACCTGTTGGCGCGTGCCCTTGCGCAGGATCAGGTCGGCCGCAGTCCAGTCCACGCCCGGATGCAGGGCGGCACCGGCGCTGCCCTGCACGCAGTGGTCGGGCCACAGGGTCTGCGGCTGCGCATGCAGCAGGATGGTCTCGAACGGACGCTGGCCCGGGTGCTGGCTGGCGAACGAGGCATGGTCGGCCGGGTGCCAGTCCTGGGTCGCCACCACCGTGCGGTAGCGGCGTTGCGCCAACAGTCCGGCAATGGGGGCCACCAGCGCATCGCCCTGGTCGCAGGCCAGGGCGCCCCCGGGCATGAAGTCCGGCTGCAGGTCGATCACCAGCAGGGCGACATCGGCGGGCAGGGCGGTCATGGCAGTTCCGGTACAACAGAAGGGGCGACCAGCGTGGCCGCCCCATGCGCACACGTCAATCGCCCTGCGGCGTCCCAGCGTCCTGTCCGTAGTACAGCAGGCCGATCCTGATGCGCTCGCGGCCGTTCTCGCGGCGGTGGCGGTTGGCATCGCGCAGCGAGTACACGCAGCCACAGTACTCCTGCTGGTAGAACTGCTCGCGCTTGCTGATCTCGATCATGCGGCTGGCACCGCCGCCCTTGCGCCAGTTGTAGTCCCAGTACTGCAGGCCTTCATAGCGCGAGGCGGCGCGAATGCCGCAGTCGTTGATCTGCGCCATGTTCTTCCAGCGCGAGATGCCCAGCGACGAACTGATGGTGTCGTAGCCGTGTTCGTGCGCGTACAGCGCGGTGCGTTCGAAACGCATGTCGAAGCACATCGTGCAGCGGATGCCGCGCTCGGGTTCGTTCTCCATGCCGCGTGCGCGGCTGAACCAGTTGTCGGTGTCGTAGTCGCAATCGATGAACGGAATGCCGTGCTGCTCGGCGAAGCGGATATTCTCCTGCTTGCGCAGCTCGTACTCCTTCACCGGGTGGATGTTCGGGTTGTAGAAGAAGATCGCGTAGTCGATCCCGGAGGCGGTGATCGCTTCCATCACTTCGCCGGAACAGGGCGCGCAGCATGAATGCAGCAGCAGGCGCTTGCCGTCGGCGGGCAGGGTCAGGGTGGGGCGTTGGAACTCGGTCATCGTCGGGTGCGTCAGGGCGTGGAAGCGGGCTGGCCGGATACCGTGAACAGGACGCGCGCGGCCACACCGCCTGCGCGCGCAGGACGGCGACGGCCCCGGCACCCTCCCCGCGGAGAGTCCAGGTCGAATCAGGGGACGGTCGTGTCCCCCGGCCGGGGCCGGTATTCGGGCTGATGGACACGGGCCGCAGCCCACCTACTCCCTGCCGCTTCCCAGGCGTGAGCCCAGTGCTGTTGGCAGGATTCGTTTCCATTCACCGCTGCGGGGCAGCTCCGGAATGGGCGCGCCAGGCGCCTTCACCGGATTCCCGTTTAAATCCCTGCCACCATCCAGACACGGCAGGGATACCTTCGGCGTGTGCAAGGTGGACCTGTTGGCCGCAGGGGTCAAGCCCGGGGTCGGATCCTCGTTGACCCGCACCGGGCCCTGACCCCCGCAAACGCCTTCAGCATCCCGCCGCCGCCCGGGCCCGGATGTCGTCCAGCCGCTGGTCGTGCAGCAGGCGCCCGTTCTCCCACACGGTCACCATCGCGTCCTCGAAGCCGACCGGCAGGGTGTCGTCGCCGTTGGCCGGCAGTGGCACCGTATGCAGGCTACCGTCATCCAGGCGGCGCAGCAGGCGCATGCGGCCACGCTTGCTGGTCTTGCCGGCATCGGTGACCGGATCCTTGTATACATCGACCCACTCACCGTCGACCCGTGCCGCCGAGCACTTCAGCGCGAACTTCTGCGTGTCGCGGTCCAGTCGCTGCAGCAGGGCGCCGCCCATGCCGAAGGCCACGTTGTCGGCCGCGTAACCGTCGCCCGTGATGCGCTGCAGGATGGCGCGGATCGTGTCGGGGTTGATGCCATCGCCCTGGATCACCCGCACGTGGTTGAGCACGCGATAGCCCTTGCCGTTGATCACGTGGCCGAACGCTTCATCCAGCCGGCGCAGGCTTTCGGCCACCACCTCCACCGGGTCGCCCGAGTCGGGCCGGATGACCAGGGTGGCGCCCGAGGCGATCACTGCATCGCGCAGGGTGGTACCCCAGTGCTCGCTGATCGCGCGGTAGATGTCATAGCTGTCCGACACGACCGCCACGATCGCACCGGGCTTGCCGAACTGACGCAGCATGTTGCGGTAGGCGTCCACTTCACGCTCGCGGCCCCAGCTGGTGATGGTGCTGTGCTCGGCGGCGGGAATCGAATAGCCGGCCATCGGCGCGTGATAGTGCGCGCGGGCCAGGCACAGGGCCGATACGGTATCGGTGCCGAGGAAGTTGACCAGGTGCGCGGCACCGCCCAGCGCGGCCGATTCCAGGCTCGATACACCGCGCGCGCCGAAGTCGTGCAGCTTGAACGGCAGCTGCCCCTGCGGATCGTCGCTGGTCTGCTGCAGGAACGCGGCAATCGTCTGCCGTGCGTGCCAGCTGATGGTGGCCACGGTGACCGGATACCACACGCGCAGCAGCAGCGTTTCCAGGTACGACGGCACCCAGAACGCGGCCGGATCGGTCGACTCGATCGTCATCAGTGCCTGATGGGTGGGCACCACGCAACCCTCGGGCACGGCACGGATGCGTACCGGCAGGTGGCCGCCAAGCCGGTCGACGATATCGCGCCAGCCGGTCTCGTTGAACGGTTCGCCATGCGCGGCGAACACCGCAGCAGCGTCGTCGATGTCGTCGTGGGTGACCGGCCGCGCCAGCGCGTCCTTGAGGATCGCCTGCAGGCCGAAGAACACCGTGCGATCGTGCAGGCCGCCACGCGATTCGACGTAGAAGAACGTGGCATCGGTACCCGGGGGGTACTGCAGCCAATGGCTGGCCTTGTAGCTGTCGGTGTTGAGGAGAAGATTATCGAGGTAGTGCATGACGGAAGCTCCTTCGCGTCGGGTGGCACCGGCGGTCTATCCGCCGGTGGGGAGGCCGGGCCTGTCAGCCGCGGCCGAGGAAATACTCCAGGATGTGCAGGTGGTCTTCGAACAGCTGCGGGCCCATGTCCAGGGCTTCACTCACCGGTACCCAGCGCGCCTTGTCGGCGTCATCGCCGCCGCGCACCGGCGGCAGTTCGCCGGCGGGGAATTCGAAGTGGAAACCGTGGGTGATGGTGCGGCCGCGCTGGCTGCGGTCGGGGTGGTCGAAGACCTGCTGGCCCTTCAGTGACCCCTTCAGCACCGGCAGCGGGATCTTCAGCCGGGTTTCCTCGCGCAGTTCGCGCAGGCAGCTGTCGAGCAGGCTCTGTTCCTGGCCGACGAAACCGCCGGGCAATGCCCACAGCCCCTTGCCGGGTTCCGAGCGGCGGCGCACCAGCAGCACGTGGCCCGAATGCACCACCACCGCATCGGTGGTGACGAAGGTCGGCGCGTAGGGCGCATCCTTCCAGGCGGCCTTGTACTGTTCGATGAAGCGGTACTCGGCCACCAGCTGGGCATAGGCCGGCGCGCTCTTGCGGAACGCTTCGAGCATGTCGAACACCGGCGCCGGCACATTGCCACGCAGCATCAGCAATGCACCGTGGAAGTCCACGTCGCCGGCCTCGAACAGGTAACGCCGCAGTTCGGTGGCCGACAGCGTGGCGGTGTGCTGCACGTCCACCAGCGGCCACTGCGGGAACTCGCGCAGGTAGTAGCTGGACGCATCCTTGTCCATGCCGATCAGGCCGACTCTGGCATCGGCGGCGGCGCCGTCGTTGCGCAGGGCGTCAGCCACCTGGCGCTGCACGTTGGCGATCCACTGTGCTTCGTTGTACAGGTGGTCACGCAGCGGGCGGATCAGCAGGCGGTCGCCGTGGCCGTCGAGGGCCGCCTGGATCATCACGGCACGTTCGGCCACGGTCCAGGGATTGCGGAGGCTGCGGGGGGTATCGGCAGAGCCGACCAGGAAGATCAGCTTGCGGGCCCGGCTCAGGGCCAGGCGGGCAACGGCGGCGTGGCCGTTGTGGAAGGGCTCGAATCGCCCGATGAAGACGAGATAGTCGAATTCCATGAGAATCCCTCATGTCGTTGTGGCAGCCGCGGGTCTGTCCCTTGGCTTGCTGCAGATGCTACGCCGATGGACGGGCGGGTCAAGCCTGCAGCCACGCTTTCTGCTGAACGGCGCATTGCGTGCGCGGACTGCGCCGTTGTTCTCAGGCCCTGAGAAGCCTCTGCGCCATACTGCAACCCACGCGGCGGACGGCATGCTCGGGGGCAAGACAGTGGCGGACAAGTACTGCGATCTGGTCATGAAAGGCGGCATCACCAGCGGCATCGTGTACCCCAATGCGGTACTGGCGCTGGCCCGCGAGTATCGTTTCAAGAGCATCGGCGGCACTTCAGCCGGCGCCATTGCGGCAGCGGTGGCGGCTGCGGCGGCCTGCGGTGATCGCCGCATGCAGGCTGGCGAGCAGCTGGCGGGCGACGCCGGCTATGGCGGGCTGTCGGCGGTGTCGGCACAGCTGTCGCGGCGCGGGTTCATCTACAGCCTGTTCCAGCCGGCGCGCGGCGCGCGCGCGGCCTATCGCCTGCTGGTGGTGCTGACCGGCAATGCCAGCCTGCCGCACAAGCTGCTGTGCCTGGCCGTCGCCGTATTCGAGATCGCGCCGCTGGAAGTGCTGGTGTCGTTGGCGCTGCTGCTCGGGCTGGGCGGGTGGGGCGGTGGCTGGAGCGGGGTGGCCGCGACGCTGCTGCCGTCACTGCTGTGCGCGTACGGGGCTGGCGTCGCTGGCGCGGTGCTGCGGGTGGCACGGGTGGCGCGGCGCAACCTGCTGGGCCTGTGCAGTGGTCTCGGTCGCGATGCACGCAAGCCGGCATTGACCGAGTGGCTGCATGCGTGCCTGCAGCAGTTGTCCGGCAAGCCGCTGGATGCACCGTTGACCTTCGCCGACCTGCACGATGCGCCGCGCTATGCCGGTGAGCCGGTCAGCCCGCATGCGATCAGCCTGCAGATGATCACCACCTGCATCTCGCACAACGAGCCGCGCACGCTGCCACTGGGCGGCGCGCAGTTCTGGTTCCTGCGCGAGGAGTTCGAACAGCTGTTCCCCGCCAGCGTCGTGCAGTGGCTGGTGAGCCAGGCCGGCCCGCCGCTGGAGGTGGACGGGCGGCACTATTACCACCTGCCGCAGGGCCCGAAGCTGCCGGTGCTGGTGGCCACGCGCATGAGCCTGAGCTTCCCGCTGCTGATCAGCGCGGTGCCGCTGCATGAACCCTCACGCCGCGAACGACGCTGCGAACCGACCGCCCCTGCGGCCGACCCGGAGCACAACGTGGCCGACAGCATGGAGGGGCTGACCAGTGCCGGGCAGGCCTGCGGCCCGGTGATCACCGCCTTCCGCATCTGCTGGTTCTCCGATGGCGGCATCAGCAGCAACTTCCCGATCCATCTGTTCGACGCCGCCCTGCCGCGTTGGCCGACCTTCGCCATCAACCTGGTCTATCCGCAGCACGCCGAAGCAGTGAGCCAGGGCAGCGGCAGCCGGCAGGCGCTGGAGCATGCGGTGTTCCTGCCCACCGAAAACCGCCACGGCTGGCAACGGCATTACCAGTCCATTGCCACGCCGCTGGCCGCAGCCGAACTGGGGCGCTTCCTGTTCGCCGTCGTGGCGACCATGCAGAACTGGCGCGACCTGCTGCAGGCACGCGCACCGGGCTATCGCGACCGCATCGTGCACGTCAGCCTGCAGGGCGACGAGGGTGGCATGAACCTGGACATGCCGCAGGAGGTGCTGACCCGCATCGCCGACAAGGGCAGCCTGGCCGGTGCGCGTTTCTGTTCGTTCTCGTTCGAGAACCACTACTGGATCCGCTGGCGCAACCTGGCCTCGGCCTACCAGCGCTACACGCTGGAGGTGGCGCGCACCGATGATTCGGCGCAGCAGGTGCTGGCTTACCGCGCGGCGTATTCGATGGTCGCCCGCGGTGAACCGTCACCGCCCTCGTACAAGCTGGGCTCGGAAGACAAGCGGCTGGCCTCGCAGCAACTGTGGGGGCTGATGGTCGAGCAGGGACGTGCCTGGGAGGACCTCGGCCCCGACCTCACTGACGGTGCACCACGCCCGCTGCCGCAGATGAAGGTCACGCCGATCTACTGATCTCCGCCGCAGCCGATTGAACTGTTCTGGTGGGTGCCGACCTTGGTCGGCACGATCTGACCCCTGCGGTGCCTCATCGCCACGACGCCACCACCGCATCACCCTGCATGGGTACATACAACGGCAGCGCCAGCTCCTGCTTCACCCAGCCCGGATTGAGCGCACGCAGGCCGGCCAGGTATTCGCGGGCCAGCGCGATATCCCCCTGCCGCATCGCCAGGCGCGCAGCGCGCGCCCAGGTGCGGTCCCAGCCATGGGCCAGCGACAACGAGGTCGCCAGTGCCGCACGCGCCCCTGCCACATCGCCTTTCTCCCAGCGCTGCTCGGCGCGGATGATCGCCTCGTTGGACAGGCGCATGTCGTACAGCTCGCGCAGCCTTGCGACCGCGCGTGGGTCAGCGTCCACGCGCAGGTCGGTGTCCTGCCAGTCGCCGCCGGGCGTACGCACCAGCAGCGCCGCCGACCACTGTCCGCTGCGTTGACCACCCGCTGCCTGACCCGCTTCCAACGCCGCCAGCAGGCGCGCGGCTAGCGGCCCACGTGAGGTGGCGAAGACGCGTTGCATCGATGCCAGCACCTCCCACCCGGCCAGACCATTGCCCTGCACGCTCAGCATGCCCTCGCCCTGCGCACCGGCCCAATCCGCCTGCTGCGCGGTAGCGCCGGTGTACTGCGCATTGCCGCCGCGTGCGCTGACCAGCCCCACCTGGCGCTCGGCCAGCGTGGTGCCATCGAAGTTGCCATCTTCATCCAACAGCTGCTTCAGCACCTGCGCAGGCGTGCGGCCTTTGGCCATCAACTCCAGACCCTTCGACCCATAGGTCGGGTTGGTTTCGAACTGGCTGGCGACCGCACCCACTTTCGCCTGCGCCCACGGCACGCCCACGCCGCCGACCGCCAGGTTATGCGTGGCCACCGCCACCCCACAGTCGCCGGCCTCGTTGCAGGCGGCAATGGAGAACGTCGCCCACGCCGGTGTGGCGGTGGCAGCGAGCAGCAGGGCCAGGCAAGAGCGCAACAGGGGCATGGGTGTCTCCATGGGCAGGCATTGCAATGGGATGCAGCCTACGCACGAAAGGTTTAGTAGATCCACGCGATGTGTGGATCAAGCGTGTCGACCTTGGTCGACACCCACCAAGAGCAGCGTGCCGACGAACGGTCGGCACCCACCCACAGCAGCGGGAAACTGTCGAAGGCGGGGTGGGTCCGGTTGCGGGGGTGTCCGCGGCATGGATGCCGCGGCCAAGCCCCCAAGGACGGGTTTACGGCGTCCCCCGCAACCGGACCCACCCCGCCATCCCACGTAAAGCCCGTTGTTGCTTTTGCTGTTGCCTTGGATTGAAGCAGGTGCAGGGCGCAGCCCTGCCGAACCAACCCTATCGCCCCGGCAACTGCGCGAACGCGCGCTGCATGCAGTCCTCGCGCGGGCACACCCGGCAACCCGGCCCGATCGACACCGAGTTGCCCGGGCTCTGCACATCCAGCCCCAGCGAATACACCAGGCGTTCGGCATGCTGTAGATCGCAGCCCAGCGCCACCGCGAAGGTCTTGCGGGGCTGGCCATGGCCCACCGGGCCACTGCTGACCTGCCGCGCCAGCCAGAAATGGCGGCGGCCATCGGGCATGCGCGCGGTCTGGGTGAGGATGCGCCCGGGCTGGTTGAACGCCTCGTAGACGATCCACAGGGGGCACGATCCACCCACCTGCGAGAAGTGGAAATCGGTGGCCGAATGGCGCTTGGACACGTTGCCTGCACGGTCCACGCGGATGAAAAAGAACGGCAGGCCAGGTGCGCTGCGCCGTGCCAAGGTGCTCAGCCGATGACAGACCGCTTCAAAGCCGACGCCGAACTGGTGCGCCAGCAGCTCGATGTCGTAGCTGCTGGCTTCGGCCGCACGCAGGAAACGCATGTACGGCATCACCAGCGCACCGGCGAAGTAATTCGACAAGCCAATCCGCGCCTGCGCGATGCGTGCCTCATCGGTAAAGCCGGCACGCGCCACCACCGCATCGATCTGCGGCAGGTAGCCGTGCAGGGCCAGTTCGGCGGCCATCTGGAACGCCTGCTGGCCCGGCTCCAGGTAGTCCGGTAGCCACAGCCGTCGCGTGCCCGCATCGTACTGGCGCTTCTCGCGCCCGGCCTGCAGCGCGGCCACTTCCACCAGCACGCCGTGGCGGTCGGCCAGCAGCTGGCGCAGGCGTGGTGCCACATGCCCGGGCGACAGCCCCCACTCGGCGAACAGGCGTTCGGCCAGTTCGTCCAGTTCGGGAATGTGGTTGTGCATGCGGTTGAAGAACTCGCGCACCTGGTCGCCGGCCGGCAGGGTGCTGCCGGCGCCGGGCTCGCCCAGCTGGAACTCCAGTGCGGCGGCGTGCTCGCGCAGCGCCAGGTGGCGGCGGTGCAGGTCCAGCAGCGCCCGGCTGACCTGCGGCAGGTTGCCGGCCAGCGCGCGCAGCTCAGTCGCGCTGACCTCGGCCAGGCCCAGGTCGCGCAGGGTTTCGCCCAGCGCTTCCTGCAGGGCGGCGGGCTCATCGTCATCGAACAGCGAGGAAACGTCGCCCAACACCTCTCCCAGCTTCTTCTGCACCGCCGGTGTCAGTGGGCGCTTGTTGCGCTCGATCTGGTTCAGGTAGCTGGCCGACAGCCCCAGCGCGCGCGCCAGATCGGCCTGGCTGTAGCCGCGCTGCTCGCGCAACCGCAGCAGGCGCAGGCCAAGTTGCCGTTGGGGGGCTGAATAATTCACAGAATTAACAGGAATCGTGGGGCGCATTGGCCAGATTAAGCGGATTCAGGCCGGAAATCGAGGTGGGTGCTGTGAATAATGCCAAGCATCTTTCGCACCCCGTGGGATTGTCGTCATGACTGTTGCAGCGCCCCGTATCCGCATGCTGATCGATGGCCAGTTCGTTGAATCGGCCACCTCCCACTGGCAGGACGTGATCAATCCGGCCACCCAGGACGTGCTGGCCCAGGTGCCGTTCGCCACTGCCAGCGAAGTGGACGCCGCCGTCGCCGCCGCCAAGGAAGCCTTCAAGACCTGGCGCAAGACCCCGATCGGCACCCGTGCACGCATCTTCCTGAAGTACCAGCAGCTGATCCGCGAAAACATGAGCGAGCTGGCGCACATCCTCACCGCCGAACAGGGCAAGACCCTGCCGGACGCCGAAGGCGATGTGTTCCGCGGCCTGGAAGTGGTCGAGCACGCCGCCGCCATCGGCAACCTGCAGCTGGGCGAGCTGGCCAACAACGTGGCCAATGGCGTGGACACCTACACGATCATGCAGCCGCTGGGCGTGTGCGCTGGCATCACCCCGTTCAACTTCCCGGCGATGATCCCGCTGTGGATGTTCCCGATGGCCATTGCCACCGGCAACACCTTCATCCTCAAGCCGTCCGAACAGGACCCGATGGTCACCATGCGCCTGGTTGAACTGGCGCTGGAAGCCGGCATTCCCAAGGGCGTGCTGAACGTCGTCCACGGTGGCGAGGAAGTGGTCAACGCGATCTGCGACCACCCGGACATCAAGGCCGTGTCGTTCGTCGGTTCCACCCGCGTCGGTACCCACGTCTACAACCGCGCCTCGCTGGCCGGCAAGCGCGTGCAGTGCATGATGGGCGCCAAGAACCACGCCGTGGTGCTGCCGGACGCCAACAAGGAACAGACCCTCAACGCGATGGTCGGTGCCGCCTTCGGCGCCGCTGGCCAGCGCTGCATGGCCGCGTCCACCCTGGTGCTGGTCGGCGAAGCGCGCAGCTGGGTGCAGGACCTGGTCGAAAAGGCCAAGACGCTGAAGGTCAGCGCCGGCACCGTGTCCGGCACCGACGTCGGCCCGGTCATTTCCTGCAGCGCCCGCGAGCGCGTGGAAGGCCTGATCGCCTCGGGCGTGGAGCAGGGCGCCAAGCTGGTGCTCGACGGCCGCAAGCCGCAGGTGGATGGCTTCGAGAAGGGCAACTTCGTCGGCCCGACCATCTTTGCCGGCGTCACCACCGACATGCGCATCTACCAGGAAGAGATCTTCGGGCCGGTGCTGGTCATCCTCGAAGCGGACACGCTGGAAGACGCCATCGCGATGGTCAACAGCAATCCGAACGGCAACGGCACCGCACTGTTCACCCAGTCCGGCGCCGCCGCGCGCAAGTTCCAGGAAGACATCGACGTCGGCCAGGTCGGCATCAACGTGCCGATCCCGGTGCCGGTGCCGCTGTTCTCCTTCACCGGTTCGCGCGCGTCCAAGCTGGGCGACCTGGGCCCGTACGGCAAGCAGGTGGTGCTGTTCTACACCCAGACCAAGACGGTCACCGCGCGCTGGTTCGACGACGAGACGCTGAGTCACGGCGTCAACACCACGATCAGCCTGAAGTAAGCGCAGGAGCAGCCATGAGCCACTCGATGACGACGGAACTGGACGAAGCACAGCAGGCGTACCGCGAGGCTGCGCGCGACTTCGCACTGGCCGAACTGGCGCCGCACGCCGCGCGATGGGATGCGGAGGGCATCTTTCCGCGCGAGGCGATCGCCAAGGCCGGGGAACTGGGCTTCTGCGGTCTGTACATGGACCCGGAAGTGGGCGGCAGCGGCCTGAGCCGATTGGACGCCGCCGTCGTCATCGAGGAGCTCGCCAACGTCGATCCGTCGACTGCGGCCTACATCAGCATCCACAACATGGCCTCGTGGATGGTGTCCACGTGGGGCCAGCCGGCCCTGCGCGACGACTGGGGCAGCGACCTGTCTTCGGGCAACAAGCTGGCCTCGTACTGCCTGACCGAGCCGGGCGCCGGTTCCGATGCGGCCTCGCTGAAGACCACCGCCGTGCGTGAGGGCGACCATTTCGTGCTGAACGGCTCGAAGGCCTTCATTTCCGGCGCCGGGGCCACCGAACTGCTGGTGGTGATGGCGCGTACCGGCGGTGCTGGTGCCGGCGGTGTCAGCGCGATCGCGGTGCCGTCGGACCTGCCAGGCATCAGCTTCGGCCGCAAGGAAGAGAAGATGGGCTGGAACAGCCAGCCCACCCGCGGCATCACCTTCGAAAACGTCCGCGTGCCGGTCAGCCACCTTCTGGGAGAGGAAGGCGGCGGCTTCAAGCTGGCGATGAAGGGGCTCGATGGCGGCCGCATCAACATCGCCGCCTGTTCGCTGGGCGCCGCGCAGGGTGCGCTGGATGCCGCGCGCCGCTACATGGGCGAGCGCCGCCAGTTCGGCAAGGCGCTGGCCGAATTCCAGGCGCTGCAGTTCAAGCTGGCCGACATGGTCACCCAGCTGGTGGCCGCGCGGCAGATGGTGCACACCGCCGCGCGCAAGCTCGATGCCGGTGCCAGCGATGCCAACGTGTGGTGCGCGATGGCCAAGCGTTTTGCTACCGATGCGGGTTTCAACGTCTGCAACGAAGCGCTGCAGATCCATGGTGGCTACGGCTACATCCGCGAGTACCCGATCGAGCGCCTGCTGCGTGACTGCCGCGTGCACCAGATCCTGGAAGGCACCAACGAGATCATGCGGGTGATCGTTGCCCGTCACCTGCTCAACACCGAAGAGGAACTGCGATGAAGGATTGGCGTACCCAGGAGCACGTGGGCCTGAAGGTCGAGGTCGATGGCCACACCGCCGTGGTCACCCTGAACAACCCGCCGGCGCATACCTGGACCGTGCACAGCCTGTCGGCGCTGCGCGACCTGGTCGGCGCGCTCAACGCAGACCGCGGCATCTACGCGCTGGTGATCACTGGCGAGGGCGAGAAGTTCTTCTCCGCCGGTGCCGATCTCAACCAGTTCGCCTCTGGCGACAAGGCCGCCGCACGTGAGGCCGCGCGCCGCTTCGGTGAAGCCTTCGAAGCGCTGTCCGGTTTCCGTGGCGTGTCGATCGCCGCGATCAACGGCTACGCCATGGGCGGTGGCCTGGAATGCGCGCTGGCCTGCGACCTGCGCATCATCGAAGACCACGCCCAGGTCGCGCTGCCGGAGGCCACCGTCGGCCTGCTGCCGTGTGCTGGCGGCACCCAGAACCTGCCGCGCCTGGTCGGCGAGGGCTGGGCCAAGCGCATGATCCTGCTGGGCGAGCGCATCAATGCCGAGACCGCGCTGCGCATTGGCCTGGCCGAAGAAAAGGTCGGCAAGGGCGAAGCCAAGGCACTGGCGCTGGAATGGGCGAAGAAGGCTGGCAAGCAGAGCCCGACCAGCATCGCCGCCTGCAAGACCCTGGTGCAGGCCACCCGCACCGGCACCCACGCCTCGGCGCTGGTGGCCGAGCGCGAAGCCTTCGTCGACCTGTTCGACACTGCCGACCAGGTCGAGGGCGTGACGGCCTTCCTGGAAAAGCGCACCGCGCAGTGGAAGAACGCATGAGCACCGACACCGCTGCCGACGACGCACCGGTGCTGTTCGAAGAGCGCGTGGCCGGCAATGGCACGCGCATCGGCATCGCCACGCTCAACGCGCCGCGCACGCTCAACGGCTTCTCGCTGCCGATGGCGCATCTGTTGCTGAAGCAGTTGAATGCCTGGGCCGACGATGAAGGCATCGCCCTGGTGGTGCTGCAGGGCGCCGGTGAAAAGGCGTTCTGCGCCGGCGGCGACCTGCACAGCCTGTACAAGAGCATGGTCGCCTTCCGCGAGGCCGGCCGCAGCGACATCCGCGGGAACGACTACGCCGCCGAGTTCTTCGACGTCGAATACCGCGTCGATCATCTCATCCACACCTATGCCAAGCCGATCCTGTGCTGGGGCCATGGCATCGTGATGGGCGGTGGCATCGGCCTGATGTCCGGCGCCAGCCACCGCGTGGTCAGCGAGCGCTCCAAGCTGGCCTTCCCGGAAATCACCGTCGGTCTGTTCCCCGATGTCGGTGGCAGCTGGCTGCTGCCGCGTGTACCCGGAAAGGGAGGGCTGTTCCTGGCGTTGACCGGCGCGCTGCTCAACCCGGGCGATGCCATCTACGCCGGCCTGGCCGACGTGCACGTGGCCGAAGAACGCCGCAGTGCAGTGTTCGATGCGCTGCTGCAGGTGGCCTGGTCCAATGACACCGCGCACAACCACGAACGCCTGACCCATCTGCTGCAGTCGCATGCCAGCGATGCCGCCACCGGTCCACTGCTGGCCCACGCGGCGCAGGTCGATGCGTTGTGCGAAGGCGATGACCTTGAAGCCATCGTTGCGCGCATTGCCGGCCTGCAGACCGACGACGCCTGGTTGCAGGCAGCTCAGAAGACCCTTGCGGCCGGCGCACCAGGTTCGGCACGGTTGGCGTACGAACTGCAGCGCCGCAGTGCCGGCCAGGACCTTGCCGCGATCTATCGCCTGGAGTACATCGTCGCCCTGCATTGCGCCGCCCACGGTGATTTCGCCGAAGGCATCCGCGCGCTGCTGATCGACAAGGACCGCAATCCGCAGTGGAACCCGGCCACCCTGGCCGAGGCCACCGGCGCGTGGGCCGACACCTTCTTCGCTTCCCCCTGGGCCGACGCTGCGCATCCGCTGGCCGACCTGGGCACTCCCCTTGTTGAAAGGAGCCTTGCATGAGCCGCATTGCATTCATCGGGTTGGGCAACATGGGTGGCCCGATGGCCGCCAATCTGGTCAAGAACGGCCACAGCGTGCGCGTGTTCGATCTGGTCCCGGCCGCGGTGCAGGCCGCCGTCGATGCCGGTGCAAGCGCCGCCGCGTCGGCGCGCGACACTCTGGCCGATGCCGAAGTGGTGATCTCGATGCTGCCGGCCAGCCGTCATGTCGAAGGCGTGTACCTGGGCGACGACGGCATTCTTGCCGCGATCCCCGCCGGTGCACTGGTCATCGACTGCAGCACGATCGCGCCGGCCAGCGCCCGCAAGGTCTCGGAAGCCGCCGCCGCGCGTGGCCTGCAGATGATCGACGCACCGGTGTCCGGTGGTACCGCAGGGGCACAGGCGGGCACGCTGACCTTCATCGTCGGTGGCGAGGAGGACGCGCTGGAGCGCGCCCGCCCGGTGCTGCAGGCGATGGGCAAGAACATCTTCCACGTTGGCGCCAGCGGTGCCGGCCAGGTCGCCAAGCTGTGCAACAACATGGCGCTGGGCGTGATCATGGCGGTGACCGGTGAAGCCATCGCACTGGGCGTGGCGCACGGCCTGGACCCGAAGGTACTGTCGCAGATGATGGCGGTCAGCACCGGCCGCAGCTGGGCCACCGAGGTGTGCAACCCGTGGCCGGGCGTGCTGGAGAATGCGCCGGCCTCGCGTGGCTACAGCGGTGGCTTCGGCAGCGATCTGATGCTGAAGGACATGGGCCTGGCGGTGGAAGCGGCGATGAGCGTCGGCGCCTCGATCCCGCTGGGCGAAGTGGCGCGCAACCTGTACTCGATGAACCACCAGGCCGGCCGCGGCAAGCTGGATTTCTCCAGCGTCGTGCAGCTCATCACCAGCGAAAAGTGACCTGGTAGTGCCGGCCGCTGGCCGGCAACCTCATGCCCCCCTGTGGGACAACGAAGGTGGGATGGGCGGATGTTCGGTTCCGACCGGCATCCGCCCATTTTTTTGGGGTGGGTTCCCTGGGGTCGGATCCCTCTCGCAACGCGAAAGGGCTCTGACCCCGTTGCATCAGGCCACGACCAGCGTCACGTCGATGTTGCCGCGGGTGGCGTTGGAGTACGGGCACACGATGTGCGCCTTCTGCACCAGTTCTTCCACCTGCTCGCGCGGCACGCCTGGCACGTTGATGGTCAGCTCGGCCTCGATGCCGAAGCCGGTCGGGATCTGGCCGATGCCGACCTTGCCAGTGACGGTGGTGTCGGCCGGCAGCGCGACCTTGGCCTGGCCGGCCACGAACTTCAGCGCACCCAGGAAGCAGGCCGAGTAGCCAGCGGCGAACAGCTGTTCCGGGTTGGTGCCCGGGCCACCGGCGCCGCCCAGCTCGCGCGGGGTCGACAGCTGGATGTCCAGCACGTTGTCGGAGGAGACGGAACGGCCTTCGCGGCCGCCGGTGGAGGTTGCCTGGGCGGTGTACAGAACCTTTTCGATGGACATCGGGATGCTCCTGGTCAGTGGGTGGGTGGGTGGGTGTTGCGTTGGAGCCTACTTTGCCCGCTTTCCGCGTACGATGGGTTGCAACGCGTACGAAAAACTTGATCGATCGTCCTGTTTGCCTAGATCGTCCATTCGCGGTCGGTGGTGAACATGATGGTCAGCCAGCGGTCGGGCGAGGCTTCGCCCAGCGCATCGCCGATCTCGTCGCGCAGCCTGTCCCATTCCACCAGCGGCCGCGGCGGGTCGTCCTCGCGCACCACGAAGAACAGTTCGATCTGTTCGCCACGCCCCACCTGGGCCACGTAGCTGCGGTGCTCGACGAAGCCATGCTTGGCCACGATCGCGCGTGCCACCGCGTCCACGTGCGCCTGCAGTTCCGGCGGAGTGACCAGCAGGATGCCGGCCAGCGCCCGGCGCACGGTACCGAGTGGGGCGATCATCACCAGCACGCAGACGAAGGCAAGGATGGCCGGGTCGATGTACGGCCCGACCCAGGCCAGCGAGGTGCCGCGCACCAGCACGCCGCCGAGGAAGGCCAGCAGATAGCAGGCCGACATGCTGGCGGCGATCACCCAGTTCTTCGCGTCCAGCGCGATGAACTCCGAACCGATGCGGCGGTTGGCGCGCAGGATGAACCCGGCCAGCGCACCTTCGCCAACGATCGACAACCCGGCGAAGGCGATGGCCGGGCCGAGCGCGATGTGGCGGCCGCCGGACATCAGCGCATCCACCGCATTGACCAGCGCATACAGCGCCGCACCGATCATCAGCGTGCCGCTCACCCCCAGCACGATCGGCTCCAGGTGCCAGAAGCCCATGGTGAAGCGCTGGTTGAGCCGCGACTGCAGCGCGTCGGTGCTGGTTGAAAGCGCGATCAGACGCGCGACCAGCAGCGACAGCCAGGTCATCACTACATCGATCAGGCCGTAGATGCCATCGAAGATGATCAGCGAGGAATTGGCCAGAAGACCGAATACCACCGCAGCGGCAGCCAGCAGCAATGAGGCGGCGATGGACAGGCGCAGTACGCCCTGTTCGGTGGTGGAGTCGAAGAACTGCGGACGATCGGCGGCCATGGAGCGATTGTAGAGCGCCGCCGCGCCCCACTGGGCCGGTCGTGCGTGCCCTTCCGACACCGCCGCCGCAATCCGCGCGGGACCGGGCCAAAGCGGCTGCGATCGGGTGCACACATTCTGAATTCAGTCAGGCATCTGAAATCTGCGCTGTCGTAGCATTGTCCACGTGATGGGGCCGATGGACGGTCCCTCCTTGCCGGCATCTGCTGGCGACACGCAAGGGAGACGCAGGCAATGCAGGCAACGGGTGCGCTTGAGCGCAATGGACGGATCGGCCGTGGACGTGGGCATTGGAAGGTGCTGGCCCTGTGCTTGGCGCTTGCTGCATGCCAAGCGCCGTCGTCCCAGGCATCGGCCGAAACGGCTGCTACCACAGCATCGTCGCCGGCTTCCTCCAGTGGAGCATCCGCAGAGTCCTCTGGGTACCCGGATGCATCCTATTCCGAAGGTCGCCTGCGGCCCGCCTATGGCTGGTGCGTGGATGGCGTCGAGGATGCGGGCAAACTGCAGGCTTGCGGGAAGGAGGAGCTGGCCTATCAGGAAGGGCGTCTCGCCAAGGCGACCAGCAAGATGGTGGACGGGCTTGACGCAGCTGCCAGAACTTCGTTCCAGGCGACCCAAGCGAGCTGGCGCAGCGATACGGACCGTTATTGTCGTCAGGCTTCCAACGGCCAGGTCCAACAGCTGCAGCGCGCGCAGGAATGCCGCCTGTTCCGTGTCGCCAATCGTGCCGATCAATTGTCGGCACAGAGCGCGCCGCCGGATACCTCGTACACCCAGGCAACGCTGCGTCCGGAATACACGCGCTGCGTGCAGGACGCCCGTGGCATGGACGACCAGCTGGAAGCCTGCGATGCAGCTGAACTCGCCCACCACAAGACGCTGCTGGAAGCTCAAGTTGCGCGGCTGATGGACGGCCCCGATGGCCCAGCCAAGGACCGCTGGATGGACGAGCAAGCGCACTGGGCTGAAGATACCGATAAGCGCTGCAGCCCGGCCACCGACAGCGTGGGCCAGGCGTCGGATGCACAGTCATGCTTCATCAATCGCTACGCGAACCGTGCGCTGGAGCTGCAGAAGCGCGTGCTGGCCCCATGATGATGCCGCAACATGAGCATCGCAGCAGGGCTCTGATCGGTAGGCAGCAGAAGATGGTGGGCAGGTTTCTGGTCAGTGTGGCCGTGATGGCGATCCTGGGCGTATGCCAGGCCCATGCGTCCCCAACTTTGAGCGCAGCCTACCAGTCGTGTGCGCAGCAGGCGAAGGGTGCCATCGAGCAGGCGGCCTGCCTGTCCAGTGAGTCGGATCGGCAAGACCGTCGGTTGAATCAGGTGTACCAGCAGTTGCAGAGGCGCCTTGACGCCGCTGCCAAAGCCCGGCTGCTGGCTGCGCAGCGGGCATGGCTTCAGCTGCGTGAGCGCGATGACGAACTGGAAGCTGGGCTTTATGAGGAATCGCAAGCAGGCAACCTGCAGCAGAAATTCAACGATATCGAGCGACTACGCTCACGCGCCGACCAGCTGGAAAGCTACTTGCGGTTGACCAGCCCGTAAGGTGAAGCCCGGTGTCCCTTCAATGACAAGGAAGTAAGTCATGCCAAACAACATCGATACCCGCAATCTCGACGCCACCGCCGGTGCAGTTTTTTTTGCTGTGGGACGCGGTACCGAAGGGGGCGGTTCGTCATACCACCTCAGCATTGCCGGCATCACCAAAGGACTGGACGAGCCGGAATGGGGCACGGTGAGTGCGGTGGCCGCCAATAGCGGCTACTCGCTGGGCACGATCCAAGTTGACTTGGGTCAGCGTGGCGAATGGCCACTGGGTGCTACGCAAGAGCGTGCGCTGAAGCCCGGCGAGACCACCTATGTGGATGCAATCATCGACCAGGCCAGTGCCTACGCCAAGTCCCACCGGCTTCCCTTCAGCAACGACCGCGCCGACCTGCGTGCGGACCTGCTCAGCCACGGTGATGGTCAGGGTAAGCGATCGTCGATCCGCTTCATCGACGTCCCCACCCGTGACAGCATCAATGCCTGGGCCGGTTCACCCGAAGGCAAGCAGTGGATTCACACTCACGTTGACTACCCGCAGGTGCGTAACGCCACCCGTATCGCCATGACCATGCTTGACAAGCATGGCAGTGCCATTGCCGAAGACAAGCGCTTTGAAGCGATCGCGTTGATTGCCAAGTCCGCCAACCAGTTGCCCGGCACGTTGCCGCAGCTGGAGGCCGTGCTCAAGCGGGGCGGCGACTACCAGGACCTGCGTGACAAGGCCGCCGAGATACGCCAGGACAGGAAATACTATGCCGGGCTGACGGCCGCCGACGTCGCCGCCGGCTATGAAGACGCTTATTCCCGCCACTCGGTGGAGATGGATCGGGCGCATCTGAAGGTCGGCCGCAGCGACTTCGCGCCCGCTGACGAAGCCAGCGACCCGGACATCAGGATCGCGCTGGAACAGACGCGTCCGAATGGGCATGGCGTGGGAGGGCCGCAGGTCCTGAAGGAAGGCTCCAGCGGCCGCGCGGTGGAAAAGCTGGAACACAACCTGCACACACTGGGCTATGGCGGCGCAGGCGCGCAGGCCATCCATGCCGACCGACAGTTCAATTCCACTACCCGGCAGGCCGTCGAAGCCTTCCAGCGTGATCATGGCCTGACCCCGGTGGATGGCAAGGCCGGGCCGGCAACGCTTGGCGCGATCGACCGCGAGGCGCGCGCGCTGCAGGCTGACATGGCGGCATTGGGGCTGACCGATGCACGGGGCAAAGCGATTACTGCCGATGGTTACCTGGGGGCAGGGAGCCAGCACGCCCTCAATACCTTCCAGCGGCAGCACCATCTGCCGGCCACTGGCACGGCCGACGCAGGCACGCGCAGTGCGATCCAGGCCGAAGCGGCACAGCAACGCGCTGCAACGCCGACACCGTCCGCACCCGCTGCGCCTGCTGCACCACCGGCCGCGGCACCTGCACCCGAACGCCACAGCGGGCCTGCCGCCGCCGCACCCGGCGGCGAGCGCATCTCGATAGTGGAGCCGTTCGGCAATGGCGGCAGCAACCGCACCCTGCGCCATGGGATCAGCGGCGAAGAAGCGTTCCGCGAACTGAAGATCCACCACCCCAACACTAATGCCGCCGCGGTTCGTGCTGGCGATGCCAGTAGAGTCGACCGTACCGCGGAAATGGTCGAGGGCGAGCTGGAGGCCGTGCGCAGGCGTGGCGACGTCAACGGCATTCCCCTGGTACAGAAAGACTTGATCCTCACGAATCCGTCAGGCGGGCGTGGCGTGATGATTCCCAGCCCGGTGGCCGGCTACGTAAATCTCAATAACGATGGCACCAACTCCATCAGCATCTACAGCCACCCGGTCGGCGATCCTCGCCGCGAACTGGTGGGCCAAGTGCTGCACGGTGCACGCGGATCCATTCCGTACAAGAACGGGGACTTCGTGGAGTATGGTGCGCCATTGGTGCGGCAGTCGGACGTGGGCTCGCCGGGGGCGGTTCACGCGCACATCGAAGTCGAACCGGACCAGTATCGGCGTTATCTGGGCGACATGCTCAATGACCGCATCACCCTGGGCGGCAAGGTCCACGCGCAGGGCCCCGAGGCCGCGCAGGCCGCGCGCAGTGCGCAGCAGGCACCGATGGCCGATGGCGTGCTCAAGCAGGGCGAACGTGGTGATGAGGTCAAGGCCCTGCAGGGCAAGCTGGCGGCGCTGGGCTACGCGGGGGCCGACGGCAAGCCGCTGCATGCCGATGGCGTGTATGGCAAGGACACGGTCGCAGCGGTCAAGCAGTTCCAGGCCAACAACGGCCTCGACGACGATGGCAAGGCAGGCCGGAAGACCCTGGCGCAGGTCGACGCCCCCAACGCGGTCAAGGCTGGCACCCCGCCGGCAGCACCGGGTCGGGCCGAACCGGTGGCGCCGGCCAGCATGCGCGACCCCGGGCATGCCGACCACGCGCGCTTCGGCCAGGCCCTGGACAAGCTGCAGGCGCTTGAGCAGCAGCGCGCCCAGGCCGGGTTGAAGCCGCTGTTCGCCAACCCGCAGGAGGCCGAGCGTGCGGCCGGCCAGTTGGCCTACGAGAGCAAGGTGTCCGGCATGCGCCAGATCGACCACGTCGTGGCCCGCCCCGATGGCACCGGCTTGTTCGCCGTGCAGGGCGAGCTGGGGGATCCGGCGGCGCAGCGGACCTTCGTCGACCGCCAGCAGGCGGTATCGCACTCGGTCGAGGCCAGCAGCCGGCAGAGCGAGGCGTTGGACAGCCAGTTCAATCCGCGTGCGCAGGAACAGCAGCAGGAACAGGTGCGCAACCGCGGGCTGTAAGCCCTGCGCGTCCCTGGGGCCGGTCGACCGGTCCCAGGGCCACCCGCCGCCATTCAGCCGGTCGGTGTAAACTATTGATCTCACTGGCAATGCCAGTCTCTGCGATCACCAGCCCGATGACGTCCGCCGCCGCCCGTTACGCCGATTCCCTGCGCCTGTCCGTTGCCCCGATGATGGACTGGACGGACCGCCATTGCCGCGTATTCCACCGCGTGCTGGCACCGGGCGTGCGCCTGTACACGGAGATGGTGCACGCCAACGCGGTCATCCACGGTGATCGCGAACGCCTGCTCGGCTTCGACCGCAGCGAACAGCCGCTGGCGCTGCAGCTGGGCGGCAGCGACCCGGCGCTGCTGGCGCAGGCTGCGCGCATCGCGGCGGAGTGGGGCTACGATGAGGTCAATCTCAACTGCGGCTGCCCGTCCGACCGCGTGCAGGCCGGCCGCTTCGGCGCCTGCCTGATGCGCGAACCGGTGCTGGTGGCCGAGTGCGTGGCGTCAATGGTCGATGCCGTTCAGATCCCGGTGACGGTGAAGTGCCGCCTGGGCGTGGACGAGGACAACGATTACGACGTGTTCGCCGCCTTCGTCGACCGCCAGGTCGCCGCCGGCGCGGCGATGGTGGTGGTGCACGCGCGCAACGCGTGGCTGAAGGGCCTGTCGCCGAAGGAGAACCGCGAGGTTCCGCCGCTGAAGTACGACTGGGCCTACCGCCTGAAGCAGGAGCGCCCGGCGCTGCCGGTGGTCCTCAATGGGGGCCTGGCCAGCATCGAGGCGGTGCAGGCGCAGGCCGCGCACGTCGATGGCGTGATGCTGGGCCGCGCGGCCTACCACGACCCCTACCTGCTGCATCAGCTGGAGGCGCTGCAGACCGGCGCTCCACTGCAGTCTCGCGGCGATCTGCTGCGCGCGCTGCGCCCCTACGTGGAAGCGCGGCTGGACGAGGGCCTGGCGCTGAAGCACATCACCCGCCATCTGCTCGGCCTGTTCCACGGCCAGCCCGGTGGCCGCGCATTCCGCCAGGTGCTGAGCGAAGGCGCGCACCGTCCGGGCGCCGACTGGGGCCTGGTCGAACAGGCGCTGGCGGTCACGGAGCGTGACGCGGATCGTGCCGCAGCGTGACCGCAGTCACATTCCTGACTTGACGCCGCGCGGCAATTGGTCCCGAATGTTCACATAGCTGAACATCATGGGGTCGCGACCGGAAAAGTTCAGACCGGATTCACTGCCTCAAACCAAGAATTTGCAAAGGATTTGTAAAAGGCCGGGTCCCGAACCCGGCATCCGGATTCACGACTTTTGAACGAATCGCCGTGCTCGGCTAGGATCGCATCGATGTCTTCCGCTCCCCTTCATTGCCGCATTGCCCTGGCCACGTGCGTGGTGCTGGCGGCCGCGCCGCTGTCGTCGGCGCTGGCGCAGCAGCCGACGCGTGGCGAGCAGGGGCGTGCAGAGATGATGGAGCGGGGCGAGCGCGGCAACCGTGGCGACGAACGTTCGCTGTCCGATGCCGTGCGCCGCGTGCAGCGCACCACCGGTGGCCACATCCTCGGTGCCGAGCGCGTGCCGTTCGATGGTCGTGACATCAACCGGGTGAAATACATGGACGACCGGGGCCGGGTCCGCTACATGGACGACCCCGCCCCGTCGCGTTCACAGCCGCGCACGCCGCGGTCGGATATGTCATCACTACGCGGCGATAACCCCTGAACAGGGATAGTCGTCGCTATCAACCCGTACCCCACTGGCCTCCGGGCCACACCCAGGACACTAGGGAGAGTTCATGCGTATCCTTCTGGTCGAAGACGAAGCCCCGCTGCGTGAGACCCTGGCAGCCCGGCTCAAGCGCGAAGGCTTTGCCGTCGATGCTGCGCAGGACGGCGAGGAAGGCCTCTACATGGGGCGCGAAGTTCCGTTCGATGTCGGCATCATCGACCTCGGCCTGCCCAAGATGTCGGGCATGGAGCTGATCAAGGCCCTGCGTGACGAAGGCAAGAAGTTCCCGGTGCTGATCCTGACCGCGCGTTCGAGCTGGCAGGACAAGGTCGAGGGCCTGAAGCAGGGCGCCGACGATTACCTGGTCAAGCCGTTCCACGTCGAAGAGCTGCTGGCCCGCGTCAACGCGCTGCTGCGCCGCGCCGCTGGCTGGAGCAAGCCGACCCTGGAATGCGGCCCGGTCGCCCTGGACCTCGCCGCCCAGACCGTCAGCGTGGCCGGCAGCAATGTCGACCTGACCAGCTACGAGTACAAGGTGCTGGAGTACCTGATGATGCATGCCGGTGAACTGGTCTCCAAGGCCGACCTCACCGAGCACATTTACCAGCAGGACTTCGACCGCGACTCGAACGTGTTGGAAGTGTTCATCGGCCGCCTGCGCAAGAAGCTGGACCCGGATGGCGAGCTGAAGCCGATCGAGACCGTGCGCGGCCGCGGCTACCGTTTCGCGATTCCGCGCAACGAGGGCTGAGCCGGCTCACCCTGGCGCTTACACGATGTCCGGCCGTCTGTGGTTCTTCCGACGCTGGCGGCCGCGCTCACTGCAGGCGCGCCAGATGCTCGCCGCGTCCGTGGGCCTGGTGGCGTTCCTGGCCCTGGCCGGTTACGCGCTCGACGCCGCCTTCGCCGACACGGCGAAGGCGAACCTGCGTGAGCGCCTGAAGAACTACGCCACCTCCTACGCGGCCGGCATCGACTTCACCCGCGACCGCTCGCTGTACATCCGCGAGCAGCCGCCGGATTCCCGCTTCGACGTGCCCGGCAGTGGCCTGTACCTGCAGGTAGTGATGCCGCACGGCAAGGGCAATTCGATGTCCGCCGAAGGCCCGATGCTGCCCACCGTCGGCGGCGGCCTGCTGGCACCGCGCCAGGAGGTGTTCGAAGGGCCGCTGCCGATGATCCAGATCGATGGCAGCCAGGGCTCGGTGTACCGCTACGGCCTGGGCCTGGTGTGGGGCGCCGACGCCGATCCTGCCACCGAATTCCCGTACACCATCTATGTGATGGAAGACTCGCGCGCGCTGGGTGCCCAGCTGCGCGTGTTCCGTGGCCGCGTCTGGTTCTACCTGGGCGGCATCGGCCTGATCCTGCTGCTGCTGCAGACCGTCATCCTGCAGTGGAGCCTGCGCCCGTTGCGCCGGGTGATCACCGAGCTGACCAAGGTGCAGCGCGGTGAGACCGAGCGCATGAGCGAGCGCCACCCGCGCGAGCTGGAACCGCTGACCGACAGCATCAACGCTTTCATCGAAAGCGAGCGCGAGAACCTCGAGCGCCAGCGCAACACCCTGGCCGACCTGGCGCACAGCCTGAAAACGCCGATCGCGGTGTTGCGCACGCAGATGGACAGCGGTGCCGGCGACGGCGCGCTGCGCGAAGAACTGGACGTGCAGTTGCAGCGCATGAACAACCTGGTTTCGTACCAGCTGGCGCGCGCGGCCTCCTCGGGCCACAAGCTGTTCTCCGCGCCGCTGCCGATCGAGTCCAACGCCGAGGAAATCGTGCGTGGCCTGGAGAAGGTCTATGCCTCCAAGGGTGTGCTGTGCGAATTCGATATCGATCCGGCCGCACGCTTCCACGGCGAACCGGGCGACCTGCAGGAACTGCTCGGCAACCTGCTGGAGAACGCCTTCAAGTGGGCCAACCGCCGCGTGCTGCTGACCGCGCAGCCGCTGCCGGCACCGAACGCGCGCCGCGCCGGCCTGCTGCTGGCGGTGGACGATGATGGCCCGGGCATCGCCCCGGACGACATCGGCAAGGTACTGCAGCGCGGCGTGCGTGGCGACGAGCGCGTGCAGGGCCACGGCATCGGGCTGTCGATCGTGCAGGACCTGATCAAGGATTACCGCGGCGAACTGGCCGTGGGCCGTTCGGCCGAACTGGGCGGCGCCCGCTTCGAAGTGCGCTTGCCGACAGGGCCGTAAACTTCGTTGATCGGTAGTGCCGGCCGCTGGCCGGCAACCAGGCCATGCCATCGAAGAGCATGAGGGTGCCGGCCAGCGACCGGCACTACCGTATTGCGATGCTGGGCGGCTCGCCGTAGAACCGCCGCAGCTGCGCGGCCACCTCCGGCAACGCCTGCTGCAGCAGATCCGGTGCCGAGAAGTGGTACTCGCTGGCCACCGCGAAGAACTCCTCCGGCGCCTCGGCCGCATACGGATCGATCAGGGTCTCTTGGCCAGCGTCCACCTGCGCGCAGAAGGCATCGTAGGCGCGCTGGAACGTGGCCGCCCACTCGCGCTGCCACGCACGCGGCAGCGGCGGCGTGCCATCCATCGCCCCATCAAGCGCATCCAGCTTGTGCACCATCTCGTGCACCGCCACGCAGTAGCCCTCGTGCGGCGCCGCCAGGTCGGCCTGCACATCGGCCCAGGACAGGATCAACGGACCGCTGTCCCACGACTCGCCGATCAGCTCGTCATCCCACTCGTGCAGCACGCCGGCCGCATCCATGTGGCTGCGGTGCACGCGGAACGCGTCGGGGTAGACGATCAGCTGCGACCAGCCCTCCAGCCCCACCGCGCCGAACTCCAGCAGCGGCAGGCAGCACAGCGCGGCCAGCAGCACGCCGTCGTCGGCCTGCAACTGCAGCTCACCGATCGGGGTAATGGTCTTCTCATGCAGGAAGCGCGTGACCAACACGCGCAAGCGCGCACGGCGTTCGTCGTCCAGTCCGTGCAGCCAGGCCGCACGGCGGCAGGCGTGTTCCCACAGTGCATCGTCGATCGGCCGCGGCGCAGGCCGCAGCCACTGCAGCAACGACTTGATCAGCGGAACATTCCCGGCAGGTAGCTGTGCCACTTCGGCGCACGGATGCGCTGCAGGACGTCGTCGTCGCTGCCGCCGCCCCCGGTGCTGGTGGCACTGCTGGCCGCAGGGCGTACCGGTGCCGGCTTGGTGGTCGCAGCCGCGGCGGTCGCGGTCGGCGCGCGCTGCGAGGCGGCATCACCGTTGGAGGACACGCAAGCGCCGCGGCTGTCGTCCAGCGCTGCCGTCGCAGACGCCGCGAAGGGCATCATCAGCAGGATCAGGCAATGGGCATAACGGCGCATTGACGACATCCACGTTAAGGGAGGGTGAGTTCCCGATTCTAGCCCGAACCCGGCGCCCCGTTGGAAGCCCCCGCAGAACCCAGCGTGGCGGGCGTCGCTGGCGGCTTTACCGCATAATTCCTGCCTGACTTCGTGGAAGCTGCCGTGGACGATCGCCAATTGCTGGCCAAACTCGCTGCCGGTCGCCTGTCCGGCGACGCCCTGGCCCGTGAGCTGGGCCAGACCCGGGCGGCTATTTGGAAGCGTATTCAAGGGCTTAGGGCCGCCGGTGTGGATGTCGAGGGCCGTGCCGGCGAGGGCTATGGCCTGACCCGCCCGGTTGACCTGCTGGACCCGGCGGCGATCCGCGCTGGCCTGCCCGCCGACGCCCAGGCGCTGCTGCACGACCTGCAGGTGGCCTGGACGGTGGACTCGACCAATGCCGAATTGCTGCGGTGCAGCGCGCCCCAGCGCGGGGTCAGCGTGCTGCTGGCCGAACGCCAGACCGGTGGCCGCGGCCGTCGTGGCCGTACCTGGGCCTCGCCACTGGCCGCCCATGTCTACCTGTCGGTGCTGCGGCTGTTCTCCGGAGGCCTCGGCCGCTTGGCTGGCCTGAGCCTGGTGGCCGGCATCGCCGTGGCCGAAGCGCTGCACGATCTGGGCTACACCCAGGCGCAGCTGAAGTGGCCGAACGACCTGCTGGTCGATGGCCGCAAGCTGGTTGGCCTGCTCGCAGAAGGCGGTGGCGAATACGCCGGCCCGGCGCGCGCGGTGATCGGCATCGGCATCAACACGCACATGCCGCCCTCGTTCGCCGAGCAGATCAGCCAGCCGTGGGTGGACCTGGACACGCTGGCTGGCAAGCCAGTGGATCGAAACGTGGTCGTTGCCGCCGTGCTGGCGCGACTGCTGCCGGCGCTGGAGGAATTCGATCGTGAAGGTCTTGCTCCGTTCCTGCCGCGCTACGCCGCCTTCGACATGCTGGCCGGCCGCGAGGTGCGGGTGGAACTGGATGGGCAGTGGCAGCATGGCACCGCACTCGGCCTGGCCGATGACGGCGCGTTGCGCGTGCGCATCGATGGCCGTGAGCGCCTGCTGCACGCCGGCGAAGTCAGCGTGAGGGCGGCATGAGCGATTGGTTGTTCGACCTCGGCAACTCGCGCTTCAAGTTCGCGCCGTTGCAGGGTGACCGTGCCGGTGACGTGCAGGCCTGGGCGCATGGTGCCGAAGGCATGGCCGGGCAGCCACCGCATAGCCTGCCCAGCGGCCGCACCGCGTTCGTGGCCAGCGTGGCCGCACCGTCGCTGACCAGCGCCATGCTGGACCAGCTGCAGCGCCGCTTCGAGCATGTGCATGTGGTGCGAACCAGCGCCGAATGCGCCGGCGTGCGCATTGCCTATGCCAAGCCGGAAAAGTTCGGCGTCGACCGCTTCCTGGCCCTGCTGGCCGCAGCCAAGGCGCAGCGCCCGGTGCTGGTGGTCGGCGTGGGCACCGCACTGACGATTGACCTGCTCGACGCCGACGGTCAGCACCACGGTGGCCGCATCTCCGCATCGCCCACCACCATGCGCGAGGCATTGCACGCGCGTGCGGTGCAGCTGCCGGCCACTGGCGGCGACTACAGCGAGTTCGCCAACGACACCGCCGATGCGCTGGCCTCCGGTTGCGATGGCGCCGCGGTGGCGCTGATTGAACGCAGTGCGCAGCACGCGCACACGCTGCTGGGCGTGGCGCCGTCGCTGCTGGTGCACGGCGGCGGCGCACCGGCGTTGATGCCGTTGCTGCCCGGCGCCGACTACCACCCCTCGCTGGTGCTGGATGGCCTCGCCCGCTGGGCGGTGCACCAGCCCGCAGGCTAGTATCCGCGCATGCTGACCCGTGCCCTGATCGTCGTACTGGCCATCCTCAACCTTGGCGTCGCCTGCTGGTGGCTGCTGCGCGATGCACCACAGAAGCCTGCGCCGCCACTGCAACCCGCGGGCGTGGCCGAGCTGCGCTGGGTGCCCGGTGGCGTGGATGCCAATGCCGCAGCCGAGGCCACCGCCGCCGCTCCGACAGCACCGCTGATGGAGCGCGAACCGGCTGCGAAGACCGCGGTGGCTGCGACGCCTGCGCCCGCGCCGGCCGTGCCGGCCCAGCCGGAAGTTTCCAAGCCGCAGGTGGCTGAGGCTGCGCCGGTTGCTGCCGCTGCCAAGCCGGCACCACCGCCTGCACCCGGTCCGGTACCGGAAACGCCCGCAACCCCGCCCGCGGCCGCTGAGCCGCCGCGCTGCGTCGCGCTGGGCCCGTTCGCCGACCGCGCCGCCGCGAGCAGCGCGCAGGGCAAGGCCGGCACGCTGCTCAGCCAGGTGCGCCTGCGCGAACAGCCCGCTGCCAGCGGCAGTGCCCGTTACCGGGTGATGCTGCCGGCCGCCGCCAACCGCGACGAAGCGCAGGCCACCGTGAAGCGCATCGTCGCCGCCGGCCTGAGCGACTACTACATCATCAGCCAGGGCGAGGACGCCAACGCCGTGGCGCTGGGCCAGTACCGCAACCGCGAGGGCGCCGAGCGCCGCATGGCAGCGGTGCAGGCCGCCGGCTTCCAGCCGCGCCTGGTCGCCAGCGGCGACGCCGGGCAGTGGTGGCTGGAAGCGCAACTGGCGGCGGGCACGCAGCCGGCCCAGGCCCAGCAGCGCAGCGGAGCGGCACAGAGCCGGTCGCTGGAATGCACGCGGTTGCGCTAGAATCCCCGGACCGCGGCGCTGCCGCCGGTGATTCACCCATGCCGCTTTAGCTCAGTTGGTAGAGCAACTGTCTTGTAAACAGTAGGTCATCCGTTCGATTCGGATAAGCGGCACCATCCCCATGAGTCAGCGCCTCTTTGCGCTGCTCCAGGTACTCGCCCAGTGGTTCGAAAGGCGGTACACCCGGTGCCTCGGCAGTCTTACCTTGAGAATGATGGTCCGTCCTGCGCATGGACCTGCTGCGCTGACTGCTGTTCAAGATTTGCTGCCAATGAATCAGCGCGATGAAGTGACTCCGCTTCAGGCGCGCGAAGCGCGTCCATCGTATTCATGGTTCCACGGCGTTGGGCAGGATCGTCCATCGCTCCCTCGACGATGAATACTCTCTCGCCACGTGCAAGGGACTCTGTCGGGTTGTTCACTACGACGTGGTCAACTCTTGAAAGCCCGTGCTCCTTCGCGAGCACCAGCAAACTCGCGGACATGCGTTGGCTCGACTCATCCCACTGCTTCCCGCTCTCGGCATCCAGGCGTTCCACACCCGCTCTTATCTGCTTATAGAGAGAACGGTCAGCATCGCAGAGTTCAGCTACTGAGAAAGCCGCTCGTTGCAGCGAAAGTGAGTCATCGCCGACCACGGCGACTCTTTCCGCAGCCGAAGTGCGCTCGGCGTCAAGTTCTGGCTCGGGCCTACGTCGACGCTGCGTGGGTGCTATGTGCTGATCATAGTGCGCGCCATAGTAAAGCTCGTATGTCGCATGAGGACCAACAGAAGGAGCCTCTGTTTTGAACACTTCAGCGATCTGCCCAAGCGCTTGGTTTCGATTGATCCGCCCGGCCTGGAGTTCAACGGCAATAGCTCCATACTGTTGTGGACGATTACCCGTGCCGGACACACCAATGTCCGGCCCACCAGCTGCAATGAGTTCACGCTGGACCTGGACATTACTGAGCGTCGCAGCTGCTTCTCCGCGTAGCAGGGTGTTTACATAGGATTGCTTGGACGTCGGATCGGGACGTTCAGTGAAGAGATGGTGCCCCACTTCATGGGAAAGAGAGCGCGCGATTCTGGGGCCTTGCCCAACCGCGTTCTCGTCAATAACGATCTTCTCACCGGGAACAAGATAGGTGCCCCTACCGGCTTGTCCCCAGACAACATCCAGATCGTCGCGCTCGGCCTGTGCGAGACCCGCTCGAAGTGTTGGTGATTTCGCCAGAAGCGGCGCCAACGAAGGGTCAGCCAACGGGGACTCCGGCCGACGTACGGGTCCTGGGCGAGGCCCGTCCTGCGGCTGCGGCAGTTCAGAGTCTTCAGTACGTTCCATGTTCGAGCTCCTGCCCAGGGGGTCAACGCTGACTGATCAATACGTGGGTCAATGTCGCATTGTCAGGGGCCAGAGTGAGTACAACCTCAGCACCGTTGACTGGCGCGGTCCAGTAGGGGAGGGAGTCAGGGGCATCAGGCCGAGGTGGATACTGCGCCGTTCCCTCCCAGATGACTTCTTTGAGCGCGACGCTCGGTGGCGCGACATCGAAGGTCAGCTTCGCCTGCGCAGGATTATCGACAGCACTTCTCAGTGTGATGTTCCGAACTTCAAGGCCGCCCAACATTCCACGTTCTGCGGTTCGCTCGTCTCTCAGGCCCTGCCGAGCCGGTTTTCCAAGATGCGTGTGAAGCTGTTCGTTCAATGCATCGATATCGCCAAACCGCACATTGGACAATCGCTCGATGCTGTTCTTGAATCGCTCCATACCAGCTTCACTCCCTGATTTGATGGTCTGTCTTTGATTCACATGATCTGATGGGGGCGACGTCGCGGCGCTCGAACATGCTGCCAGCACAAGCGCCGGAACAACGATCGCGAGGCGACGACGCGCTGCGATCCAGAGGCGGCGCCGACGTCCGCGTTTTGATGAAGAATCGCATTCCTCGACCCACGCATCCATGAAAGCATCTCTCGCGCCAATGTCACGCTCTTGAATCTAGCACAGCGTTTTGTGAGTACGGATCGGGTTCCCGTGAAAAATGAGCTACTGAAAACGCACCCGGTTCCACTTTCCAGTTTAAAAAACGGGGCGTCAGCTGCGAGGGAGGGAACATCAGACGGAAGGCCGAGCACACCTCCATGCGGGCAATCCGATAGTTGAAAGACTGTAGCCTTTAGGCTACAGTCCTCCATGAAGATCCAGCGTACCCGTCAGTTCGCGACATGGATTGATGCTCTCAAGGACGTAACTGCACGCGCTCGCATCCTGGCCCGCATCGGTCGGCTCGCCGAAGGCCATCCGGGTGATCACCGCTATCTGGGGGACGGTATTTCCGAACTGCGTATCGATGCAGGGCCGGGCTACCGCCTGTACTACACCCAGCGCGGCAGGCAGTTGCTGATTCTTTTGGTCGGAGGTGACAAAAGCTCACAGCAACGCGATATCGAAAAGGCCAGGGAGATTGCGCGTGCCCTGTGAGCGTCGAACCGGCTGTAGTCGAAACGAATCAATACCGAAGTACTGGAGCTGTTCCATCATGGCCACTAAGAAAAAAGTCGAACTCAAAGCATTTGATGTGGCCGAACATCTTCGGACACCCGAAGAAATGGCCGCCTACCTCGATGCCTGCATCGAGGAAAGCGACGGCGATTCCGCATTCATCGCCAAGGCGCTTGGCGACATCGCGCGCGCTCACGGTATGAGCAAGGTTGCGCGCGCGGCGGGCCTGTCGCGCGAGAGTCTTTACCGCGCACTGTCCGGCGAACGCAGCCCCGATTTCGCCACCATCCTGAAGGTGACCCGTGCCTTGGGTGTGCGCCTGCATGCCAGTGCCGTGTGAGGCATCAAGACACTGCGCTCCACTTCCGCCGCCTCAAGAAGTCCGGTGCGATCAGTCTCAATCAAACCGAATGATGCGGATCAACCCTCTTGTTGACGATCCGTCTCCGAAGGCGGCCACCGTGCCACAGGGGAATACCTCTTTCGCACCGTCATGGTTGATGAAGGAGATTGTGCAGTGTGCCCGCGTTCCAGGCGTGATGCGGGTGATGTCGCGGTCATTCAGCACGAAGCTGTACCACATGAGTTCAGGGCTTATGGAAAGCGCCATGGGGCGTGCGGTGGAGGCGATCATCTCGGTAACAGCGCCGCCGCGCGAATCCACTTCGTCCAGCCGCAGTTCAACGAGGACAGGTTTCAGGTTTGGGTAGGGTGTGCTCATCCCAGCAGCGGGTCTGCCTGATTCGTTGGCCGGGGTTGCGACGTGTTGAACCTGTGCGTTGGGGATGCCAACGTTGCGCATTATTGAGCCCCGCCCACCTGCAACGCTACATACTCCACCAGCCCCCGGCAGGCCAGCATCAGCCCTTCGCGCGTGCCATCGCCGATATCGTCCTTCTCTTCCCCGTCCACGCGCACGCGCTCGGCGGCGTGGTACAGCTCCAACAGCGACACCAAACCCACCGCAGCGCGATCCCGGCGGGCGGCGGCCACCGCCTGGCCGGGTGTGCTGGCGGGCCCCGCCCACGGCTGTCCATCGGCGGCATCACCGGCGCGGATGCGCTGCAGGCAGCTGGGCAGGTTGATGGACGCAGGCGCTTCGTTCGCAGCGGCGAAAGCGGCTTCCAATGGCTGCGCCAGTTCGGGCGGCAGGCGCAGGGCGGCCTCGCCGAGGGTGGCGGTCAGGTACGGGTGGTAGGGTCTGGACATGCGGGCATCCTCGGCAGGAACAGAGATGCCACCGGAGAAGGGTGGCGGGCGATACGTGGTTTCCAATCCCGGGACTGAATGAGCCGGTGGGCACGAAGCCCCCACGCACCGCCCGCCGTCGATCGGCGAACGGATTGCCAGCCGGCGCCGCACCTGGGAAGGACGACGCCGGCTGGCAAGCGTATACAGCTTTCAGTCTTCGGGTTGGAAATCCCGGCCACCTCGCTGAAGGTGGCGATTCATCATGCGCAGGCGAAATCCCCGCCTGCCAGTCGTTTGTTTCGATGGCATCGGGCGATCTGAAAGGAAAAATGAATTATCGCGTTTGGCCTGTTTCGAGCAGCGTAATGCCAGAAGCGACAGTTCGCGCAGTGCCGCAAACCACGAAACATCCGGCTGTGCCATTGCTGTCGCACGGCACATCGCGGCCCACGACGTAAAGCTGGCTTAACCGCCCCGGCAGGGCTCCAAGAGTACCCTAGCAGACCTGAATCCCCCACGCGTGTCACCGGGTTCTTGATATTCCTCACGGACAGGCCGCAGCGCCCCACCGCATACTGCCGCCACACGCCCACCCTGGGCCCCCTCGGGATCCGCACATGCGTCGCCACGCCCTGTCGCTCACCGTCGCACTGGTGTCCACCGCTTTCGTGGCCCCGGCCATGGCCGCGGTGCCGTTCTTCAACGCCAGCTGCCCGGGCGGCATCGACGTGCACGCCGACGAAGGCGGCCCGGTCTACGTGCAGGGCCGCGAGGCGGCGCTGAAACGCTTCAACGACCGCTACGTCGAAGCACGCGATGCCAATAGTGGTGTCACCCTGTCGATCAGCCGCAGCGATGACGGCACGCCGCAGATCAGCTATACCGGCCGTGGCGGCGCCAATGGCATCTGCCAGGTCAGTACTCGCGGCACACCCGCGCCCGCCGCAAGTGGCGCGCAATCTCACGACGCCGCCGGTGGCGATGCCGCGCTACCGCGCGAAGTCACCTGCGAATCCACTGACGAGCAGCAGGTGTCGTGCGATCTGAATACTCGCGGCAATGTGGAAATCGTGCGCCAGCTCAGCCGCACCCGCTGCGAGGAAGGCAAGAACTGGGGCCTGTCGCGGCACTCGGTGTGGGTCAATGGTGGATGCCGCGCGGTGTTCCGCAACGTGTCTTCGGTGACCACCCCGGCGCCGGCAGGCGATACCGCGTTGGGCGCCTGCAACATGCGCAAGGGCGCTCAGGGCGCACTGGTCACCCAGATGCCGGTGGGCAGCGATTACCAGGAACTGATCATCGATTATCCCGATGGCCGTTTCCTGTGCATGATGCGCAACAGCGGCCAGGTGCAAAGCCTGACGCCGGTTCGCCACCGCGGCGGTTGACGCGCAACGGCACATTCGGCGTTGGCGTATGTCCGGAACGGGGCAACGCAGCACGCATTGCCCCTGTCCCGCTATTGCTGATTCACCGGGTCATTGCCCTTCTTGTAGGAGTACCCGGTGACATCCCAGCCGCCGCCATGGCCGGATGAGGGTTCCACCCAGGTGAATTCCCACGTCTGGATGGAGCCATCGGGAAGCAGGTTCTCCACCCGGTAGATCTCACCGGGAACGCCCTGCTCCGGCAGCTTTCCGGGAATCGATCCGTCCGCGCGTGCAGACGCGCGCCCTACGGAGAACGCCCGCCGTTCCACCTGTACATTGCCGTAGCCCTGCGGGGCGAACGTCGGCTTTACCCGCTGCGCCACCCAGTCGAGCACTTCGCGTGCGCCCGCCGTCTGCATGGGATACGCGTCGGTGGTCACCGTATGCGTGATGCGTTGCGAGGACGCACTGGCAGCTGCCGGAATCAGTCCGCCCAGGGCAATCGCCAGTACCGCAAGTCCATTGAGTGCATGTTTCATGTGCGTCGTTCTCCAGGGTTGGGGAAATGAAGCCGCACCGTCCGGGTGCCGACGCAGAGTGGAGACAAGGACCGCCGTGGGTAAGAGGCGATGCCGACTCGGGTGTGAAGCGGATCAAGGAAGGGCGGGTTTCTGACCGCTCAGCGCTGGAATACCTGACCGGATACGGCTGCCAGGCAGCGGTGATCCGGCCATTGCCCTGCTGCACCGCCGCGAGTGGTGTCACACAGCTCTGGCTAGACTGTGCTTCTTTTTCCGCACTGCAGGAGGCACCCATGGCCCATCCCATTTCCGTATCCCTGATTGGCGTTCCCACCGATGTCGGTGCGGGCCATCGCGGTGCACGGCTGGGGCCGGAGGCGCTGCGCGTGGCGGGCCTGCCGGAGGCGCTGGAAGCGCGCGGTGTGGACGTTCGTGACGTGGGCAACCTGGATGGCCCACGCAACCCGTGGACTGCGCCGGTGCAAGGCTACCGCCACCTTGATGAGGTGGTGGCCTGGAACCACGCATTGATGGAAGCCAGCTACGCCGAACTGCAGGCCGGCCGCATGCCCATCATGCTCGGCGGCGACCATTGCCTGGGCATCGGTTCGATCACCGCCGTCGCGCGGTGGTGCCGCGAGCAGGGGAAGAATCTGCGCGTGCTGTGGCTGGATGCGCATTCGGACTTCAATACCAGCGATGTCACCCCGTCGGGCAACATCCACGGCATGCCGGTGGCCTGCCTGTGCGGGCTCGGCCCGGAGGCGCTGACCCACCTGGGCGGCAGCGCCCCGGCGATCACCCCGGCGCAGATGCACCAGATCGGCATCCGCTCGGTGGACCCGGAGGAAAAGCGCCTGATCAAGACCCACAAGGTCGATGTGTACGACATGCGCTACATCGACGAAAACGGCATGAAGCGCGCGGTGGAAGCGGCGCTGGCCGGCATCGATGAGAACACCCACCTGCATGTCAGCTTCGACGTCGACTTCCTCGACCCCAGCATCGCACCGGGCGTGGGCACCACGGTGCCGGGCGGGGTGAACTACCGCGAGGCGCAGCTGGTGATGGAGATGATCGCCGACACCGGGCGGATGGGATCGCTGGACATCGTCGAGCTCAACCCCTTGCTGGACAAGCAGAATGCCACCGCCGAACTGGCCGTGGACCTGGTCGAAAGCCTGTTCGGCAAGTCCACCCTGATGCGCGACTGAGGGCCTGGCCTGAACGGATCGCTGATCCGTTCACACCCGCTCCACGCCGCTGCCGCCAGATTGCACGTCACGCGGCGGTGGTGGCAGTGCGCCCTCCCGCCGAGCGACAGAACCCCATCCGCGAATGAAGCGGTGTAGCGGCGAACCCAAGGAGAAGCCCATGAAGCGCGTAGTTGCCCTGATGCTGTTGTCGATGTTCTCGGTGGCCCTGCTGGCCGGTTGCAATACCGTTGCCGGTGCCGGCAAGGACGTGCAGAAGGCCGGTGAAAAGGTTGAGGACGCCGCCAAGGGCAAGTGAGCCCGGCGCGGGTTGGAAAACGAAAAGGCCGGGGATCTCCCCGGCCTTTTTTTCTGCGCGGCGTCCGCTGCACGAGTGTCGAAGCGGAGTGAACCATTCAAGCAGGTGAGCATGCATTTCATTGCGGGTTGACCGCTGCTCAACAGCCGCTGCGGGAAGCTGCAACCACGGTAAGAACGCCGTTGCAACCAAGGACTCCCAGCAATGAACAAAGACATCATTTCCGGCAAGTGGTCGCAGCTGAAGGGCAAGGCGCAGGCCAAGTGGGGCGATCTGACCAACGACGACTTCGACGTGGCCGAAGGCAATGCCGAGTATCTGGCCGGCCGCCTGCAGGAACGTTATGGCTGGGCCAAGGACCGCGCTGAGAAGGAAGTCCGTGAGTTCCAGGACGCAGTGAGCAAGGACTATCCGGATTACAAGTAAGCGCTGACCGCTTACCCCCCACAGCACGACGCCCGCACCGTGAGGTCGCGGGCGTTGTGCCGTCTGGGCCGGGCGATCAGCGCGCCGGCGGGTCCGGGACGTAGCGGTTGGGGAAGGCCTGCGGTTCGCGCGGCAGGCGCGAGGGCGAGTCCACCAGGATGCCGCGCGCACGCAGGTTGCGGGCGCTGTCGTAGCGCAGCTGCAGCACCTGGGCCGGGCTGCGGCTGGCGCGCTCGAAGTCGGTGTCGCGCACCGAGGACTGTTCGCGCGCACCGTGGCCGGTACCCAGCGCCGGGGCCTGCGATTTGCTGGCATGGCCGTCGATGCGGCTGGCACTGGCATCGGCGGCCGCTTCGGCCTGTGCGGCCGGCGCCGGCAATGGCAGGCCACGGCGCAGGATGGGCTCGGGGCGCCAGCGACGTGCCTCTTCGAACACCGCCACGCCGACCACGCCGATGTTGTCCGGGCGGCCGGTGCGGCTGGCATAGCTGCCGCTGGGGCTGCTGAACACGAACTGCGCAACTTCGTCCTGGCTCTTGCGCCAGCCGGTGATGTCGGCGCGCTGGCCGGGATTGAGCACGTAGCCGGTCTGCGAGGGATCGGCATCCTCGCCGGAGATGGCGTTGATGCCGTCCACCGACAGCACCACCAGCACTCGGCGCGGGCTGTCGTTGTACAGCCGCACGGCGTAGCGGTGGCCGCGCTCGCCGGCTACCCAGCGCTGGCCGTCGGCGGGGTAGCTGCGCAGTTCGGTGCCGCGGTCGCGGTCGACCAGGGTCATGCGCACCGGGCCGCCCTCGTAGGCCGGCGGCGGCGGTGCCGGGCGGAAGCCGGCCAGGGGCAGGATCAGCAGCAGGGGCAGCAGGCGTTTCATCGGGCGTCTCCAGCGGGGTTGGGTGAATGAACGCGCCGCCGGCCCTGACGGGGTTGGCCGCCGGCACGGTAAACTGGCCCCGTTCATCGAAGGTTTCCCCACGCAGTCATGACGACCCGAGTCCTTACCGGCATCACCCCCTCCGGCACGCCCCACCTGGGCAACTACGTTGGCGCCATCCGTCCGGCCATCGCGGCCAGCCGCGCGCCGGGGATCGAGAGCTTCTTCTTCCTGGCCGACCTGCACAGCCTGATCAAGTCGCAGGACCCGCAGCGCACCCAGCGCGCGACCCTGGAGATCGCAGCCAGCTGGCTGGCCTGTGGCCTGGACCCGGAACACGTGTGGTTCTACCGCCAGAGCGACATCCGCGAGACGACGGAGCTGATGTGGTTCCTGACCGCCATCGCCAGCAAGGGCATCCTCAACCGCGCGCATGCCTACAAGGCGGCGGTGGACAAGAACCGCGAGGAAGGCCTGGACGAGGACGCAGGCGTCAGCGCCGGCCTGTTCATGTACCCGGTGCTGATGGCTGCCGACATCCTGATCTTCAAGGCCAACCAGGTACCGGTGGGCCGTGACCAGATCCAGCACATCGAGATGGCGCGGGATTTCGCCCAGCGCTTCAACCACGTGTATGGCAAGGAGTACTTCCCGCTGCCGGACGTGGTGATCGACGAGCAGGTGGCGACGCTGGCCGGCCTGGATGGCCGCAAGATGAGCAAGAGCTACCACAACACCATTCCGCTGTTCGTGCCGCGCGAGGAGCTGAAGAAGCTGGTGTTCTCGATCCTGACCGACTCGCGCGCGCCGGGTGAGCCGAAGGACACCGAAGGCTCGGCGCTGTTCCAGATGTACCAGGCGTTCGCCACCCCGGAACAGACCGCGGAATTCGCCAAGGCGTTCGCTGCGGGCATCAGCTGGGGCGATGCGAAGCAGCAGTTGTTCGAGCGCATCGACAGCGAGCTGTCGCCGCTGCGCGAGCGCTACAACGCGCTGATGGCCGAGCCGGAGAAGATCGAAGCGCTGCTCAAGCGCCGTGGCCAGCAGCTGCGCGAGCAGTTGGCGGCACCGCTGCTGGAAGAACTGCGCCACGCCGTGGGCCTGCGCGACCTGTCCACGGCGGGCGACATCGCCAGCGAAGATGCCGGCGTGGCCCGGGTGGCGCCGCCGCAGTTCAAGCAGTACCGTGAGAAGGACGGCCGGTTCTACTTCAAGCTGACCGCCGGCGACGGCACGCTGCTGATCCAGAGCGAAGGCTTCGATTCGCCGCGTGATGCCGGCCAGCTGATTGCCGTGATCAAGCAGGCCGAGCAGGGCGACCAGCTGCAGAGCGAGCTGTTCAAGCTGGACGCCGAGGTGGACGCGGTGCTGGCCGCGCTGGCCGTGCTGCGCGAAGACTAAAGGTCGTGCCGGCCGCTGGCCGGCAATTGTATGGGAAACGCCGGCCAGCGGCCGGCACTACCACGGTATTTGCATAGGAAATGCCGGCCAGCGGCCGGCACTACCCGCCAACGAAGGTCATGGCATGATGTCCGCGCGCCGCCGGCGCGATGACATGGAGTCTGCGATGGCCTGGTTGTCGCTGCTGCTGTTCCTGCCCTGGTTCCTGCTGCTGGGCGGCCTGTACTGGCTGTTCCCGCGCCAGCCGCGCAGCGTGCGGCGGCGCCTGTTCGACGGTACTACCTTGGTACTGGCTTTCGCGCTGAGCATCGTGTCGATGCTGTGGGGCTACCGTATCGGCGTGGTGCAACCCGGTGCCGGCCCGATCTGGCCGCAGGTGCTGGCGGTGCTGTACGCCTACGGCGCGTTCCTGGCGGTGCTGGTGCTGGCCCTGCTGTTGCGGCCGCGCTGGCTGCACCGGTAGTGCCGGCCGCTGGCCGGCAACGGCAGTCAATGGGCTACCCCGTTGCCGGCCAGCGGCCGGCATTACCCGACCAAAGCCGCATCGAACCCGGGCCACCCGCGCGCCTACCATGGGTGTCTGTTCCCGACCCTGCCAGGTGCGTGCCGATGACCGCCGACCCCAGCATCCACACCATCGATACCGGCTTCCAGCGCCCGGACTTCGACGCGGCCTACCTGATCGTTGAAAACGGCCGCGCCGCGTTCGTCGACTGCGGCACCGGCCTGTCGGTGCCGGCCATGCTGCAGGCGCTGGCCGACGCCGGCCTGGGCGTGGATGCGGTGGACTGGCTGCTGCTCACGCACGTGCACCTGGACCACGCCGGCGGTGCGGGTCTGCTGATGCAGCAGCTGCCGAACGCGAAAGCGGTGCTGCACCCGCGCGGTGCACCGCACATGATCGACCCGACCCGGCTGATCGCCGGTGCCACGGCGGTGTATGGCGCCGAAGAGATCGCGCGCAGCTATGGCCGCATCGAACCGATTCCCGAACAGCGGGTCGTGGTGGCTGAAGATGGCCACCGCATCGACCTGGCCGGCCGCGAGCTGGTGATGCTGCACACGCCGGGGCACGCGCTGCACCACTACTGCGTATGGGATGCGCGCAGCCGCAGCTGGTTCACCGGCGATACGTTCGGCATCTCCTACCGCGAGCTGGACAGCGCGCAGGGCGCTTTCATCTTCCCCACCTCCTCGCCGGTGCAGTTCGACCCGGAGGCGATGAAGGCCTCGATCCGGCGCATGCTGGGCTACGCGCCGCAGGCGATGTACCTGACCCACTACGGGCGGGTGCAGCAGGTGGAGAAACTGGCCGAGGACCTGTTCGAGCAGATCGATGCGATGGCGGCCATCGGCCGACAGTGCGACGGCCGGCCTGACCGCCACCGCTGCCTGCTGGCGGCGTTGCAGGCACTGTACCTGGAACGTGCACAGCTGCATGGCTGTGCGCTGGACGATGCGGCGGTGACTGCGGTGCTGGCGATGGACATCGAACTCAACGCGCAGGGCCTGGCCTGCTGGCTGGACCGCATCCGCCCGTAGAGCCCGGCCATGCGTGGATGAGGTGGCCAACGCTGCGCCGTGATGTCACGTCCACGTTACACTCTGGTGACTTCCAAGCTAGCCGTGGTATTGCCGTGAATCCGATGCGCGTGTTGCTGCTGTCGTCCTGCCTGTTTGTCGGGGGCCTGGCCCATGCGGCCAACGACCTGCCGGGTGGTGGCATCGATCCGCAGGCACTGTCGCGCCATGTGCGTGTGCTGGCGTCGGATGAATTCGAGGGCCGCGCGCCGGCCACCGAGGGCGAAGAGCGCACGGTGCAGTACCTGATCGAGCAGTTCCGCAGCTACGGGCTGCAGCCGGGCGGCGTGGATGGCAGCTGGGTGCAGCCGGTGCCGTTGGTGCGCGCGCAGCTGGACGGCCCGGCCAAGGCCAGCCTGGCGCTGAAGCAGGGCCGCCGCGCGCTGACCAACGGCGTGGACGTGACCCTGCAGAGCCTGCAGCCGCGCAAGCTCGTGCAGATCAAGGAGGCACCGCTGGTGTTCGTCGGCTACGGCATCGATGCGCCGGAACGCCACTGGAACGACTACAAGGACGTGGACCTGCACGGCAAGATCGCCGTGGTGCTGATCAACGATGCCGATTTCGAGGCCGATGCGCCGGGCGCGTTCGACGGCAAGGCGGTGACCTACTACGGCCGCTGGACCTACAAGTTCGAGGAAGCCGCGCGCCGTGGTGCCGAAGGCGTGCTGATCGTGCACGAGACCGCGCCGGCCGCCTACGGCTGGGCCACGGTGAAGAGCTCGGGCACGTCGTCGCTGTTCGACATCGAGCGCGGCCAGGCCGAAGCGATGGCGCAGCACACGCCGCTGCGCGGCTGGATGCAGCGCGAGCTGGCCGAGGCGATCTTCGCCGACGCCGGCCTCGACTTCGATGCGGAGAAGCGCAAGGCGATGCGCGCCGACTTCCGCCCGGTGGCACTGGACAACGCCAAGCTCAGCGTGGATTTCGCGCTGAAGCGCGAGCAGGTGGTCACCCGCAACGTGGTGGCCAAGCTGCCCGGTGGCGAGCATGGCGACGAGGCGGTGATCTTCTCCGCGCACTGGGATGCCTTCGGCATCGGCCAGCCCGACGCCAAGGGGGACCGCATCCGCCGCGGTGCGATCGACAATGCCACCGGCGTGGCCACGGTGCTGGAGCTGGGCCGTGTGTTCGCTGCCGGCCCGCAGCCGCAGCGCACGCTGTACTTCGTGGCGCTGACCGCTGAAGAGAAGGGCCTGCTGGGGGCCAGCTACTATGCTGCGCACCCACTGGCGCCGCTGGACAAGACCGCCGCGGTGCTGAACATCGAGATGTTCAGTCCGGATGGCCCGACCCGCGACATCGCGTCGTGGGGCAAGGGCCGGGTGTCGCTGGAAGGCGACCTGGAACGCGTGGCCAAGGCCCGCGGCCGCAGCTACAGCCCGGACCCGAACCTGGAAGCCGGCTTCTTCTACCGCGCCGACCACTTCGCCTTCGCCCGCCTGGGCGTGCCGGCGATCACCATCGGCCCGGGCCTGGACAAGCTGGACGGTGGGGTTGAAGCCGGCCGCGCGCTGCGCGAGAAGTACTTCGCCGACTGCTATCACCAGGCCTGCGATGCCTGGACGCCGAACTGGGACCCGAGCGGCCACGCCGCCGACACCCTGCTGGTCTACGACCTGGGTGCGGAGCTGGCCAACAGCCGCCGCTGGCCCACGTGGGAAAAGGAATCGGAGTTCCGCAGCGCGCGTGACAAGAGCGAAGCGGCTCGCCGCTGAGGTAGTGCCGGCCGCTGGCCGGCAACTCGCTGCTCTTCCCGGAGGTTCATGAGGTTGCCGGCCAGCGGCCGGCACCATCGGGTGTTCGTCAGCGCCGGCGCAGCAGCTTCCAGGCGGCCCAGCCACTGGCGGCGAGCGCTGCCAGATAGCACGCCACCATCGTACGCAGGCCGACCAGCGATCCGCCGTTGACGCCGCGATGCAGGCGCAACTGCAGCGAGCTGTGGCCGCTGCCCAGGTCCACTGCCAGCTGCAGCATCAGTGCGGCGCAGAACACCAGCAGGGCAATCCCGAAACCGATGCGTGGCCACGTGGCCTGTGCGCTGGGGCGGCGCAGCAGCCAGGCCAGTGCCGTGGCTGCGACCAGCGTCGCCGCGATCCACATCAACGGGGCGGCGGGAGAAGCCGCGGCCACCGGCAGTGCACCGGTGGCCGCGATCACGGCAGCGCGCTTACTTGCGGGTGCCGTCGAGCCAGTTCGGGCCCTTGTTGGTGAGGAAGAACACATAGACCACCAACGATACCGCGATCGTGGCAGTCACGTAGATGGCGAACCAGTCGACGTGGCCGGTCTTCAGCGCGCCCTGGTACAGCAGCGGGGCGGTGCCGCCGAACAGCGAGTTGGCCAGCGCATAGCCCAGGCCCACGCCCAGTGCACGCACGTGGGTGGGGAACAGTTCGGCCTTCACCACCGCGTTGATCGAGGTGTAGCCGGTGAGGATGACGAAGGCCAGCGCCAGGGTCAGGAAGGCCAGGGTGGCATCATGCTGGTGCGGCAGCTGGGTGATCAGGTACCAGCTGTACAGCACGCCGCCGACGCCGAAGAACACCAGCAGGGTCTTGCGGCCGATGATGTCCGACAGCCAGCCACCGACCGGCTGCAGCACCATCAGGAACGCCAGCACGCCCAGGTTGATCAGGGTGCCGGTCATCGGATCGTTGCCGGCGAAGGCGCTCTGGATCATCTTCGGGCCGTTCACCGAGTAGGTGTAGAAGGCCACGGTGCCGCCGGCGGTGATCAGGAAGCACAGCAGCAGCGGCCGCCACTGGTGCACGAACAGTTCGTACATGGAGCCGGACTTCTGCGCCTTGCCCTCGCGCGCAGCTTCGATCGACGACTCCGACAGCGACTCGTCCATGCCCCGGCGCAGCCAGAACACCACCACCGCGGCGATGCCGCCGATGCCGAAGGCGATGCGCCAGCCCCACTCGGAGATCTCCGGCTTGCCCCAGAAGGTCAGCATCAGCAGCAGGGTCAGCTGGGCCAGCACATGGCCGCCGACCAGGGTGACGTAGTGGAAGGAGGACAGGAAGCCGCGTCGGCCCGGAATGGCAGCCTCGGACATGTAGGTGGCGCTGGCACCGTACTCGCCGCCGGTGGCGAAGCCCTGCAGCAGGCGCGCGAACAGCAGGATCACGGCGGCCCAGATGCCGATGCTGGCGGCGGTGGGGGTGACGGCGATCAGGAACGAACACAGCGCCATCAGCGTGACCGAGACGGTCAGCGCCAGGCGGCGGCCGTGGCGGTCGGCGAAGCGGCCGAAGAACCAGGCGCCGATCGGGCGCATCAGGAAGGTCGCTGCGAAGATCGCCCACACGTACATCGTGGAGTTCTTGTCGTCCGGCGAGAAGAACTGCGATTCGAAGTACACGGCGAACACCGAGTACACGTAGACGTCGTACCACTCCACCAGGTTGCCGGCGGAGCCTTTGAGTGTGTTGGAGATCGACCGGCGCAGGGCGGCGCGGTCGTTGGCGGGGACGGCGGGTTGGGACGTGGTGCTCATCTGGGTGGAAATCCTCGATGCGGCGCGTCCGTGCGCAGGGAAAACGGCGCACGGTCATCGGGACGGCGCGACCGGGCAGCCTTCTTGGTACTGCATCGGCCGTCAACACGGGGTAGCAGACCAGCGCAGGGTGCATGGATGGATGACAGCGTGCCACCGTACGGGGTGCCGGACCATACTCAAAACGTCCTAGAATCCGCCTTCCCCCGGCTCCCTGGTGTGTCATGTCGGCTCCCCCCTCTTCGTCTGCGGCTGCCCCCCGGGGTGGCCTTGTCGCGCTGGCGCTGCTGCTGGTCTATGTGGTGTGGGGCTCGACCTACCTGGGCATCGCCAAGGCCCTGCATGGCGGCGCGCTGCCGCTGACGATGGTGTCCGGCAGCCGCTTCATCGTCGCGGGCGGCCTGATGTTCCTGGCGCTGCGCCTGTTCTGGAAGCTGCCCAACCCGACACTGCGGCAGTGGCGCAACCTGGTCATCATGGGCGTGACCATGCTGGTGCTGGGCAACGGCATGGTGGTGCTGGCCGAGCGTGAGGTGTCCTCGGGCCTGGCCGCCACCGCGGTGGCCTCGGTGCCGCTTTGGATGGCACTGTTCTCGGCGTTGCGCGGCCAGCACGCCAGCCGCGGTGAATGGCTGGGCATTGCCATCGGCTTCCTCGGTGTGGTCTGGCTCAATGCGGGCAGCAGCCTGACCGCTTCGCCGACCGGGCTGGTGCTGCTGCTGATCGCGCCGATCGGCTGGGCCTTCGGTTCGGTGTGGGCACGCGGGCTGGACCTGCCGGGCCCGTTCATGACGGCGGCCGGGCAGATGATCTGCGGTGGCGTACTGCTGGTTCTGATCGGCCTGGCGGTCGGCGAGCGCCCGACCACGCTGCCCGATACCGGTGGCCTGCTGGCGATGGCCTACCTGTGCGTGTTCGGTTCCATCGTCGCGTTCACCGCCTACGTGTGGCTGCTGCAGAACGTGCGCCCGGCGCTGGCCGGCAGCTATGCGTACGTCAATCCGGTGATCGCGGTGCTGCTGGGCGCGCTGCTCAACGGTGAGCGCTTCGGCTGGCGCGACCTGCTGGCGATGGCGGTGATTCTCCTGGGTGTGGTGGTACTGACGATGGCAAGGACGCGCAAGAAATGAGCATGGACGAGAAAGAACAGCGCCGGGGCCTGCTGGTCACGGCCTCCACCTTCGTCATCTGGGGCCTGGTGCCGGTGTACTGGCACCTGCTCAATGAGGTGCCGTCGTTCCAGATCATCGCCCACCGCATCATCTGGAGCACCGTGCTGGTGCTGGGCTGGCTGCTGCTCAGCGCACGCCTGGGCTGGTGGCGCAAGATCGCCGCGCAGCCGCGCGCGCTGCCGATCCTGCTGGTCTCGAGCCTGACCATCGCGTTCAACTGGGGCCTGTACATCTGGGCGGTCAACGCCGGCCATGTGATCGAGACCAGCCTGGGCTATTTCATCAACCCGCTGGTGAACGTGCTGCTGGGCGTGCTGGTACTGAAGGAGCGGCTGCGCCGCCTGCAGTGGGTGGCGGTGGCGATGGCGGCGGTGGGCGTGGCGTGGCTGACCATCGACGCCGGCACGCCGCCGTGGATCGCGTTGGGCCTGGCCTGTTCGTTCGGCCTGTATGGGCTGCTGCGCAAGCTGGTCTCGGTCGACCCGGTGGCGGGGCTGGGCGTGGAGAGCATGTACCTGTTCCTGCCGGCGCTGGCCTTCGCGATCTGGGCCGAGAACGGCCATGGCGGCGCGTTCTTCCATGGCTGGGGCTGGCGCAACGACCTGCTGCTGATCTTCGGTGGCGTAGTGACTGCTGTTCCACTGATCGGCTTTGCCTACGGTGTGAAGCGCATTCCGCTGTCGCTGGTCGGCATCCTCCAGTACATCGCACCGAGCCTGCAGCTGCTGCTGGGCGTGTTCTTCTTTCATGAAGCGTTCGATACCGCCAAGGCGATCGGCTTTGCCGCGATCTGGGCCGGCCTGATCCTGTTCGTCGGCGACAACATCCGCACGATGCGCGCCAAGCGGTAGCGCAGGCGCAGCTACGGGGTCGGATCCCTCCCCAACGCGGAGGGCTCTGACCCCGTTTTCGCGCAAAAAAGAACGGCGCCCCGAGAGGCGCCGTTCTGCTTCCAGCCATGGCCAGGAGAGAGATGGCCGTGGTGGGAACGCGGATACAGATGATGGGCGCGCGATTCTAGAGGGTTTCCATTGGCGATGGTCCGGCAGCGTGCCGCCAAGATGAATCGCGTCCAACAATCCACAGACGCATGACAAAAAAAAAGGACGGAGCCTTCGCTCCGTCCTTGCGGGTGTGCCGCTGCGAAGCCGGGGGCTCAGGTTTCGCGCAGCGCCGTGGTGATCGGCAGGCGCGCCGCGCGCAGTGCCGGGAACAGGCCGCCGACCAGGCCGATGCCCAGTGCCCATTTCAGGCCGGTCCACAGCAGTTCCGGCGACACGTGGAACTTGAACACCACCGCGCTGAAGTTGCTGCCGATGGTGGACACGCTGTAGCCGTTGAACAGCAGCCACGCCACCGCACAGCCGAGCAGGCCACCGAGCAGCGCCAGCAGCATCGTCTCCAGCATCACTGCCGTCACCACCGGCAGGCCGCGGAAGCCGATCGCACGCATGGTAGCGATTTCGCGGGCGCGCGTGGCCACGGCCGCATACATGGTGTTGAGCGCGCCGAACACCGCACCCACCGCCATGATCGTGCCGATCACCTTGCCGAGGATGTCGATCAGCTTGGTCAGCCCGCCGCCCTGCTTGCTGTAGTAGACGCGGGTGGTTTCCACGTCCAGTTTCAGGCGCGGGTCGGCGGCGACGGCGGCCTTGAACTGCTCGAAGCCAGCCTTGCCCTCGGTGCGCACGCTGATCGACTGCCAGGCGCTGCGCTGGTAGGTGGTGGCCAGCGTATCGGCGTCGGTCCACAGTTCCGAATCATGTGCATCGCCGGTGGCGAATGTGCCGACCACGGTCCAGGTCTGATTGCCCAGCGTCAGCGTCCTGCCGACCTCCATGTCGCGGAACTGGCCCTTGGCGCCCTGGCCGACCACGATCTCGCGCAGGCCAGTGGCGAACTTGCGGCCCTCAACGATCTTGACCTTGTCATGCACCGGCCACGCCTGCGGGCCGACGCCGCGGAACTGCGCGTTGACGTCGGTGCCATCGGACTTCGACACCAGATTGACCACCTGCGACAACTCGGGCGACAGCAACGGCCGGCCCTGCGCATCGCGGCTGATGCCGGGCAGGGTGGACAGCATCGGTACCTGCTCGCGGGTGATCACCGAGTTGGTCTCGGCCTGCGAGCCCCCGCGCAGCACGATGGCGGTGGTGTCATCGCCGGTGTTGTTGAGCGTGGCCTGGAAGCCTTCGCCCATCGCCAGCATCGCCACCAGTACGCCGACCACGCCGGCGATGCCGACCACGATCACCGAGGACGCGCCCCAGCGCTGCGGCAGGCTGGCCACGCCGATGCGGGTGGCGGCCAGCGCCAGCCGTCCACCGCGGGTCAGCAGCAGCCACAGCGCCACCAGCACGGCCACGGCCAGCACGCCGATCCACGGCAGGCTGATCCACAGCACCAGGCCGACCGCCAGCAGCAGCACCGTCACGCCGTTGCCCAGCCACTTCTTGAGTTTGCTCTTGAACATGTCGGTGTCCTCCTCAGCGGCCGGCCAGTGCGTCGACGATCTTCAGGCGCTTGGCACGCAGCGCCGGCAACAGGCCGACGATGATGCCGATCACCACGATCAGGCCCAGCCCCATCAGCCAGGTCGGCGTCGGTACGTGCGGCGGCAGCATGCCCATGCTCTTCGGCCCGATCGCCGGCAGGATCAGCGCGGCCAGGCCCATGCCGATCAGGCCGCCCAGGCCGATCAACAGCACCGACTCCACCATCACCAGGGTCAGCACGGTGCTGTCCTTGAAGCCCAGCGTCTTCAGCGTGGCCAGCTCCGGCACGCGCTCGCGCACCGCCTGCGCCATGGTGTTGCCGGTCAGCAGCAGCAGGGTGAAGAACACCGCGCCCATGATCGACGTGACGATCATGCCGATGTCCGCGAACTGCTTGACGAAGGCCTGCTGGAACGCCGATTCGGTCTGGGTCTTGGTCTCGTGGTCGGAGTTGGCCGAGATCGCATCGATGGCCTGAGCCACCCGCGAAGAGTGGTCCGGGTTGTCCAGCGTCACCGTGTACCAGCTCACCTGGTTCTTGATGTAGTCGTTGGATTCATCGAAGTACTTCCAGTTCATCATCAGCTGGCGCTCTTCGTTGGCGGCCAGCGCACGGTCCTTGGAGCGGTAGATGCCCTTCAGCACCAACGGCCAGTCGTTGCTGCCGCCGCGCGGGAAGATCGTGGCCTGCAGCGGGATGGTATCGCCGATCTTCCAGCCGAACTGCTTGGCCAGGGTCTCGCCCACGATGGCGCCGGTACGGGTCTGCTTCCAGTCTTCCAGCTGCGCCGGGTCGATCTGCAGTTCGCGGTAGACCTCGAAGTAGTTGGGCGACACCGAGAAATTCGGGAAGAAGTTCTTCGGGTCCTGGTAGATGCCGCCGAACCACATGCCATAGGCCACGTCGCGCACGCCGGCGACCTGGCGCACCTGGGTTTCCAGGCGGATCGGCAGCGACTGGGTGATCGACAGCCGAGAAGCGACCACCAGGCGGTTGGCCCCTTCCACGCTGCCACCGGACGAGAACGCCACGCGCACCGAATCGAGCATGCCGAACAGCAGGAACGCGGCCACCACCGAAAGCAGGGTCAGCAGGGTACGGGTGCGGCTGCGGAACAGCTGTGCCCACACCAACGAGAAGTATTTCATCGCCGTGGCCTCCGTCAGTGGGCCAGCGGCGCGTCGGCCAGCTCGCCCTTGTCCAGGTGCACCGTGTGGGTGGCGTACTCGGCAGCCTTCGGGTCATGGGTGACCATGATGATGGTCTTGCCGTGCTCGCGGTTGAGCTGCTGCAGCAGGCCGAGGATCTCCTCGGCGGACTGGCGGTCGAGGTCGCCGGTGGGTTCGTCGCAGATCAGGAAGGTCGGGTCGGAGACGATCGCGCGGGCGATCGCCACGCGCTGCTGCTGGCCGCCGGACAGCTCATTCGGGCGGTGGCTGCGGCGGTCGGCCAGGCCGACCAGGGTCAGCGCGATCTCGGCATTGCGGCGGCGCTGAGCGGCATTGAGGTGGGTCAGCAGCAGCGGCAGTTCCACGTTCTTCTGCGCGGTCAGCATCGGCATCAGGTTGTAGAACTGGAACACGAAGCCGACATGGTGGCTGCGCCAGGTCGACAGCTGGCCGCCGCTCATCTGGTCGATGCGCTCGCCCTCGATGCTGATCTCGCCGCCACTGGGGTTGTCCAGGCCGCCGATCAGGTTGAGCAGGGTGGTCTTGCCCGAGCCGGACGGGCCCATCAGCGCGACGAAGTCGCCGCTGGCGATGTCCAGGTCGATGCCGTGCAGCACCTGCACTTTCTCGGGGCCACGCTGGTAGGTCTTGGTGATGTTGCGCAGTGAAACCAGGGTCGACATGGGTGGTTCTCCACGGAAGGCGGGAAACGGGGAAGCGCACCCGCGATGGCCGCGGGCGAGCGTCGAGCGGTGCTGCCGGCGGCGCCCACGGGCGCCAGGCCGTTACTGCGCTTGTTTCTGTTGCACCTTGGCGCCATCGCGCAGGGTGTCCGGCGGGTTCACCACCACCGATTCACCGGCGCTTACGCCCTTGAGGATCTGGCGGTCCTTGCCCATCGCCTGGCCAGCCTCGACCGTGCGCTGCTGCACGCGGTTCTCGTCACCCAGCACGAAGGCCACCGAGGCGCCGTCGCGCTGCACCACGGCGCCGCCCGGCACGCGCACGCCCTGCGGCTTGGCCGCGGCCTGCGGCTGCGCCTGTTCCAGGAAGCTGACGCGCACGCCCATTTCCGGCACGATGCGCGGGTCCTTCACCTTCAGCGCCACGCGGACCTTCACCGTGGCCTTGCCGCGGTCGGCGGTGGGGATGATGGCGATCACCTCGCCGGGAATCTTCCATTCCGGGTAGGCGTTGAGGATGGCTTCCACCGGCATCTTCGGCTGCACGCGGCCGATGAAGGCCTCGCCGACCTCGACTTCGATCTCCAGCGAGTCCATGTCGACGATGGTGCCGATGCCGGTGCGGGTGAAACCACCGCCCGCCGACAGCGGCGAGACGATTTCACCCGGCTGCGCCGCCTTGGCGGTGACCACGCCGGAGAACGGCGCGCGTACCACGTTGTTGTCCACGCCAAGGTCGGCGATGGCCAGCTGGTCCTGGGCGACCTTGACGTTGCGCTGCGCGGTATCCAGCTGCGCGCGCAGGCTGTCGCGCTGGGCCACGGCCTGGTCGTACTGCGAGCGTGACACCAGCTGCTGGCCGACCAGCGCCTGCAGGCGGCTGGCTTCGGCGGCGGCCTGCCTCTGCTGCGCCTGCAGCCCGGCGACCTGGCTGCGTGCGGCCTGCAGCTGCGAGGCGTACAGGCTGCGCTGCGCGTCGGCGTCGATCGGGTCCAGCGTCGCCATCACCTGGCCAGCCTCGACCCGCATGCCTTCTTCGATCATCACCTCGCGCACCTTGCCGGTGATCTTGGCCGATACCGTGGCCATGCGCCGGGCGACCACGTAGCCGCTGGCGTCGAGCACCGAGCTGCTGGCGCTGCCCTGCTGGATGGCCACCGCCGGCGCGGTTTCCACCTCCACGGCCGGCGCGCGGCCGAACACGAAGGCCACGGCAGCAGCAAGCAGCAGCACGACCACGATGATCGCGATCCACAGCCAGCGGCGGCCACCGCCATTGCCTCCGGAGGCCGGCGGTGGCGACTTGCGGTCGATACGGAGTTCCTTCAACAGCTCGGCAGAAGCGTTCATTCGTTCCATCACAGGCGTTCGGGCGGGTGTGGCCGGAAGGGCGGACGGCGGCGGTTCCGGCGGTGGAGCGTGCGGCACAGCATGAAGGCAGGCACAGCGATGACGGCAGTGACAGCTGTCACCCGATGACACTGACGGCGGCAACTGCGAAATGTGACCACGGCGGCACAGGATGGCAACGTTCCCGCTACCGGTACTGCCCATGGATCCGATCGCCCCATTGCCGGCCCGCCGCAGCGGCGCCGCCAAGCGTACCGTGATCTGCGCCCGGTTGCGCCGGTGCCGCCCGGTCGGCGGCGCCTGCGCGCAGGCGGCTGAACTGGCATGATCGGCGGCGATCGTCCCCGCCTGGAACCGCCCGTGCCCTCGACATGGCTTGCCTCGCTGCTGCGCCCCGCGCCGGACTCGGCGGTGGCCGATACGCTGCGCCGTGGAAAATCGCCCTGGAGCGAGGCAATCCACCTGCTGTGGTCGGTGTGGATCTTCCTGACGCCCTTGCTTGGCCACGGCTTCACCCTGCGCTGGCTGCTGCTGACGCTGGCCAGCTATCCGGTGTTCCTGCTGCTGTACGCCAAGGTGATGGTGGCGCCGCGCCATCACGCTCCGCGCTATGCACTGGGCCTGATCGCGATGTCGCTGGTGCTGCTGCCCTGGTACCCGTCCGGGCTGACCTACTTCGTGTTCGGCTGCGTGCTGCTGCGGGTGAGCGGACGCGGTGGCTGGTGGCAGTATCTGCTGCAGCTCACTGGCCTGAATCTGCTGTTCTGCAGCCTCGCGCTGCTGTTCCAGTACCCATGGCAGAGCCTGGTCTGGATCCCGGCCGTGTCCTATATCGTGGGGCTGGTCGTGAACGTGGAAGCGCTCAACCAGCAGAAGGATGCGGCACTGCAGCTGTCGCAGGACGAGGTGCGGCGGCTGGCGGCCACGGCCGAGCGCGAACGCATCGGCCGCGACCTGCATGACCTGCTCGGCCACACCCTGTCGCTGATCACGTTGAAGCTGGAGCTGGCGCGCAAGCTGCACGACCGCGGCGACGCGCGCGCGCGGCTGGAGATCGGCGAGGCCGAGGCCATCGCCCGCGAAGCGCTGGCACAGGTCCGCAGCGCGGTCACCGGCATCCGCGCCAGCGACCTGGCCGGTGAGCTGGCGTCGGCGCGGCTGCTGCTGGAGTGCCAGCAGGTCCACCTTCAATACGCACCACCACCGGCGATGCCGGTGGATGTCGAACGCGGGCTGGCGCTGGTGCTGCGCGAGGCCGCAACCAATATCGTGCGCCATGCACAGGCGACACAGGCGCGGGTGGAGTTCATGCTGGAGGGACGCATGCTGGCGATGCAGATCCGCGACGATGGCCGTGGCGGCGTGCAGGCCGAGGGCAACGGGCTGAGCGGCATGCGCGAACGCGTGGCCGCCCTGGGGGGCAGCCTGCAGGTACAGTCCGCAAGGGGCGAGGGCACGCGACTGACCGTGCGCGTGCCACTGGCTGCCGCGACCACACCGTTGCCGCCGGGAACGCCGCCGTCGCTGGCGCAGGACGGTGCCGCATGATCCGCATCCTGCTGGCCGAGGACCAGGCGATGGTACGCGGCGCACTGTCGGCGCTGCTGGGCCTGGAGCCGGATATCGAGGTGCTGGGCAGCGCCGCCGACGGCGAAACCGCGTGGCGCATGCTGCAGCAGTTGCAGCCGGACATCCTGGTGACCGACATCGAGATGCCGGGCCTGTCCGGGCTCGAGCTTGCCCAGCGCATCGCGCGCCACGAGCTGCCGATCAAGGTGGTGATCGTGACCACCTTCGCCCGCGCCGGCTTCCTGCGCCGCGCGCTGGAAGCCGGCGTGCTGGGCTACCTGCTGAAGGATGCACCGGCCGAGAACCTGGCCGATGCACTGCGCAAGGTGAAGCAGGGCATCCGTTCGATCGACCCGCAGCTGGCGCTGGATGCATGGTCACAGGCCGATCCGCTGACCGACCGCGAGCGCCGCGTGCTGCGGCTGGCGGGCGAGGGCCGTACCGCCAGCGAGATCGCCGAGCAGCTGGGCTTGTCGCACGGCACGGTGCGCAATTACCTGTCCGAGTGCATCGGCAAGCTGGGCGTGGCCAACCGGATCGAGGCGTACCGGCTGGCGCGGCAGAAGGGGTGGCTGTAGCGGCGTGCGCCGACGCACTGGTAGCGCCGGGCGCTGCCCGGCGGATCATTTCCGCGCCTGTGGAGGGGTGTCACTTTCTTTGCTCGTGCAAAGAAAGTAACCAAAGAAACACGCCGCCAGAGCGCGAGCCGTCGCTACGCGACGGTTCCCTGCGCTTCTCGGCGAATCAGGGGACGGCGCCGAACTCGCTGCGCTCAGACACCGGCGCCTCTACGCCCCTGATTCCCCTGCGATGCTCGGCTCGCTAAAAGGCGGACCCAACGTCAAAGGCAGAAGCAGCACCCAGTAGATCCACGCCATGCGTGGATGCTCTTGCTGTTGATCTTGACCTTCCAGTCCGCCTTGAGCGAGCCGAGCACCGCAGGTTCGGCGAGGGCGAAGAGGCGCGGGTTTCTGAGGCAGAAGCCACACCCAGTATATCCACGCCATGCGTGGATGCTCTTGCTGTTGATCTTGACCTTCCAGTCCGCCTTGAGCGAGCCGAGCACCGCAGGTCCGGCGAGGGCGAAGAGGCGCGGGTGTTTGAGCGCAGCGAGTTCCCGCGCCGTACCTCGACGGACCGAGGAGCGCAGGGAACCGTCGCGTAGCGGCGGCTCGCGGCCGGCGGAGCGTTTCTTTGGTTACTTTCTTTGCGCGCAAAGAAAGTGACACCCCCGCGGTCGCGCAAACAACCCGCCGGGAACTCCCGGTGAACCCGACCATCACTCCTTGCCGCGCGCCATCGCCTGGAACACCCCGTCACGCCGCACCCACAGGTGGAACAGCGCCGCACCCACATGCATCAGCACCGTGGCAAACAACACATAGGCCAGCAGGCTGTGCGCATTGCGCAACGCGGCATACAGCGCCGGAGTGTGCGGCACGATCGGCGGCAGGTGCAGGCCACCCCACAGCACGATCGGGTAGCCGCCGGCCGACAGCATCGCCCAGCCGATCAGCGGCATCGCCAGCATCAGTGCATACAGCATCCAGTGCGAAGCCTTGGCCGCCATCACCTGCCACACCGGAAGATCCGCCGGCAGCGGCGGCGGGCGATGCCGCAGCCGGTTGTAGAGGCGCAGCAGCACCAGTACGCCGAGGGCGATGCCCAATGGGCGGTGCAGGTCGATCAGCATCGGCCGCAGGTGCAGCGAGGCGACCATGGTCACACCGATGAACAGCATGGCAATGATCATCAGCGCCATGGACCAGTGCAGCACCCGCGCCAGCAGGTTGAAGTGGCCGTTACCGGTGCTCATCGTGCGGCCTCCTTCGGTGGCTCGACATTACCGCTGGCGCGCTCGCGTTCGCGGCGGTTGAAGGACTGCGAATAGACCGCCGAGCGTGCCGCCAGGATGGGGTCGTCACTGCCGCGCACGCCGCTGGGCAGGATCAACGGATCGAAGTTGATCTGGCCACACGCACCCTGTTCCTGCGATTGCATGTGGTCCAGGCTGAGCACGCCGGCCACCACCTGGTCACGCGATTCCGGCCAGGGTACCGATGGATCGTCGATGGCATCGCCGGGCTCGGCAGTGGTCACGACCAGGTTCCAGCGCACCGGGCCCTTGGCCAGGCGCTGCTGCAGTTCCTCGCTGAGGAAATCGACGCTGGCCTGCTTGCGCGTTTCCGCGTCCATCTCCACTACCGGTGCCTGCGGCTGCCAGCGCCAGCGCACCGCACGCTTCTGGCCCTGCGCGTTGGTGAACCAGAAGCTGTTGACACTGTTGAAGGTGGTGTCGGCCCAGCTGCTGGTCCAGGGTGCCGTCTTCGCCCACTGCTGGAACGCCTGTGCGCTCGGGTACTTAGCCAGCACCGCCGCCATCTTCTGCGGGTCGGGCTTGCCGGTGGCCGGGTCGGGAATGGAGGCACGGGTCTGCTCGTAGAACGCCTCGGCGCTGGGCACAGCGAAGAACGGGAAGCTGTTCATCGCCATCCGCCATTCCTGGCCATCGTCGCTGACCAACTGCACCGCCAGGCTGCGCACGCGTGCGGTGTTGTCGGCGCCGTAGGGATCACCGCCACCGATCGACAGGCGGCCCATCACCGGTACGCGGGCCTGCGAGAACACCCGCGCGCTGGACAGGGTGGGGGCCTGTGCGCTGGGTTCGAACCAGCCGCTTACGCAGATGCCCTTGCTGTGCGCACGACGGAAGCCCGGATGGGCTGGGCCGGTGGCCTCGATGGTGTCGGTGAAGCGCTGCGCGGTGAGGCGGTCGCCCATCCAGCCGGCCAGCCAGGCAAAGGCCAGCGCGACGCCACCCAGGATGAGTGCGATCAATGCGATCCAGAGCAGCGGCGAATGCCTGCGCGGTGCGCCTGCCGTCTGGCCGGCGCGGGTGTAGCGGAAGAGCGACATGGTCGGAGTCCTGCCTTCACGGAGCGTGTGGGTGGTCGACCCTCACATCCTCGCAGAACCCGGCCGGGGCCGGAATTCAATTTTTCGTCAGAATTGCCAGCCCCGCCTGGGGACGCGCCGGGCCGTGCCCGGCGCCGCCATCATGCGTAACGCGCCTTGAGCATCGCCCACGCCGAACGCAGGGCCAGCGCCTCGCCACCGGCTGGGCGTCCCGGGCGCTCGCCGTCGTTCCAGGCGTACACGTCCAGATGCGCCCAGCGCTGGCCGTCTTCGAGGAAGCGTTCCAGGTACAGCGCGGCGGTCACCGAGCCGGCCATGCGCGAACCAGCGTTGGCCAGGTCGGCGATGCCGCTGCTCAGGTAACGCAGGTAGGGGCGCCACAGCGGCATGCGCCAGACCGGGTCACGGGTGGCGTCGCCGGCCTGCAGCCACTGCTGGGCCACGCTGTCGTCATTGCTGAAGAGCGCCGGCAGGTCCGGACCCAGCGCAATGCGTGCAGCGCCGGTAAGGGTGGCGAAGTCCAGCACCAGGTCAGGCTTCTGCTCGCTGGCGAAGGTCAGCGCATCGCACAGGATCACCCGGCCTTCGGCGTCGGTGTTGTCGATCTCCACGCTCAGGCCCTTGCGGGTGGCGATCACTTCGCCCGGGCGGAATGCATCCGGACCGATCGCGTTTTCCACCGCCGGCACCAGCAGGGTCAGGCGCACCGGCAGCCCGCGCGCCATCACCAGGCCGGCCAGCGCCAGTGCATGCGCGGCGCCGCCCATGTCCTTCTTCATGTTGCGCATGCCGTCGGCCGGCTTGATGTCCAGCCCGCCGGTATCGAAGCAGACGCCCTTGCCGACCAGCACCAGCGCCGGATCGGTGTCCTTGCCCCAGCGCAGCACGACCAGGCGCGGCGCGCGGTGCGACGCACGGCCGACGGCGTGGATGGCCGGGAAGTTCTGCTTCAGCAGTTCATCGCCGGTGATCGCCTCGACCTGCGCGCCATGGGCAGCGGCCAGGGCACGCGCGGCGTCTTCCAGCTGCTGCGGGCCCATGTCTTCGGTCGGGGTATTGACCCAGTCGCGCACGCGCAGGCTGGCAGCGATCAGGTCGGCCACTTCCCCGGACGGTGCCGCCACCAGCTGTGCCGGCGCACGGTTGCGCTTGCGGTAGCGGTCGAAGCGGTAGCTGCCCAGGCCCCAGCCCAGCTGCAGCAGCGCCCGTTCGGCGGCCGGCAGTTCGTTGGCCAGCTGCCACACGCTGCCTTCGGGCAGTGCGTGCGGGGCGTGCGCATAGCTGTAGGCATCGGCGCGGTCGCCGACGCCGATCACGGCGCCGGCCAGGCCATCGGCGCCCGGCAGCAACGCCACGCTGTGCGCGCCGGCGCTGAAGCCCTGCGACGCCAGCCACGCCTGGGTGGCGGCCGGCTGGCCGTCCTTCCAGGCCGCGAACTGTTCGCGGTCCAGCACGTACAGCGGCAGTGCTGCGCCGCTGTCGGCGGTGAAACCAGTGATCTCGCTCATGCGTCAGGTACTCCGGGATGCGGCGGCGTCGAGGTTGGCGTCCAACCAGTCGGCCAGGCCGGTGAGGGTGTCGAACTGCAGGTCCGGCTGCAGCTGCGGATGGGTCCAGGTGGCTGCGTCGCGGTTGATCCAGCAGCCGCGCAGACCGGCGGCGATCGCCCCGGCCACGTCCATCTCGGCGTGGTCGCCGACATGCAGTACCTGTGCCGGCACCACGCCGAGGCGGGTGCAGGCAGCGTGGAAGATGCTTGCTTCGGGCTTGGCCGCGCCGTGTTCGCGCGCGCCCAGCTGGAAGGCGAAGTGATGGGCCAGGCCGATCCGTTCCAGGTCGGCATTGCCGTTGCTCAACGCAGCCACCGGCACCCGCGCGGCAATCCGCGCCAGCGCATCGATCGCATCGGGGTAGCACTCGACCTGGTTGCGCGCGGCGTAGAACACCTCATACGCCGGCTCCAGCAGGTCCAGGCTGGCGCCACTGCTGTGCAGCGCTTCGTGCAGGGTCAGCCGGCGCAGTTCGCTGAGGTCGTGGTGCAGATGCGGGTGGGCGTGGTACAGGCGCTCGCGCAGTTCGCGCATCGCGGCCACCGGATACATCGCGGCGGTGGCGGGGCTGTGTTCACGCATCCACGCGTGCAGGACCTGCTCGATGCGGGCGCCGATCGGAGCGAACGGCCACAGCGTGTCGTCGAGGTCGAGGGTGATGGCTTGGACGGGGAAATTCACCCCGCCATTCTACGCCTGCCCGCGCGGGCTTTCATTCCAGCAGCCGCGCCCAGCCCTGGGTGCCATCCAGCCGTGCCAGCACCAGTTTGATGCATACCAGCAGGGGCACCGCCAGCAGCAGGCCGATCATGCCCCAGGCCCAGCCGAACACCATCAGCGCCAGGATCAGCACCAGCGGTGACAGCTTCATGCGCCGGCCCAGCACGATCGGGGTCACCATCTGCCCTTCCAGCGTGTGCAGGGCCAGGTAGGCGGCGGCCGGCAGCAGCGCCTGCAGCGGGTCGGGGAATTCCACGAAGCCCATCAGCAGCATCAGCGCCACGCCGATCAGCGGGCCCACGTAGGGCGCAAAATTCAGCAGCGCGGCGACCGTGCCCCACAACAGCGCTTCCTGCAGGCCGATGCCGAGCAGCATCAGCACGCCGGCGAACACCAGCCCGACCAGCGTATTGATCACGCTGATGGTCAGCACATAGCGCGAGACCTCGCGCTCGATCGAACGCAGGATGTCGGTGGTGAAGCGCTGCTGCTGGCGGTTGGGCAACAGGGCGATCGCCGCGCGCTGCAGGCTCTGCCCGTAGATCATGAAGAACAGCGTCAGCAACACCACCGCCAGTACCGATGCCGCCAGTCGGGGGGCACGGGTCAGCATGCGGTACGGGTCGTCCAGCTGGGTGCGGATCACCTGCACCTTGTGGTTGCTGTCACCGCCGGCCACGCGCGCGAAGTTCTCCGCGGCCTGGTTGGCCTGCTGCACCGGCTTGGTCAGGTTCTGTACCTGGCGGGCGACCTTGCGCAGCTGCTGCGGCGCTTCCTGCGCCCATTCCATCGCCGGGCCGATCAACTGCACCGCCAGCGAACCGGTCACGCCCAGGCCGGCGCCGAGGATCAGCAGTGCGCCCAGGGCGCGCGGAATCCACAGCTTCTGCAGCAGGCGCAGGATCGGATTGCCGACCAGCGCGAAGAACATCGCCAGCAGCACCGGCAGGATGATGTCCTGCGCGGCCCATAGCGTGTACCCCACGGCCAGGGTTGCCAGCACCACCAGTGACATCGGCCCGCGCGGGCGCGAGGGAGGCGGCAGCGGCGCGTCCGGTTCCTGTGGATCGGCCGGTGACGGGGACAGGAGGGACTCGCTCATCGACGCACCAGCCGGAAAGGGAAACGCATTATCCGCCGGCCGTCCGCGGCACGGCGGTTTCCATGGATCAACGTTCGGACAGCTCGGTGGCCGCTTCGGCCGGACGCGGTTCGCGCAGCTCCGCTTCCGGCACCGGTCGCGGCGCCGGTGCGGGCCGTGCGTCGGCGGCGGAGACGGCTGCCTGCGCCTGTTCGCTGGCATCGCCGGCTTCTTCGGCCGCGTCGTCGGCTGTGGCTGCCGCCTGTGCCGCCATCGCGGTGGCGAACGCCGCCTGTGCGCTGGCGAACAGGTTCGAGACCGAACCGGCCATCTGCAGCCAGCGCGCACCGTTCACCTTGCCTGGCACTTCCAGCTTGCCGGCGATGAAACCGCCGGCCAGTCCGACCACGACGATGCGCAGCGGCGACCAGCCCCGGCGCCAGACCTGGCTGAGCGTGGACCAGTGGTCCTGGGTTTCGACCAGGCGCACGGTCACCACCTGTTCGCAGCGTTTTACCCGCCGCTGCAGCGCACCGAACTTCATGGCTTGCCCTCGGGCAGCTGCACCTCGGCATCCGGATCGTCCTCGCTGGGCTCGTCGAACAGCCCCAGGCGTGACAGTTGGCGCCGGGTGGCGTGCATGCCGGTGTGGTGGAAGAAGTAGGACACCCGCCAGATGGCATAGCCGGTGACGGCCAGGCTCAGCAGCGAGGTGATCAGCAGCGCCTGCAGCCAGCTCAGCCCCCAGCTCTGCAGCAGCGCGATGAGAGTGGCCGCCATCAGCAGCCAGGCCGAGGCACCAAATACGATCGCCACGCCGGCCCAGGCCAGTGCACGGCCGAAGGCACTGCGGGCCAGGGCGAAGTCGGCCGAGGCCAGCCGGCGCAGCGAGCGCACGGTGTGCTTGGCCGAATCGGCGGCGGCACGACCGGCCGCGCCGACCTGGCGGATGCTCTCATCCAGCGGCGGGGTGGCCGCCGGATCAGGGGCTTGCGCGTTGTCTTCGCTCACGCCGCGGCTTACTTGTCGCTGCTGCCGCGGGCCAGCTTGGCAATGATCCAGCCGGTAGCGAAGGCGACGCCGAACGAGGCCAGCGGACGCTCGCGGATCAGCTCGGCGGCGCTGTCGATCAGGTCCTTGCCCTTGTCCATCAGTGCGTCGACCTGTTCCTTGGCGGCGGCACCGCCGAACTCGGCGGCGGCCAGGCCGGACAGCGCGCTGTCGGACAGTTCGGCCTTCACGTTGGCCTTGCCGATGCGCAGCTCGTCGGTTGCTGCACCGGTGGCGCCCTTGATCGCACCGCCGGCGGCGCTGGCGGCCTGCTTCAGGTGGGAACCGGCTTCACCCAGGTGTTCCTTCAGGTTCTCGGTATTGGTGGGGCTCATCGAATCACTCCTGTTGCGATGGGGGAACGGGCGTCGGCGGTGCCGACCTGGACTGACAGCAATACCATTGCCAGGGTATAGGGGGTGTTACGGCAGGGCGATCAGCGCATCACGAGCTGGCCCTGCTGCTGGCCGTTGTTGCGCAGCACGCGCACCACCAGGGTCGGCGGGCGTTGCTGGAAGTTGGCACGCCAGCTGGCCAGATCGGCGAACTCACCGACGGTGGCGTCGGTGATGATGTCGCCCTGCTGCAGGCCATTGCTGGCCGCGCGGCTGCCGCGCTTGACCTCGCTGACCAGTACGCCGCCGACACCCGATTGCCGCAGCGACTCGGGCAGGTCGACGAAGGTCGCGCCGGTCAGGCGCGGGTCCAGGCTCTCACCGCTGACCGCACGCGCCTGTTCCTTCAGCGTTGCCTTGATCTGCAGGGGCTTGCCTTCGCGGCGCACGTCCAGCGTCATCGGGCTGCCGACCGCCGCCAGGCCTTCTACGTTGTGCAGCGCTTCGGCGCTGTCCACGCGCTGGCCGTTGGCCGAAACCACCACGTCGCCCGGCTTCAGTCCGGCCGCGGCCGCGGCCGAGCCGGCCAGTACCCGCGTGATCAGCGCGCCACGGGTTTCGCCCAGGCCCAGGCCCTGCGCGATCTGCGCGGTCAGGTTCTGGCTCTCCACGCCCAGCGTGCCACGCACCACCACGCCGTGCTTGACCAGCTGGTCCACCACGCTGCGCGCCAGGTTGGATGGAATGGCCAGGCCCAGGCCGATGTTGCCGGCCATGCTGCCCTGCGGGTTGAAGCTGGCGGTGTTGATGCCGACCAGCTGGCCCTGCAGGTCGACCAGCGCGCCACCGGAGTTGCCCGGGTTGATCGACGCGTCGGTCTGGATGAAGTTCTGGTAGCCCAGCCCACGGATGCCGCTGCGGCCCACCGCCGAAACGATGCCCGAGGTGACCGTCTGGCTGAAGCCGAACGGATTGCCGATCGCCACCACGAAGTCGCCCACGCGCAGCTGGTCGCTGTTGCCGAGCTTGATGTCGGTCAGGTTCTGCGCCGGGATGCGGATCAGCGCGATGTCGGTATCGCGGTCCGAACCGAGGAACTCCGCTTTCACCGTGCGCCCGTCGGCCAGGGTCACCTGCACGTCATCGGCGTTGTCGATGACGTGGTGGTTGGTCAGCACCAGGCCCTCCCGGGCATCGATGATCACGCCCGAGCCCAGTGATTCATTGATGCGTTCCTGCGGGATGTCCGGGAACAGGCGGCGGAAGAACGGGTCGTTGAAGAAGGGGTTGCGCACGCGCACCACCTGCTTGGTATTGACGCTGACCACCGCCGGCATCGCCTTTTCCAGCATCGGCGCCAGCGACGGCACCGCCTGCCCGGCCACCGAGGCCGGCAACGCCGCGGTGGTTGGCAGCACCGCAGGCAGTGGCGCTGCGTCGGCACGGTTGTCCAGGTGCGCATTGAGGCCGGTGGCAACGAAGCCACCGAAGGCGGCGGCGATTGCGAGCGTGAGCAGGGTAGGTAGCGGTCGCATGGGAGTCGGTTCGCTGGCGTGGGTGGGGGCGGTTCGGCCCTACGGTAAAACAAGCTGAATGAGTGTGTCGCGATCTGGATAAATGCGCCATGAAAACGGCGTGCCTGGACGTCGGCGGCAGGGGCGGAAACAGGGCCGTAGCGACACACCGGGCAGCGGATTCGCGCGCCACCGAAGGCGATCGCCGAGCGCGCCGGCCGCAGCCGAACCTTGCGCAGTTCCGCGCAAGCCGGCACCGCAATGCGCCACGATGCGTGCAGGCTGCCGCCTTCGCGCGGGCACGCGCGGGGCCTGCCGGACACCACGCGATGGGCGCGGCACATCGCTGAAAAAAAGGGGTTTGCTGCAAAGCGCAGGCGATGGTGGGGACGGCTGCGTACACCATCGGTGTCGCAGCAGATGCGATTGCTGGCACATGCCCCGTTCCACGATCGTCAATGTCGGTATAGCATCGCCCCGTTTTGATACTTAAGGCCCGCAGGAGGGCAACATGAGCAACGGTAATGGTGTGTCGGTCGTGACCGACGCCGTCGAGAACGTCAAAGAAACCGCCACCAACGTTGGCGAGACCATCGCCCACGCTGCCGAAGACGCAGTGAAGTCGGTCAAGAAGACCGTCAAGCGCGCCACCAAGGCGGCCGGCACCCGCGTTGCCAAGGCCAGGAAGGCTGTCGCCAAGGTCGAGAAGACCGTGGCCAAGAAGGCCGAGAAGGCCGCCAAGTCGGTCGGCAAGACCGTTGCCAACGCCAGGAAGAAGCTGGAAGCGGCCAAGCAGAACGCCAAGGCCGAAGCCGCTGCCCTGAAGAAGGAAGTGGCCAAGAAGAAGGCCGCCGCGGGCAAGGCCGTGACCAAGAAGGCCGCCGCCGCCAAGAAGACCACCAAGGCCGCCACCCAGGCTGCCGGCAAGAAGGTCGCCACCGTGAAGAAGGCCGCCACCAAGAAGGCCGCCGTCGCGAAGAAGACCGTTGCCAAGAAGACCGCGGCCGCCAAGAAGGTGGTCGGCAAGAAGGTCGCCACTGCCAAGAAGGCTGTGGCCAAGAAGACCGTTGCCGCCAAGAAGGTCGCCGGCAAGAAGGCCGTGGCTGCGAAGAAGGTTGTCGGCAAGAAGGTTGCCGCCACCAAGAAGGTCGCTACCAAGAAGACCGCAGCCGCCAAGAAGGTGGTCGGCAAGAAGGCTGCTGTTGCCAAGAAGGCCGTCGGCAAGAAGACCGCCGCTGCCAAGAAGGTTGTCGGCAAGAAGACCGCCGTCGCCAAGAAGGCGGTGGGCAAGAAGGTTGCCGCCACCCGCAAGACGGTCGCCAAGAAGGCAGCGCCGCTGAAGAAGGTCGCCGCCAAGAAGGCGCCGGCCAAGAAGGCCCCGGCCAAGGCCGTGCGCAAGGTCGCCAAGCGCAAGTAATCGCGCCGTGACCGAAGGCCCTGCCGCCCACCGGGTGGCGGGGCCTTCGCGTTTCCGGGGCAGGGACTGGGGCAAGATGCAGGTTCTTCCCGCCGGAGCCCACGCATGCGCGGTATCGACTTCAGTTCCTGGCAGGGCGTGCTGTCCACGTTGGCCGGCCTGGTCCTGATCACCCTGCTGGGCGTGGGCATCCGCCTGCTGGTGATGCAGACCCTGCAGCAGCGCCGCGAGCGCGAGAACCGGCAGATCAACGAGCGGCTGCGCACGCTGATGGCGGCCTACAAGACCCTCGGTGGTTCGTTCACCGGCGAGCTGGGCGTGGATCCGCGCCATCGTCGCGACCTGGGCCAGCGCGAAGGTGCCGAAGCCATCGCCGAACCGCGCTCGGACCGCGCGCGGCGCATCCGTGACGCGGTCGAAGCCGCATTGTCGGACATCCTGTTGCTGGGCACCGACGAACAGGTGCGGCTGGCCGCGCGTGCCGCCCATGAACTGGCGCAGGGGCGCCCGGTGCATACCCACGAACTGGTGGTGTCGCTGCGTGACTTCGTGCGCGAAGCACTGGACCTCGCCCCGATTCCGGCCGACCTGAAGATTCCACCGCAGGGCCCGACCCGGCCTGGTGCCAGTGGCGGTGGCAAGGGCCGCAATGATGGCGATGCCAGGAGTGGGCGTGCGGGCGGTGGCGGCGGGGGCGGCATGGGCGCCGGGATGGGCGGCATGGGCCTCGGTGCCGGCGCCGCACTGGGCGCCGGCCATGCCGCTGGCAGCGATGAAACGGACGCGCGCTGAGCACGTCCGCCGGCTTCAGCGCGTCAGCTCGTAGATTGGCACGAAGCCGCCGTAGATCATCCGCGCGCCGTCGAACGGCATCGGATTCTTCGCCGGATCCAGCCGTGGGTCCTCCATCATCTTCTTCATGCCGGCGTCGCGGGTCGGCTTGTCCGGCCATTCGATCCAGGAAAACACCACCGTCTCCTCCGGCGTGGCTTTCACCGCGCCGAAGAAGTCGGTGGTCTTGCCGTGCGGTACGTCGTCACCCCAGCACTCAACCACGCGCAGCGCGCCGTATTCGATGAACACCACGTCGCCGGCGCGCGCATGGGCGAGGAACTTCTCCTTGTTGGCGGTGGGTACCGCCAGGACGAAACCATCGATGTAGCTCATTGCCTACCTCCGCATGGACCGTGCCGCATGCACGGTCTTCAAGTAACCGACGAACCCGGGCATCGCGGATCGACATCGGGGGAAAGGTGGGTGAAAGCTGGAAGCAGAATGCACGCGCGCCGCGCGCGTATGCCAGATAGAGCCTGAATCAAGCCAGAAAATTCAGCAATGCGAAGACTGCTGTTTTCAGGGAGCGTTGTGGCGAATAACGGAGAATTTACATTCCCGATGCGATGGCGCCCTGGCGCTGCTGCACACCATAAGAAAGTAAAGGTGTACCCCCATGAAGAATTCGCTGATTGCTCTGGCCCTGGCCGCTGCCCTGCCGTTCACCGCCTCGGCTGCTGAGAACCTGTCCTACAACTACGCCGAAGCCGACTACGCCAAGACCGACGTCGAAGGCATCAAGGCCGACGGCTGGGGCGTGAAGGGTTCGTACGGCTTCCTGCCGAACTTCCACGCCTTCGGCGAGTACAGCCGCCAGGAAATCGACCACACCAACCTGAAGGTTGACCAGTGGAAGATCGGTGCCGGCTACAACGTCGAAATCGCGCCGACCACCGACTTCGTTGCCCGCGTCGCCTACCAGAAGTTCGACCCGAAGCACGGCCTGGACTTCAACGGCTACAGCGCTGAAGCCGGTATCCGCACCGCCTTCGGCGCCCACGCCGAGGTCTACGGCATGGTCGGCTACGAAGACTACGCCAAGAAGCACGGCGTCAATCCGGATGGCCAGTGGTACGGCCGCCTGGGTGGTCAGGTCAAGCTGAACCAGAACTGGGGCCTGAACGGCGAGCTGAAGATGAACCGCCACGGCGACAAGGAATACACCGTCGGCCCGCGCTTCAGCTGGTAATTGCGCCCTCGGCGCGATTCCGCGCTGCAGACGCTTCGACAGGCCCGGCATTTGCCGGGCCTGTTGCATTTGCGGGGATGCAAAACGAAATGCCATCTGACTGGTGGCGTGCGCGGGCCGGGCATTGCAAGGAATTGGATTCCGCCGCTGCGGGCACCGGCCTACGGTGGATGCCCCATGTTGCCTGGACATGCCGCGATGCCGCCGACTCTCCCGCCCCTGCTGCCTGATCGGCCATGCCGCCTGGCGCTGCTGGACCCGCATCCTGTGCTGCGGTTGGGCGTGGAAGTGCTGCTGCGCCAGCACAGTGGCGTGCAGGTCCGGGTGAGCCTGTCCAGCGAGGCCCATCTGCTGCAGCTGCTGCAGCGCAGTCCACGCTGTGTCGACCTGCTGCTGATCGATGCGTTGCCGATGGGCAACCTGGGCGATGGCATGGCGTTGTTGCACGTGCTGTCGCAGCGCTGGCCGGCGCTGCCGGTACTGGTGCTTTCGGCGCACTGCAATGCCAGTACGGTAACGACCGCCATGCGTGCCGGCGCGCGTGGCTTCCTGTCCAAGTCGACGCCGCCGGACCTGCTGCTGCGCGCGATCGACGTGGTCGCCCGCGGAGGGCGCTTCGTGCCTCCGGAGCTGCGTGCGGCACTCAACCTGCCACGCACCCGCAGGATGCCGGCGCCCACGCTGGCGCCACTGAGCCGGCGCGAACGTGAAGTGCTCGGGCTGGTGCTGAAAGGGTTCAGCACCAGCGAAATGGCCCTGCGGTCAGGGCGCTCGGCCAGCACGATCAGTTCGCAGAAAACCTCGGCCTACCGCAAGCTCGGCATCCGCGGCGATGGCGACCTGTTCCGCTTCCGGCAGCTGCTGGATTGCGGATGAGCGCGCTCACTCGCCCTGGTACTGCTTCTCTTCCACCAGCGCCGAACCGGCCACGCGGTTGATCTCGTTCTTCACCTGCACGCGTTCGCCATTGGTGCCATAGACGCCGCGTGCCAGCTGGATGAACGCATCGTCGAACACCTGCGCCGCTTCCTTGTCGCGCAGCCGGTCCTGGATGTCCCACATGCGCTCGTTGATCGCCTTCAACTGCTGCTGCAGCGCGGCCAGCGCCGGCTGTGCCTGCAACTGCTGCTGCAACAGGGGCAGCAGGCCGTCCAGCTCGGTGCGTACGTTGGCCAGCTTGGCGGCGTCGTCGATGCGTTCGGCCTTGATCTGGAGAATGGTGATCTTGTCGATCAGCTCGCCGATCGATACCGGGGTCAGGATGGCGTCCACGCGGTTGGTTCCTGGAAACAGGGCGCCATGATACCGCGCCGCTGGCACATGGCCCCGATCCACGGGATTTACGCCGAATTTGCGCCGCCGGCCGGGCAGCACCCTCGCTCCGTTACGGGCACGCGCCCGACACTGCCGTCCCGGCGGCGCGACCGCCTTCGACGAGGAACACAGTGCAGTGAACAGCAAGGGGATGATGGCGGCGGTGGTGGCCGCACTGGCAGGGCTGCTCGGGATCGGCAGCGCGCAGGCACAGGTGCAGGCCAGTGGCAGCGCCGCGTTGACCAGCGACTACGTGTGGCGCGGCAGTTCGCAGAGCGAGGGCGACCCGGCAGTACAGGCCGGCGCGAAGATCGCGATCGCATCGGGGTGGTACGCCAGCGTCTGGGGTTCCAACGTCTCGTTCAAACCGGACAATGGCGCGCGCAGCGAGTTCGATCTGGTGGCAGGCTGGTCCGGCACGCTGGCACCGGACTGGACCCTGGATGCCAACCTGACCCGCTATGTGTACCCGGGCACCGGCCGCGCGCTGGACTGGACCGAGCTCAGCACCACCGTGACCTGGAAGCAGCGTGCCTGGCTGCAGGTCGCCCATTCCAACGATGCACTGGCCGGCGGCCATCGCGGCACTTATGCCCAGCTGGGCGTGCGTGTGCCGCTGCATGAACGCTTCCGCCTGGAAGCGGCCGTGGGCCAGTACTGGCTGGCCACTGCACAGGGCCCGGATTACCTGCATGGCCAGCTCAGTGCCATTGCCACGCTGACCCCGGCATGGGAGCTGCGCGCCACCGTGCATGACACCGACAACGCCGCCAAGCGCCTGTTCCCGGGCAATGCCGGTGGACGCTGGGAGCTGGCGCTGCAGGGCAGCTTCTAGTTCGACGATGCCGCCTGGCGCGCACGCAGCGCGCCGGGCAGCCACAGCAGCAGCGCCAGCACGGCCACGGCGGTACCGGCCACGCACACGCCGGTCCAGCCGAAGCGCGGGTAGACCTGTGCCGACAGCAGTGAACCCAGCGAGCCGCCGATGAAGTAGCCGGTCATGTAGCCGGCATTGAGCCGGTTGCGCGCCGCAGGCTGCAGTGCGTAGATCAGGTTCTGGTTGCTGACGTGCAGCAGCTGCGCGGCCATGTCCAGCACCACCACGCCGATCAGCAGTGCCAACAACGAGTGCGACGACAGCCCCAGCGGCAGCCACGACAGCAGCAACAGCACCAGGGCGATGGCGGTGGCGCGACCGCTCTGGCCACGGTCGGACATGCGGCCGGCCAGGCCGGCGGCCAGCGTGCCGGCCGCACCCACCAGCCCGAACAGGCCGATCGTCGCGTCGCTGTAGCCGTAGGGCGGCTGTGCCAGCAGGAACGCGAGCGGTGTCCAGAAGATCGCGAACATGGCGAAGCTGCAGGCGCCCAGCAGCGTGCGCTGGCGCAGCACCGGTTCCTGCACGAACAGCACGCCGATCGAACGCAGCAACGCGAAATAACCCAGCCCTGCACTGTGGTGGAAGCGGGGCAGGCCGCGCTGCAGTGCCAGTGCAGTCAGCACCAGGGCGCCGGCGGCGATCGCATACACCAGCCGCCAGTCACCCAGGCTGGACAGCAGGCCGGCCACGGTGCGCGCCAGCAGGATGCCCAGCAGCAGGCCACTCATCAGCGTGCCGACCACGCGGCCACGGTGTTCCGGTGCCGCCAGCGTGGCCGCGAACGGCACCAGCACCTGGGCCACCACCGAAAACAGGCCGGTGATCGCGGTACCCACCAGCAACCAGGTCAGCGACGGTGCGCAGGCACTGATCACCAGCCCGCCGGCCGACAGCAGGCTCATCACCACGATCAGGCGCCGGCGTTCGAACAGGTCGCCCAGCGGCACCAGCAGGATCAGGCCGGCGGCATAGCTCAGCTGCGCGGCGGTGACCACCATGCCGGCCTGGCCGAACGGCACGCTGAACGCGTCGGCGATGGTGTGCAGCAGTGGCTGCGCATAGTAGTTGCTGGCCACGGCCACGCCGGTGGCGACCGACATCAGCAGCACCTGCCAGCGGTGCAGAGGGGGGAGCGACGGACTCACGCGGTGTTCCAGCAAGTGGGGTACACAGTGTCCGCCTGCTGCGCGCATGATGGAAATGAATCATCATCATCCGTGTCATCTGTAAACAAGATAGCAGGATGAATCTCAAGCAGCTGGAGTTCGCCGTGGCCCTGGCCGAAGAGGGCAATTTCACCCGTGCCGCCGAACGCTGCCACGTGGTGCAGTCCGCGCTCAGCCACCAGATCGCCCATCTGGAGCAGGAACTGGGGGTCACGCTGTTCGAGCGCCTGCCGCGCCAGGTACGGGCCACCGCGGCCGGCGAGGCGTTGCTGGTGCATGCGCGCCAGGTGCAGGCCAGCCTGCGCCACCTGCGCGCCGACGTGGCCGCCGTCAGCGGCGAGGTACGCGGACTGCTGGCCATCGGGCAGATCTCCTCGCTGGCCGGCATCGACCTGGTGGCGATGCTCGCGGCGTTCCAGCAGGTGCACCCGCAGGTGGAATTCCAGTTGCGGGTGGACAGGAGTGAGGACCTGATCGCGCAGGTGCAGTCGCGCGCGCTGGATGTGGCACTGGTCGGGCTGGCGCCCTCGGCGCCTCTGGACGGCGTCTGCCACCAGATGCTGCAGGAGGAGGATCTGGTGGCCGTGCTGGCGCCGTCGCATCGCCTGGCCGGGCAGCCGCGCCTGCCATTGACCGCACTGCAGGATGAGGCGCTGGTCGACTTCCCGCGCGGCACCGGTGCGCGCCGGCAGACCGACGATGCGTTCGCCGCCGCTGGCGTGCCGCACGCGGTGCGTTTCGAGGTCAACCTGATGGAACTGGTCGAACGCTTCGTCCGCCATGGGCTGGCCGTCGGCATCGTGCCGGCGTCGATCGCCGACGGCTTCGAGGGCGTGGTGCGGATTCCATTGCAGCCGACCCCGACCCGGCGCGTGCACCTGGTCTGGCAGCGACTGCCGGCGCCGGCCGCGCGCGCCTTCGTCGAGGCGGTGCTCAGCCGCGCAGGCGCAGGCTCAGGCCCTTGAGGAAGTTGCGCAGCATCTGGTCCAGGCAGCGCCGGTAGTTGGCGTGCCCGGGCTGGCGGAACAGCGCGCCGACTTCGGACTTGGACACGTTGAAGCCGGCGCTGGCGAAGATCTCCATCAGGTCCACGTCGCGCAGCTGGAAGGCCACCCGCAGCTTCTTCAGCACCAGGTTGTTGTCGATGCGGGTTTCCACCGCCCGCTGCGGCTGGCTCTCGTCGCGTCCGCGCAGGTGCACGATCAGGCCGTCGAGGAAGTGCGCCAGCGCGCTGTCGTTCATCGCCTCGAAACCGGCTTCGTCCTCGCGGCGCAGCCAGGCTTTCACCTGTTCGGTATCCACGGTGAAGGCCGGATCGGCCATCTGGCACAGGGCGACCACGTGCTGGTCACCCAGGTCCAGGGAATAGCGCACGCTGCGCAGGACATCGTTGTTGATCATGGCCCGATTGTACCGGTCACCCTGCAGCTGGGGTCAGATCCCGTTGCGGAGCAAGGGGATCTGACCCCGGATCTGGCTGATCGGGCAACACAGAGGCCAACCGACGGTGCCAGAATGGGGGTCTGGTTTTCCCCCTGGAGTTGCCTGATGACCCGCACTGTCCTGATTACCGGCGCCACGTCCGGCTTCGGCGCCGCCGCTGTCCACCGCTTCGCCCAGGCGGGCTGGAAGGTGATCGCCACCGGCCGCCGCAGTGAACGCCTGCAGCCGCTGGTCGAGCGCTACGGCAAGGACGTGGTGCACGCCGCCGCCTTCGATATCCGCGACGCGGTGGCGATGGAAGCGGCGCTGCTGGCGCTGCCGCCGGCCTTCGGCGAGATCGACCTGCTGGTCAACAACGCGGGCCTCGCGCAGGGCACCGCACCGGCACAGAGCGCCAGGCTGTCGGACTGGACCACGATGATCGACACCAACATCACCGCGCTGGTGACCCTGACCCACCGCCTGTTGCCGCAGCTGGTGGAGCGCAAGGGCGCGATCATCAACATTTCCTCGGTGGCCGGTGTCTACCCGTACCCGGGCGGCAATGCCTACGGCGGTACCAAGGCCTTCGTCAGCCAGTTCTCGCTCGGCCTGCGCTCGGACCTGCACGGCACCGGCGTGCGCGTGACCACGATCGAGCCGGGGATGGCCGAGACCGAGTTCACCGTGGTCCGCACCCATGGCGACCAGAACGCCTCGGACAAGCTGTACAGCGGTGCCAATCCAATGACGGCCGAAGACATCGCCGAACAGATCTTCTGGGTGGCCACGCTGCCGCCGCACCTGAACATCAATCGCCTGGAGCTGATGCCGGTCAGCCAGTCGTTCGCCGGTTTCCAGGTTGCCCGCGAGGGCTGACGCCGTGTGGAGAGTCGAGCCATGCTCGACTCAGCAGGAACAAAAAAAAAGCCGGGCAGTGCCCGGCTTTTTCATTCAGATCGGCAGCCTCACTGCGCCTTGATCGCCATCGCCTGCAGGCCGGTGCCGTCCAGCTTCTGCTTGGCTTCGGACAGTTCGCTGGCGCTGCCGTACGGCCCCATGCGCACGCGGTACACGGTCTTGCCGTTGATCTGCGCCGACTCCACGCGTGCGGCCAGGCCCATCATCGCCAGCTTGGCCTTGGTGGCTTCGGCGTCGCCGGAGGCACCGAAGGCGCCTGCCTGCAGGATGTAGCGGGCGTTGTCGGCGGCCGCTGGTGCGGCAGCGGCCGTTGCCGGCGCAGTCTCCGCCCGCGGTGCCGCCGGGGTGGCCGCCGTGCTGGTGGACGCCGGCGCGGTGCTGGCCGGCGGCGTTGCCGCCGTCGGGCGCTCGCTCAGCGGTGCCGGCAGTGGGCGGCTGGCGGCGGCCGCCGGTGCGGTGCTGGCGACGCTGGCGGTTGCCGCGGGGGCGGTGCTGGCCGGCGGTACCGGCTTGCCCTCCAGCGCGGCTTGCGCGCGCGACGCTTCCGCCTTGGCCCGGCGCTGGTCCTCGGCGCGCGCGCTGGCGGCCAGTTCGGCATCGGACATTTCCACTTCCTTGCCCGGCAGCAGGGTGTAGAAGTCGTACTGCGTCGCGGCGGGCTTCTCCGCCTCGGCCGGCTTCGGCGTGGCCGGCGGTGCGGCCGGCTGGCCACCGACATCGCTGTCGGCATCAGCGACCGGGGCCGGCTGCGCGTTCGGGTTCGGCTGCGGGCCGGCGCGCAGGAAACCATCGCCATCGCCCTTGAACAGGTTCGGCGCCGCCAGGAACACCACGGCGGCGATCGCCACACCGGCCACCAGCCACACCCATCCGGGTGTGCCCTGGCTGCTGCTGTTGCGTCGTGCCTGGCTTTTGCCGCGTCGTGCTGCCATGTGTACTGCGTCTCCTGATGCTTACATTTTTTCCGGGGCGCTCACGCCCAGGAGTTCGAGGCCATTGGCCAGCACCTGGCGCGCCGCGCAGGCCAGGGTCAGCTTGGCGTTGCGGTCGGCGGCGTCGTCCACCAGCACCGGTGTCCCGTGATACCACGTGTGGAAGGCATGCGCCAATTCACGCAGGTATTGCGCCACCAGGTGCGGCTCCAGCGCCACGCCGGCCGCTTCCACCACTTCCGGGTACCGCGAGATCTCGTTCATCAGCAGCAGCGAGGCGTCGTCGGCCAGGCGGCCGAGATTGGCCAGGCCATCGCCCTGCTCGTAGACCAGGCCCTTTTCCTGTGCCTGGCGCAGCAGGCTGCACACGCGGGCGTGCGCGTACTGCACGTAGAACACCGGGTTGTCGTTGCTCTGCTGGCGGGCCAGGTCGATGTCGAAGGTCAGCTGCGAATCGGGCTTGCGCGCGATCAGGAACCAGCGGGTGGCATCGCGGCCGGCTTCCTCGATCAGGTCGCGCAGGGTGAAGTAGCTGCCGGCACGCTTGGACAGCTTCACTTCCTCGCCGCCGCGCATCACGGTGACCATCTGGTGCAGCACGTATTCCGGCCAGCCCTGCGGGATGCCCACTTCCAGCGCCTGCAGGCCGGCGCGTACGCGTGCCAGCGAACCGTGGTGGTCGGCGCCGAGTTCGGTGATCGCGCGCTCATAGCCGCGCTGCCACTTGGACAGGTGGTAGGCCACGTCCGGCACGAAGTAGGTGAAGGTGCCGTCGGACTTGCGCATCACGCGGTCCTTGTCGTCACCGAAGTCGGTACTGCGCAGCCACAGCGCGCCGCCTTCCTCATAGGTGTGGCCGGACGCCTGCAGCTTGGCCACGGCTTCGGCGACCTTGCCGTCGGCGTACAGCGAGCTTTCCAGGAAGTAGATGTCGAAGTCGACACCGAACGCGGCCAGGTCCAGGTTCTGCTCGTTGCGCAGGTACGCCACCGCGAAACGACGGATCGCCTGCATGTCGTCCGGGTCCTTGGCGCCGACCACGATGCTGCCTTCCAGATCGACGCTGGCACCGGCCATGTAGGCGCGGGCGACATCGGCAATGTACTCACCGCGGTAGCCGCCTTCCGGCCAGCCGTCCTGATCGGGTGCGATGCCCTTGATCCGCGCCTGGGTGGACAGCGCCAGGTTCTCGATCTGCACGCCGGCGTCGTTGTAGTAGAACTCGCGCTTGGCATTCCAGCCGTTGGCATCGAGCACGCGGGCCACGCAGTCGCCGATGGCCGCTGCGCGGCCATGGCCGACGTGCAGCGGGCCGGTCGGGTTGGCCGAGACGTATTCCACGCCCACCGTGCGGCCGTTGCCGGAGAGGTTGCGGCCGTAATCGTGGCCTTCCTTGATGACCGAGGCGGCTTCGCGCTGGTACGCGGCCGGAGCCAGGTGGAAGTTGATGAAGCCGGGACCGGCGATCTCGACCTTGCTGACGTCCTCGCTGCGCGGCAGCGCCTCGACCAGCGCCTGCGCCAGTGCGCGCGGATTGCTGCGCGCGGCCTTGGCCAGCAGCATCGCGGCGTTGGTGGCGAAGTCGCCGTGGTCACGGGTCTTCGGGCGCTCGACCACGAAGTCCGGCGGCAGGGAGTCGGCGGGCAGGGTGCCATTGGCGCGCAAGGCTTCGATGCCTTGGCTGATCAGGGCGCGGAGGAGATTTTTCACGAGGCCTGCTGTGAGAATGAGCGGCGGAATCGCCCATTTTAGCGCAGATGCCCGCGCCCACGCTGACCAGAACATGCCTGTGGGGGCCCCGCCCGCGCCTGGCGGGCGGGGCTCAGCCGAACAGGCGCGGCTGGGGCGGGGACAGCAGCCCTCGTTCAGCAAATGAAACGGGGCGGCCCTCGCCGACCACGAAGTGGTCCAGCAGGCGCACGTCCACCAGGGCCAGCGCCTGCTGCAGTTCGTCGGTGATGCGGGTATCGGCGCCGGAGGGCTCCGGGTCGCCGGAGGGGTGGTTGTGGCTGAGGATCACCGCCGCCGCGTTGTGCAGCAGGGCGCGCCGCACCACCTCGCGGGGATAGACCGGCGCGGCGTTGATGGTGCCCTGGAACAGCTCCTCGCAGGCGATCAGGCGGTGGCGGTTGTCGAGGAACAGCGCCATGAAGATCTCGCGGGCCTGGCCGCGCAGGCGGTGCTGCAGGTAACGACCCACCGCGACGGGATTGTTGCCGACCGCCTCGCCCTGCTGCAGCTCGGCAGCCAGGTAGCGCTGGGCCAGTTCCAGCCCGGCGGCCAGGGCACAGCTGCGCGCCGGGCCCAGCCCAGGCAGCCGGGCCAGCTCCCGGGCCGGGTGGTCCAGCAGCACGCGCAGCGGGCCATGCGCCTGCAGCAGGTCGCGCGCGGTCTGCACCGCGTCGCGCCCGCCGAAGCCCGAGCCGAGGAACAGCGCCAGCAGCTCGGCGTCGGACAAGGTGGCGGGGCCGCGGGCGAGCAGCTTCTCGCGGGGACGTTCCTGTTCGGGCCAGTCATGGATGGGCATGCCTGCATCATCGCCGGTGCGGGTGAGGCGTCCCATCGGGGCAGCCCGCATGCCAGGGTCGGCCGTTGCCTCAGCCGCGCCGCGACTGCAGGTAGGCGAACAGTTCCTGGTTGTTCTGCAGGCCCAGCTTGCGCTTGGCTTCGGCCTTCTGCCGGCTGATCGTCTTCGGGCTGCGTCCGCAGTGGACGGCGATGGCGTTCACCTTCAGCCCGGCGGCCAGCAGGTCCAGTACTTCCTGCTCGCGGGCCGACAGCGCGGCCGGTTCGCGCGCGAACATCAGGTCGCGCGCCTGCAGGTGGTGGCGCAGCTGCTGCGAGACGAATACCTGGCCTGCCAGGGCGGCGTTCAGCGCCTGCGGCAACTCGCCGAAATCGGCGCACTTGTCGACCAGGCCGCCGACCCCGTCGCGCAGCAGGCCGTCGAGCAGGCCGGGGTGGCGGGCGCCGGTGAGCACCACCACGGGCGTGCCGGGGTGGCGTGCGCGCAGTTCAGCGATCAGGTCCGCGCCGTCGGGACCGTCGCCCGGCATGGAGAGATCGGTCAGCACGGCGTCGCAGTCGTGGCGTTCGACCAGGTGCAGCAGTTGGGCGCCGTCGCGCGCGCTGCCGACAACCTCCATCAGGTGGGTCTGCAGCACGATGCGGATGCCGTGCAGGACGACGGGATGGTCGTCGGCGATGATGATGCGCGGGTGCACGCGGGATCCTCGAAAAGCGAAGCGGCACACCTGTGGTGGCCACCGACGATTCTGCAAACGTGGCCGGCCCGCAGGTATAGGAAAGTTCCGAATCGCACTGGCCTGAACCCCGGAAGCGCTGTGGTCCAAGTCCCATCTGCTGATAGCCGCCCGCTATGTGCGCCGTGTACCGGGACATTACCGACCATCGGGTAAGCTAATGCCCTCGTTTGCACAGGAATTCCAGGTGGCTGACTCCCCCAACGCTTCCCCCGCGCCGGTTCGCGCGCTGGAAGGCCAGAAACTGCTGTTGTGCGTCGGAGGCGGGATCGCGGCCTACAAGGCTCTGGAACTGGTGCGGCGGCTGCGTGACGCCGGCGCCCAGGTCCAGGTGGCGATGACCGCCGGCGCCCAGCAGTTCGTCACCCCCCTCAGCTTCCAGGCCCTGTCCGGGCAGCCGACCCGCACCACGCTGTGGGACAGCGCCGCCGAACAGGCCATGGGCCACATCGAGCTGGCCCGCTGGGCCGACCGCATCGTGGTCGCGCCGGGGACCGCCGACCTGCTGGCACGCCTGGCCCAGGGCCATGCTGATGACCTGGTCAGTACCCTGTGCCTGGCCAGCACCGCGCCGCTGACGATCTGCCCGGCGATGAACCATCGCATGTGGCTGCATCCGGCCACCCAGGCCAACATCGCGCTGCTGCGCCAGCGGGGCGCGCAGGTGATCGGCCCGGTCGATGGCCCGTTGGCCGAAGGCGAATCCGGCCCCGGTCGCCTGGCCGAGCCCGGCGACATCGTGGCCGCGCTGGCCGCCAATGGCGGCAGCGCCGCGGCCGTTGCCGCGCCGGAGACCCGCGCGCTGCAGGGCCTGCGCCTGCTGATCAGCGCCGGCCCGACCTACGAAGACATCGATCCGGTGCGCTACGTCGGCAACCGCAGCAGCGGCAAGATGGGCTTCGCCCTGGCCGCCGCCGCCGCCGCGCTGGGCGCGGAGGTGGTGCTGGTCAGCGGACCGGTACAGCTGCCGACGCCGCCGGGCGTGCAGCGCATTGATGTGCGTTCGGCCGCGCAGATGCGCGATGCCGTGCTGACGTCCCTGCCTGCCGACATCTACATCGGTGCCGCCGCGGTGTCGGACTACACGCCGCGCCAGGTTGCCACGCAGAAGCTGAAGAAGACCGCTGACAGCCAGTCGCTGGTGATCGAGCTGGTGCGCACGCCGGACATCCTTGCCGAAGTGGCGGCGCAGACCCAGTCGCTGAAGCTGGTGGTCGGCTTCGCCGCCGAGACCCACGACGTGGAGAAGTACGCACGCGGCAAGCTGATCGACAAGCGCCTGGACCTGGTGATCGCCAACCAGGTGGGCATCAGCGGCGGCGGGTTCGAGAGCGACAACAATGCCGCCACGGCCTTCTGGCAGGACGGTGAACAGGTATTCCCGGCCACCTCCAAGCGCGAGCTGGCCGAACAACTGCTGGCGCTGATCGCGCGGAGACTCCAGGCATGACCCAGGCATCCCTTTCCCAACCGCTGCAGGTCAAGCTGCTCGACCCGCGCTTCGGCGACAGCTGGCCGCTGCCGGCCTATGCCACCGAGGCCAGTGCCGGCATGGACCTGCGCGCGGCGCTGGATACCGCGCTGACCCTGCAGCCGGGCGACACCGCGCTGGTGCCCAGCGGCCTGGCCATCCACATCGCCGACCCGAACCTGTGCGCGGTGATCCTGCCGCGCTCGGGGCTGGGCCATCGCCACGGCATCGTGCTGGGCAACGGCACCGGCCTGATCGATGCCGACTACCAGGGGCCGCTGCTGATCAGCGTCTGGAACCGTGGCCGCGAGGTGTTCACCATCGAGCCGGGCGATCGCATCGCGCAGCTGGTGGTGGTTCCGATCGCCCGCGTGAGCCTGCAGGTGGTGGATACTTTCACCGACAGCGTGCGGGGCGCGGGTGGATTCGGCCATACCGGGGTGCGTTGACAGGGGGCATCGATGAGCGGCATCGGGGAAGGACAGCGGGGACGGTCGTTGGGACGCAGTGCACCCTTGCTGGGGGTACTGCTGATCCTACTGGCCGGCTGGTTCGGATGGAGTGCGGTGCAGCAGTGGCGGCAGGAGGCCAACGGGCAGGCGCTGGAAGAGGCGCGTGACCAGGCCGTGCAGGGCCTGCAGCAGGCCGCTGCGGGCCAGTTGCAGCAGCTGCAGCAGCAGTTGAAGAACGATCGCGTGCAGCAGGCGCTGCAGGCTGGCGATGCCGCTGCGGCGGCGCTGGCCGTGCGCGAGGGCTGGAGCGGGGTCGAGCAGGTCGAGGTGCTGGCGGCCGATCTGGCCAACGCCTATGCCGATCCGGCCGCCTTCGGCTATGCGCGGCTGGCGCTGCTGGAAGCCGCGCTGGCCGAGGCCAAGCCCAGCCTGCGCGTGGTCCGCGACGGCGGTGGCAACCGCCTGGGCCTGGCCGCGCCGGTGCAGCTGGGCAGCCTGGGGCCGGCCGTCATCTATGTGCGCCAACCGCTGCTGCGGCTGACTTCACCGCTCGACCAGGTCAGCGCGCCGTCGGCCGGCTTCCTCGGCCTGCGCCAGGGAGGATTCGATCTGGTCACCCAGGGCGACCCGAGCCTGGCCGAAAGTGCGGAGGCGCTGGCGCGACCCGTGGCCGGCACGCCGCTGCGGCTGGTCGCGTCGGTGCCCAACGTCGAGGCCGGCCCGCTCGGCCTCGGTGCGCTGGCCAGCGCCATCGTCGCGCTGCTGCTGGCGTTCATTGCCGTGTTGCTGGTGGTCGGCCGCGACCGGCTGCCGAAGTCGCTGCCGTTGCCGCGCCGCGCCGCAGCGTCCGAAGCCGACCATGGCCCGACCCTGAGCGAGAGCCTGCAGCAGGCGCCGCCACCGGTGGCGAACCTGGCCGGCAGTGGCGATGCCACGCCACCGCCGCCACCGCCGGTGCCTGTCGAAGAACTGGCCGCCGGCATCTTCCGCGCCTACGACATCCGCGGCGTGGTGGGCAGCGAACTGACGCCGAAGACCGCCGCGCTGATCGGCCAGGCCATCGGCACCGTGGCGCTGGAGCAGGGCCTGCGCGAGGTGGTGGTCGGCCGCGATGGCCGCCTGTCCGGACCGGAGCTGACGGCCGGGCTGGCCGAAGGCCTGCGCCGTGCCGGCTGCGCGGTGATCGACATCGGCCTGGCGCCGACCCCGCTCGTGTACTACGCCGCGTTCCACCTGCGGACCGGCACCTGCGTGGCGGTCACCGGCAGCCACAATCCGCCCGAGTACAACGGCTTCAAGGTGGTCATCGGCGGCGAAACGCTGTCCGGCGAGGCGATCACCGACCTCTACCAGCGCATCGTCGAGGGCCGCCTGGTGCAGGCCGCCGAGCCGGGTGACTACCAGCAGCGCGACGTCAGTGCCGACTACATCCAGCGCATCGCCGATGACGTGCAGCTGGACCGCCCGCTGAAGGTCGTGGCCGACGCCGGCAATGGCGTGGCCGGCGCACTGGCCCCGCAGCTGCTGGAAGCAATCGGCGCCGACGTCATCCCGCTGTACTGCGATGTCGACGGTACCTTCCCCAACCATCATCCCGACCCGAGCGAGCCAGCCAACCTGGAAGACCTGGTGCAGACGGTCAAGCGCTTCGGTGCCGATCTCGGCGTGGCCTTCGATGGTGATGGCGACCGGCTGGGCGTGGTTACCGGCGAAGGCAGGATCATCTATGCCGACCGCCTGCTGATGCTGTTCGCCGCCGATGTGCTGATGCGCAATCCGGGCGCGATGGTGATCTACGACGTGAAGTGCACCGGCAAGCTGTCCGACCATGTGCTGCGCAACGGTGGCAGCCCGCTGATGTGGAAGACCGGGCATTCGCTGATGAAGGCGAAGATGCGCGAGACCGACGCCGAACTGGCCGGCGAGATGAGCGGCCACTTCTTCTTCAAGGAACGCTGGTTCGGTTTCGACGACGGCCTGTACGCCGCTGCGCGCCTGCTGGAGATCCTGGCCCAGCGCGAGGAAACCCCGGACGAGGTGCTGGGCGAACTGCCGGAGATGGTCGCCACGCCGGAGCTGAAGGTCCCGGTGGCCGAGGGGACGCCGCATGCGCTGGTGGCGATGCTGGTGGCGGCGGCGCAATCGCCGGACAACCCGTACGTGGGCGGTCGCCTGTCGACCATCGACGGCCTGCGCGTGGACTTCGCCGATGGCTGGGGCCTGGTGCGTGCCTCCAACACCACCCCGGTGCTGGTGCTGCGTTTCGAGGGCAACGACGAGGCGGCACTGGAGCGCATCCAGGCCCTGTTCCGCAGCCAGCTGCAACCGGTGCTGGGCGATACCCCGCTGGGGTTCTGACCCCTTTGGACGCTGCAGCAGAATGGGTAGTGCCGGCCGCTGGCCGGCAAGCCCAATTGCCGGCCAGCGGCCGGCACTACCCCTTGAACCGCAATCCCACGCCCGGTTCGGTGAACAGGTAACGCGAATCCAGCGCCGAGTCGCCCAGCTTGTGCCGCAGCTTGCCGACCAGGATGCGCAGGTAATGGGTGTCGTGCTGGTGGGTCGGGCCCCAGATTTCCTGCAGGATCTGCGGCTGGGTCACCACCCGCCCGGCATTGCGCAGCAGCAGCGACAGCAACGCATACTCCTTGCGGGTCAACGCCACCGCTTCGCCATCAAGGGCGACTTCACGGCGCACCAGGTCCACGTGCAGATGGCCATCGTCGAACACCGGCGCGGTGCCGTCGGTCGGCACGCTGCGCGTGCGCAGCAGCGCCCGCACCCGCGCCATCAGCTCCTGCGTGCCGAACGGCTTGGTCACATAGTCGTTGGCGCCGGTATCCAGTGCGCGCACCTTCTCGGCTTCGCCGGCGCGCACGGTCAGCATGATCACCGGCACCTGGCTCCACTGCCTCAGTTGTTCCAGCACCTCGTGGCCTTCCATGTCCGGCAGGCCGATGTCCAGGATCACCAGGTCCATGTCCTCGCTGGCGGCCAGTTGCAGGCCTTCCTGGCCGGTGGCCGCCTGCCGCACCTGGTAGCCCTGCGCGCGCAGGCTGATGTCCAGGAACCGGCGGATCTGGGTTTCATCGTCGATCACCAGCACGCGTGCGGCCGGCACGCTGGCATCAATCGGGGTCGGGCTCATCGTGGGAGGCTGGCTTGAGCAGGGGCAGGGTGATGCGGATCAGGGTACCGCGACCGTCGCGTCCGGGCAGCGCCTGCACGCTGCCGCCATGTGCGCCGATCATGCCCTGGCAGATGGTCAGGCCCAGGCCGGTGCCGTGGCGGCCGCGGTCGCCGCGCTCGACGCTGTAGAACATGTCGAAGATGCGCGCACGCTCGTCATCGGGAATGCCGGGGCCGGCATCGATCACATCGATGCGCAGCTGTCCGTCCAGTTCGCGCGCCTGCACCTGCACGGCGGCGTCGGGCGGCGAGAACTTGGCCGCGTTCTCCATCACGTTGAACACCGCCTGTTCGACCAGCGCCGGGTGCACCCAGATCGGCGCCAGCGTGGCCGGAATGTCCAGCTCCAGCCGCACCTTTGGCTGGTAGCGCTGCAGGCGCCGCGCCGCCGAGCCGATCAGTTCGTCCACGCCGATCCAGTCGCGGTTGATCTTCAGCCCTTCGTGACCCAGGCGGGTCATGTCCAGCAGGTTCTGGATGTAGCGGTCCAGCCGCTCGCCTTCGACCAGGATGGTGTCCAGCAGGGCACGGCGATCGGCCGTGTCCATCGCCGCGCCGTAACTGGCCAGGCTGTCGGCCGAACCGATCATCGCCGCCAGCGGCGAGCGCAGGTCGTGCGACACCGAAGAAAGCAGGGCCGAGCGCAACCGCTCGGTCTCGTTGCTGACATGTGCCTGTTCGAGTTCGGCCACCAGTCGGGTGCGCAGCGCGGCCTGCGCGATGTCATCAACCATTGCTTCGGCCAGCTGCCGCTGTTCGGGCAGCAGGCGTGCCTGTGCGCCGGGCAGGTACAGGCCGGCCACGCCGATCGCGCGATCTTCGCCATCCAGCAATGGCAGGAACCACCACTGCGCACCGGCCAGGGTGTCGGTGAAGCGCCCGCTGGGCTGGCCATGGCGCAGCGCCCAGTCGGCGGCGGCCAGGTCGGTATCGCCGGGTTGGCTGCGGCCACCGGCGGCGGTGTCGGCGCCGATCCGCAGCCAGGCCGGCACATCCATGGCCTGTTCCAGGGCATGCCGACCTGCCTGTGCCACCTCGCCGTTGCCGGCGGCGCTGGCCAGCTGGCGTCCCAGCTGCTGGCGCGCGCGCGCATGGCGGTTGGCCGCACGCAGCGCAATGACCTGCATGCGCAGGCGCGAGGCCAGGCGCCCGGCCACCAGTGCCGCGGCCAGGAACAGGAACACGGTGATCACGCCCTGGCGTGCACCGATGGCGAAGGTGAAGCGGGGCGCGATGAACAGGAAGTTGTAGGCGAGGAAGCACAGGATCGCCGCCATCACCGCCACGCTGGCGCGCGTGCGCGCCGCCACCAGCACCACTGCCACGATGAACACCATCGACAGGTCGGCCATGCCGACCCAGCGTTCGGCCAGCCAGGCCACCGCACAGGCCAGCGCGGTGGCGATCAGCGCCTGCACCGGCTCGTAGCTGATGCCGCGCATCGGTGGCAGCAGGCCCTCGCGGCGCGAGCGCGCCCGGGCCTGCGGCGTGCTGATGATGGTGATCTCGTAGTGCGCGCCGCGCTGGATCAGCTGCTGGGTGAGGGTACGGTTGAACATCCGCGCCAGCGGACGCTCACGGGTCCGCCCCAGCACCAGGGTCGACACGCCGTTGTGCGCGGCGTGGTCGAGCAGGGCATCGGCAATGCTCGATCCATGCAGCAGTTCGGCGTCGCCACCCAGGCGACGCGCCAGGGCGAAGGCCGCATCGATCTCGCGCCGCGTGGCCTCGTCCTGGCGCCGGCCCTGCACGGTCACCACCGTCCATGGCGCGTCGCGGCGCTCGGCGATGCGACGCGCCACCCGCACCAGGTACTCGCTCTGGCCACCGCCATCGATGGCCACCAGCACGCCGCGCCGCAGCGGCAGGTTGCCTTCGCCGCGTGCGGCGCGGGTTTCGCGCAGGCTGCTGTCGACGCGGTCGGCGGCTTCCTGCATCGCCAGCTCACGCAGGGCGGTCAGGTTGGCCGGCGAGAAGAACGCCTGCAGCGCCTGCGCGGCCTGCTCGGGCACATAGACCTTGCCCTGCTGCAGGCGCGCAATCAGTTCGCGCGGGGGCAGATCGACCAGCACGATGTCGTGCAGGCGATCGAGCACGCCGTCCGGTACGGTCTCGCTGACGCGCACGCCGGTGATGCGCATCACCACGTCGTTGAGGCTTTCCAGATGCTGGATGTTGACCGTGGTCCAGACGTCGATGCCAGCGTCCAGCAGCTCCATCACATCCTGCCAGCGTCGCTCGTGGCGGCTGCCCGGCGCGTTGCGGTGGGCCAGTTCATCCACCAGCACCAGCGCCGGATGCCGTGCCAGCACGGCATCCAGGTCCATCTCCTGCAACGTGTGGCCGTGGTAGGCCACTTCCTTCAGCGGCAGCTGCGGCAGGCCCTCCAGCAGCGCCTGGGTATCAGCACGGCCATGGGTTTCCACCAGCCCGACCACCAGGTCCACGCCGCGGCGCAGCTGTTCCTGGGCGCGGGTCAGCATGGTGTAGGTCTTGCCCACGCCCGGCGCGGCGCCGAGGAACACGGTCAGCTTGCCACCGGCTTCGCGTTGCAGGCCTTCCACCAGGGCATCGGCCTGGCGGGTACGCGCGTCAGTCATGGGGGCCGCTGTCATGGCCGCCATTGTGCGCGCAGCCGGTGCAGGCTGGCATCACGGTGCCTTGGCCGCATGGTCCAGCGCGAAATTCAGCGTGACCACGTTCACCCGCGGCTGGCCGAACAGGCCCCACTGGCGCCCCTCGGTATGTGCCTGCACCAGCGCCTGCACGCGCTCCACCGGCAGGCCACGGGCACGCGCCACGCGTGCCACCTGCAGTTGAGCAGCGGCCGGCGACAGCTGTGGATCCAGGCCGCCGCCGGACTGGGTGACCAGATCGGCCGGCACCTGCGCCGGCGCGACGCCTTCGCGCGCAGCCACCGCCGCGGTGCTGGCGGCAACCCGCTCGGCCAGGGCCGGGTTGCTGCGCGCCAGGTTGGAACCGGCTGCGGCCATCGGGTCGTAGTTGGCCGCCGACGGCCGTGCCTGGAAGTAGCCATCACCGGTGAACGGCTGCGACAACCAGGCCGAGCCGCGCACCTGGCCGTTGCCGTCGCGCAGCAAGCTGCCCTCGGCCTGGGTGGGGTAGGCCAGGCCGGCGAAACCGGTGGCGATGCCGGCGTAGACCGCGCCGGCCAGCAGCAGGGTGGCCAGGCCCAGGCCGATCGCCGGGCGCCAGCCGGCGCCGTCCTGCAGGCTGGCCACGCGGGCCTCGGCTTTCGCTTCGCGGGGCAGGGAGGTGGAGGTGGAAGCAGAACGGTTCATGCGCCGAATACCAGGACAAGGAAGAGGTCGATCAGCTTGATCGCCGCGAACGGCAACAGCACGCCGCCGAGGCCGTACACCAGCATGTTCCGGCGCAGCAGCGCGGTGGCCGTGGCCGGACGGAAGCGCACGCCACGCAGGGCGAGCGGGATCAGCGCGGGAATCACCAGCGCGTTGAAGATCAGCGCTGCCAGCACCGCATTGCGCGGGCTCGACAGCTGCATCACGTTCAGTGCGGCCATGGCCGGAACCGCAGCGGCAAACAGCGCCGGCAGGATCGCGAAGTACTTGGAGACGTCGTTGGCCAGCGAGAAGGTGGTCAGCGCGCCGCGGGTGATCAGCTGCTGCTTGCCCACCTCCACCACCGCCAGCAACTTGGCCGGGTCCGAATCGAGGTCGACCATGTTGCCGGCCTCCTTCGCCGCCTGCGTGCCGGAGTTCATCGCCAGGCCGATGTCGGCCTGGGCCAGTGCTGGAGCGTCGTTGGTACCGTCACCCACCATCGCCACCAGGCGGCCACCGGCCTGTTCCTGGCGGATGCGCGCCAGCTTGTCTTCCGGACGGGCCTCGGCGATGTAGTCATCGACACCGGCCTCGGCGGCGATGGCGGCGGCGGTCAGCGGATTGTCACCGGTGATCATCACCGTGCGGATGCCCATCGCCCGCAGCTGCGCGAACTTCTCGCGCATGCCGTGCTTGACCACGTCCGACAGCTCGATCACGCCCAGTACGTGGCGTCCCTCGGCCACCACCAGCGGGGTGGCGCCATTGCGCGCGACCTGCTCGACGCGGCCGGCCAGTTCAGCCGGCACGTTGCCGCCGAGCGCCTGCACGTGGGCGCGGATCGCATCGGCAGCGCCCTTGCGGATCTGCCGCCCATGCTCCAGATCGACGCCGGACATGCGGGTCTGCGCACTGAAGGCCAGGTACTCGGCACGGTCCGGCTCGGCGGTGGCGCAGCCCTGTTCGCGCGCCAGGCGCACGATCGACTTGCCTTCCGGGGTCGGGTCGGCCAGCGAGGACAGCAGTGCCGCCTCGCGCAGCTGGCTGGCGTCGATGCCGGCCAGCGGATGGAAGTGGCTGGCCTGGCGGTCGCCGTAGGTGATGGTGCCGGTCTTGTCCAGCAGCAGCACATCGACGTCGCCGGCCACTTCCACCGCCTTGCCCGACTTGGCCAGCACGTTGGCGGCCAGCGCACGGTTCATGCCGGCGATGCCGATGGCCGGCAGCAGGCCGCCGATGGTGGTCGGGATCAGGCACACCAGCAGCGCGATCAGCAGCAGCGGGTCGACCTTGACGCCCACGGCCGCACCGATGGCCGGCAGCGTGGCCACCACCACCAGGAAGGTCAGCGTCATCGCCGCCAGCAGCAGGGTCAGTGCGATCTCGTTCGGGGTCTTCTGCCGGTTGGCGCCTTCCACCAGCGCGATCATCCGGTCCAGGAAGCTGTGGCCCGGCTCGGCAGTGACACGCACGATGATCTGATCGGACAGCACCTTGGTGCCGCCGATCACGCCGGAGCGGTCGGTGCCGGCCTCGCGCAGCACCGGCGCCGACTCGCCGGTCACCGCCGCTTCGTTGATGGTGGCCAGGCCCTGCACGATCTCGCCATCGGCCGGCACCAGCTCGCCGGCACTGACGATCACGTGGTCGCCCGGGCGCAGCTCGGCGGCCGGCACCTGCGCTTCCGCCGCTCCCGGCTGCGGCGCCGCCAGCCGGCGCGCCACCAGGTCCTGGCGGGCACGGCGCAGCGAAGCGGCCTGGCCGCGGCCACGGGCTTCGGCGACCGCCTCGGCGAAATTGCCGAACAGGACGGTCACCAGCAGGATCGCGGTCACCGCCAGGCCGAAGCCCAGCGGCGCATTGCCGGTCAGGGTGACGATCGCGGCCACGATCGTGCCGGCCATCACCACCGCCATCACCGGGCTGCGGACCAGGTGCATCGGCGACAACTTGCGCACGGCTTCGATCAGTGCGCGGCGCAGGCCGGCGCCGTCGAGCAGGGCAGGGCGCGCGGCGGCGGAACTACGGGTGGAACTTGCAAGACTACTCATGGCGGTGTCCTCAGTGCAGTCCCAGGCTCAGGTGGTCGGCGATCGGGCCGAGTACCAGCGCCGGCATGAACTGCAGCACGGTCAGGATGACGATCACCGAGACCAGGGTCAGGGCGAACGTCGGGGTTTCGATCTGCAGGCTGCCGGCAGATTCGGGCGCCTGGCGCTTGGCGGCCAGCTGTGCGGCCACCACCAGCGGGATGATCAGCAGCGGGAAGCGGCCCAGCAGCAGCACCAGCGAGCAGCTCAGGTTCCACCACAGCGTGGCGTCACCCAGCCCTTCGAAACCCGACCCATTGTTGGCGTAAGCCGAGACATACTCGTAGAACACCTGGCTGATGCCATGGAAGCCGGGGTTGGACGTGCCGGCCAGGCCGGGCACGGCCAGGGTGATCGCGGTGAACACCAGCAGGGTGATCGGCTGCAGCAGCACCAGCAGGGCCAGCAGGCGTACCTGCGGCGTCTCCAGCTTGCGGCCGAACAGTTCCGGCGTGCGCCCGGTCATCAGGCCGGCCAGGAACACGCCCAGCAGCAGGTACACGATGAACTGCTGCAGGCCACAGCCGATGCCGCCCCAGATCGCACTGACCAGCATGTTGACCATCGCGATGCCACCGCTCAGCGGCGCCAGCGAATCGTGCATGCCGTTGACCGAGCCATTGGAGACCTGGGTCGTGACCGCCGCCCACAGCGCGGTGCCGTCGGCGCCGAAGCGCACTTCCTTGCCCTCCATCAGCAGCGGCGTGGCGGCGCTGGCGCTATGCCCTTCGCTCCACATCATCGCGCCGGTGGACAGCAGCGACATGCCCAGCATGCAGCTGAACACCAGGGCGCCGAAGCGGCGCCGGCCGGTGAACGCGCCGATCATGAAGATCACCGCGATCGGCACCAGCAGGATGCCCACCACCTCCAGCGCGTTCGACAGCGGGGTCGGGTTTTCCAGCGGGAAGCTGCTGTTGGGGCCATACCAGCCACCGCCGTTGGCGCCCAGCTGCTTGGCCGCGACCATCGCCGCCACCGGGCCCAGCGGCAGTTTCTGCTGGGCCATGCCGGCGCTGGCGTCGATCGGCGCGGCCTGCGGGCCGCCGGCCATCGTCGACGGCACGCCCTGGCTGGTCAGCAGCAGGGTCCACACCAGGCACAGCGGCAGCAGGAAGCGCACGCACAGGCGCACCACGTCCACGTAGTAATTGCCCACTGCGACCTGGCGGTCATCGCCGCTGCCGGTGGTCGCCGCAGCCTGCGGCGCACGCGCGAACAGCGCACGCAGCGTCGCCACCGCCAGCGCCAGGCCCATCATCGGCGTCACCACCTGCAGGCCGGTGATGCCGGTCATCTGCGAGAGGTAGGACAGCTGCGCCTGGCCCGAATAGTGCTGCTGGTTGGTATTGGTCAGGAACGAGATCATCGTGTGCAGCGCGGTGTCCCAGCGCATGTTCGGGATCTGGTCCGGATTCAATGGCAGCCAGGCCTGGGTCATGAACACCGCCTGGGTCAATACAGCGACCACCACGTTGCTCAGTACGAAGGCCAGCACGTAGCCGCGCCAGGACATCGCGCGCGAGGGATCGACGCCGAACACCGTGTACAGCGGCTTTTCGATCCAGTTGAACAGCACGTCGACCTTCATCGGCGTGCCGCGCATCACGCGGGCCAGGTACAGGCCCAGCGGCCACGCCAGCAGCAGGCTGGCGGCAAGAATGACAAGCATCTCAGTCATGGCCGGCTCCGTTAGAACGACTCGGGCCGCAGCACGACATAGAGAAGATAGGCGGCGGCGACCAGCACCAGCACGCCACACAACAACGACAGCCAGGGGGACATTGCAATAGCGTCCTGGTGGAACCCCTCCACCTCAGGCCGCCATCGTCGTCCTGCCGCCCATAAACGCACTACGCGCCGGACCGGGCCGACGCGTAAAGAGTGCATAAATTCGGTGGGTCAAGCCGTAACCGGGCGCCGGAGCCGCGCATGGGCTCGGCTCCACAAGCGGATCACGGGGCCTGGCTCGCCGGCGCCACGCCCTTCAGCTCGCGATAGCGCTGCAGCGTGCTTTCGATTTCCGCCTTCAGCGCCTGCTGCTGCTGCAGGAATCCGGCCTGCAGGCGCTGTTGCGACTGCAGCTGCACGTGCCGCTGGCGGATCGCCTCGGCCTGCTTGTCGGCCACCTTGCCACCGGCCAGTTCACGGTCACCGGCCGCCGACAGCAGCGCCACCAGCGATTCGCGCAGGCTGGTGACGTTGTACTCGGCGGTCTTCAGGTTGTTGTCCAGCACTTCCTGGCGCTCGGCGAACACCCGGCGCAGGTCGTCCTCGCTGCCATAGGTGGACAGCATTGCCTGTTCGGTGCGCTGGCGGGTCTGCTCGGCCATCAGGTCCAGCTGCTGCTGCTGCGCCGCCGTGCTGGCTGCGGCACGCTCCTCGTCGGTCAACGCGCGCTGGACCTGCGCATTGCGCAGGCCGCTCTTCGCGTTGAACTCCTCGCGGGCGTGATTGACCGCATCGGCCGGCAGCGAATCACTGCAGATCCGCTCCTTGCCCTCGTTCCAGCAGTACAGCTTCTTTTCCACCTTGCCGCCGTCGCGCGACTGCGCCGGCACGGTGAACGGCACGGCCAGCAGCAGGCCGGCAAAGAGAACAGCAGGAACTCGGGACATGACCTTTCCCCTGGTCGGTCAGCGGATCGAACGGACGCCGTACTGGGCCCGGTAGGCTTCCAGCGGCTGCCGGTAACCCACAAGTTCCGGGTTGCCGGAGGCGAAATCAAGCAGGTCGGCCAGCGACGCCACGGCGATCACCGGAATCCCGGCCTCTTCGGCCACCGACTGCGCCGCCGAGCGGCGGTCGGCTTCCGAGGCGATCTCCTGGCGGTCCAGGGCCACCACGATGCCGGCCGGGGTGCCGCCGGCAGCGCGGATGATGCCCAGCGCTTCGCGGATGGCGGTACCGGCCGTGATCACGTCATCGACGATCAGCACGCGCTTGCCATTCATGTCGGCACCGATCAGCTGGCCGCCTTCGCCATGCGCCTTGGCTTCCTTGCGGTTGAACGACAGCGGCAGGTCGCGGCCACGCTGGGCCAGTTCGCAGGCCATCGCGGTGGCCAGCGGAATGCCCTTGTAGGCCGGGCCGAACACCACGTCGTACTTGATCCCGCTGGCATCGATGGCGTCGGCGTAGCAGGCGCCGAGCTGGGACAGCAGCGAGCCGGAGTCGAAACGACCGGCGTTGAAGAAATAGGGGCTCAGCCGGCCGGACTTGAGGGTGAACTGGCCGAAGCGCAGGGCGTCGGCGGTCAGGGCCAGCTGCAGGAAACGGTGGCGGTGGTCGCTCATCAAAACTCGATTCATCTTCATTTGGAGCACAAATCCTAATCCAGCTGGGCCTTTCGCGCTCGTCCGGCCCGCTGTGGCGCGCACTGCCGCCCGGCCTGGCGGACTGCGCAGCCCCGCGGGCAACCGGTATGCTTGCCCGGTTTCCCGCCGCAGGTCCCCCGCATGCGCATCATCAGTTTCAACGCCAATGGCATCCGTTCCGCCGCGACCAAGGGCTTTCTTGACTGGTTCCGGGCCCAGGACGCCGACGTCCTGTGCCTGCAGGAGACCAAGGCCCAGGAAGACCAGCTGACCGACCCGATGTTCCGTCCGGACGGCCACCACTGCTTCTATCGCGATGCCATCACCAAGAAGGGCTACAGCGGCGTGGCGATCTACAGCAAGCGCGAGCCGGACCAGGTCATCACCTCGCTGGGCTGGGCGCCGTTCGACGACGAAGGCCGCTACATCGAGGCGCGCTACGGCAATCTCAGCGTGGTGTCCTTCTACATCCCGTCCGGCAGCTCGGGCGACCTGCGCCAGGGTTTCAAGTTCGAAGTGATGGAATGGCTGCGGCCGATCCTCGAGGAGTGGGCGCGCAGCGGCCGCGACTACGTGCTGTGCGGCGACTGGAACATCGTGCGTTCGGCGCTGGACATCAAGAACTGGAAGTCCAACCAGAAGAACTCCGGCTGCCTGCCGGAAGAGCGCGACTGGCTCAACGCGCTGTGCGCCGACCATGGCCAGGCCACCGATGTCGCCGCCGGCCGCGGCTGGGCCGATGCCTATCGCCTGCTCAACCCCACCGGCGAGGACTACACCTGGTGGAGCAACCGCGGCGCGGCCCGCGCCAACAATGTCGGTTGGCGCATCGACTACCAGTTCATCACCCCGGGCCTGCGTGAGCGCCTGCGCAGCTGCTCGATCTACCGCGACGAGCGCTTCTCCGACCACGCCCCGTTCACCGTGGACTACGACCTGTGACCGAGGCTGCCACGCCGGTCAGCTACAAGGGCTGGGCAGGCATCAAGCGCGCCTTCGGCACCCCGTCGGCGCTGACCATGGCCATGCTCGGCTTCGGCAGTGGCCTGCCGTTCCTGCTGATCGCCTCGCAGACCCTGTCCACGCGCCTGCGCGACGTCGGCCTGGACCTGGGCAGCATCGGCCTGATCAGCCTGGCCAGCTTCTTCTACCTGCTCAAGTTCCTGTGGGCGCCGCTGCTGGATCGCTACGCCTTCCCGCTGCTGGGACGGCTCGGCCGCCGCCGCTCCTGGCTGCTGGTGTCGCAGGTGCTGGTGCTGGTCGGGCTGGTCGCGCTGGCCTTCGTGCGGCCCGAGCAGGGCGTGTGGCCGCTGGTGATGTGGGTGCTGGTGGCGTCGTTCGCCGGCGCCACCCAGGATTCGGCCGTCGATGCCTACCGCATCGAGATCGCGCCGCAGACCGCCCAGGCGGCGCTGGCCGCCACCTATACGCTGGGCTACCGGATCGGCCTGATCCTGGCCGGTGCCGGCGCGCTGTACCTGGCCCAGTTCGAAGGCTGGATCGTCGCCTACCTGGCGATGGCCGCGCTGATGCTGCTGCCGATCGTCACCACCCTGCTGTGCGCCGAACCGGAACGCCCGGCCACCGCCGTGCAGCGCCGCATCGATGTTGCCGAAGCGTTCGTCCAGCCCATCTCCAGCTTCTTCAGCCGCAATGGCGTGGCATTGGCGCTGGTGCTGCTGGCCTTCGTCGGCCTGTTCAAGTTCCCCGACCAGGTGATCGGGGTGATGGCCGGGCCGTTTTATCTCGACTCGGGGTTCGACAAGGCCGACATCGCCACCGTCTCCAAGCTGTTCGGTGTGTGGATGGGCATCGGCGGCGCGTTCCTTGGCGGCATCGCGGTGGCTGCGTTCGGCTTCCGCCGCATGCTGCTGGTGGCCGCGCTGGGCGTGGCGCTGTCCAACCTGGCCTTCCTGCTGATGGCGCACAATCCGGGCAAGCTGTGGGCGTTCTACGCCGCGCTCAGTGCCGACAACCTGTTCCAGGGCTTTGCCGGCACCGTGCTGGTGGCCTTCATGTCGTCGCTGACCGACCGCAACTTCACCGCCACCCAGTACGCATTGCTGGTCTCGCTGGCCAACCTGCCGGGCAAGTTCGTCGGTGGCGTCTCCGGCTACATCGTCGAAGCCACGTCCTACAGCACGTTCTTCATCCTCAGCTCGATCACCGTGGTGCCAACCCTGCTGCTGCTGGCGTGGCTGTGGCCGCGGATCGCCGATCGCGGGCCGCCGCCGGTCGCCTGATTGCCTGCCCGCCCGGACTGCGGGATCATCGCCCCCGACGCGCCGAGGGGGCGGTGCCTTGCGAACGGGGAAGTGAGCATGGCCGACGTTGTGCTGCGGGACCTGGACCCGCTGCTGCTGGAACGCATCCGACGGGTCGCGGTCGCCCGCGGCTGGACCCACGAACAGACCTGCGCCGCCTTGCTGGAGCAGGGCCTGTTCAGCAGTGAACTGGAGGTCCGCTCCGGCTTCGGCGATCCCGAAGTGGACGCCCTCTCCGCCGCGATTGCCGCCCTGCAGGCCCTGCCGGCAGGGCAGGGCTTCGATTAGCGGCCGCGCTGCCATGCTGTAGCGCCGAGCCCACGCTCGGCTGCTCCTGGCCTGGCTTGCGCGAAGCCGAGCTGGGCTCGTCTCTGCAACAGCGCCTCACCTGCGCGGATGGCCCACCTCACGCCAGGTGGATCGCCCCCAGGATCCGCGGGCCCTTGGCCCCGGTCACGCTCGGCAGGTTGCCGGCCAGCCCGTCCATCGTCCGCTGCGCCAGCCAGGCGAACCCCATCGCCTCCACGTACTCCGGGTCCAGCCCGTGCACTGCGCTGGATTCCACCTGCACCTCCGGCAGCTGGGCCGCCAGCCGCTTCATCAGCTGCCGGTTGCGCACGCCGCCGCCACACACCAGCAGGCGCCGGGTCTGCGGCTGCTGTGCCAGCAGCGCATCGATCACGGTTGCCACGGTCAGCTCCAGCAGGGTGGCCTGCACATCGGCGGCGGCGTACTGGCCTTCGCCCATGTGCGCCTCGGCCCAGGCCAGGTGGAACTGTTCGCGCCCGGTGCTCTTCGGCGGCGGCAGCGCGAACCACGGGTCCGAACGCCAGCCGGCCAGCAGGGACTCGTCCACCGCGCCACTGGCGGCATACGCGCCATCCGCATCGAAGGTGCGGCCGGTATGGCGCTGGCACCAGGCATCCATCAGCGCGTTGGCCGGGCCGGTATCGAAGCCGCGCACCTCGCCTTCGCGCGGGATCAGGGTCAGGTTGGCGATGCCGCCCAGGTTGAGCACCGCGCGGTCTTCGTCGGCGGTGCCCAGCATGCCCAGGTGAAAGGCCGGCATCAGCGGCGCACCATGGCCCCCGGCCGCCACATCGCGGCGGCGGAAGTCGGACACGGTGGTGATCCCGGTCAGTTCGGCGATGCGGTTGCCGTCGCCCAGCTGCACGGTGAAGGCCGGGCTGGCCAGCGGGCGGTGGCGCACGGTCTGGCCGTGCGAGCCGATCGCGCGGACCTGGCGGCGGTCCACGCCGGCCTCGGCCAGCAACTGATTGGCGGCGTCGGCGAAGCTGATCGCGATCCGCGCGTCCAGCGCGCCCAGTTCCTCCAGCGACTCCAGCGGGCCGCCTTCACCCAGCGCCACCAGCCGCGCGCGCAGCACCGGTTCCCAGCGGGCGGTCAGGCCGTGCACGAAGCGGCAGCCACCGCCGGCGGGGAACTGCACCAGCGCGGCGTCGATGCCGTCGGCGCTGGTGCCCGACATCAGGCCAAGGTACAGGGGGGCGTCAGCGTCGGCAGTGGTGTTCATGGCAGGCATAAAAAAAGGACGCGGCAAGCTTGGGCTGCCGCGTCCTTCTTCGTCAACGCAGGGGCTCAGCCGCGCTTGCGGCTGCTGGAGGGCTTGTCCTTGGCGCTGGCCACCGCGGGCGCAGCCTCGTCGCGGCTGGTCGGTGCCGGGCTGGCGTCGGCGTAGATCAGCTTCTCCATGCCCTGGATGCGCGCCATCGCCGGCGCGGTCTGCGCGCGGAAGGCGACCAGCTCGGCGCCCTTCAGCGGTTCCGGCGGCGGCATGGTCACGGTCAGCGGGTTGCGGTGCTCGCCGTTGACGCGGAATTCGTAGTGCAGGTGCGGCCCGGTCGCCAGGCCGGTCGAACCGACGTAGCCGATCACCGTGCCCTGGGCCACGCGCTGGCCGGTCTTGATGTTCGCAAAGCGCGACATGTGGCCGTACAGGGTGGTGTGGCCGCGGCCATGGTCGAGGATCACCACGTTGCCGTAGCCGTTCTGCACGCCGGCAAACTGCACGCGGGCGTCGCCGGCGGCCATGATCGGGGTACCGGTGCGCGCGGCGTAGTCGACGCCCTTGTGCATGCGCATCTTGCCCAGCACCGGGTGCTTGCGGGCGCCGAAGGTGGAGCTCAGCCGCGCGAACGGGATCGGCATGCGGATGAAGCTCTTCTTCAGCGAACGGCCGTTGATGTCGTAGTACTCGGACTTGCCGTTGCGGTCGAAGCGGAAGCCGGAATAGGTCTTGCCCCCGGTGGTGAAGGTCGCCGCCAGGATCTTGCTGGTGTCCACCTTCTCGCCTTCGCGCCAGGTTTCATCCATCACCACGCTGAAGCGGTCACCCGGCTGCAGGTCCTTGGAGAAGTCGATGTCGTACTTGAAGATGTCGTCGGTCATCGTCGCGATCGCCGACGGCGACAGCCCGGCGCGGCGCGCGGCGGCATACAGCGAACTGGTGATCTCGCCGCTGGTGACCACGGTGCGCGTGGAGGTCTCGCGGCGGGTCACCTTTTCCTTGATGTCATCGCCGGCCAGGCTCAGCTCCACGCGGTTGTCGGCATCGCGGTCGAAGCGGATGCTGCGCAGGTCGCCGGACAGCGGCATGTCAAAGGCGATCTCGGCACCCGGGCGCAGCCGGGTCAGCGCCTCACGCGCGCCGGGGTGGTCCAGCACCCGGTGCAGCGTGGTGGCCGGAATGCCGGCCTGGTCGAACAGATCGCTCAGGGTCTGGCCGCGCTGCACGCGCAGCACCTGCCAGCTGTCGCCCGGCACCTGCTGCTGGCGGGCCAGGGTCAGTGGCGGCAACGGCAGCGCCAGGCTGGTGTGGCTGTCGGCGTAGGGGGCATCGATGGTGTGCGAGAAACCGGGGACGATCGTCGCCACCAAGGCGCCGATGGTCGCAAACAGGCTGGCATGCATCCAATGGCGGCGGGTCCAGCGCTCATTGAAGGCGGCGGGAAGGTGTTGCCTGAGCTTCCGATGCAGGGTGTTGTCGTGCAGGACGTGGAGGCGTTCCTGGAAGCGCTGCTTGCGTGCGCGCCCTTGTTCGGAATTGTGCATCGGCGGTTCTTTCCTGGCAGCCCGGGAGCGCGGGCCTGATCGCCGGTTACCATAGACACCTGAGAAAACCGCGTCAAACCCTTGTGCCCATTGGCTTTTGTGAAGCCAATCGGGTTAACTTTGCTTTAACACCCCACACAAGAATCGGCGTTGCCGGGAGTAGTCACGTGTCCTCGATTGAAGAAGCCCTTGCCCTGATCGGCCGTGGTGCCGACGAGATCCTCAAGCTTGAGGATCTGCGTGCGCGCCTGCAGGAAGGCCGTCCGCTGCGGATCAAGGCCGGCTTCGACCCCACCGCGCCCGACCTGCACCTGGGCCATACGGTGCTGCTGAACAAGATGCGCCAGTTCCAGGACCTCGGCCACCAGGTCATTTTCCTGATCGGCGACTTCACCGGCATGATCGGCGACCCCTCCGGCAAGAGCCTGACCCGCAAGCCGCTCAGCCGCGACGACGTGCTGGCCAACGCCCGCACCTACGAGGAACAGGTGTTCAAGGTGCTGGACCGCAGCCGTACCGAAGTGCGCTTCAACTCGGAGTGGTTCGGCAAGATGGGCGCGGCCGACATGATCCGCCTCGCCGGCCAGCACACCGTGGCGCGCATGCTCGAGCGCGACGACTTCGCCAAGCGCTATGCGGCCCAGCAGTCCATCGCCATCCATGAGTTCCTCTACCCGTTGGTGCAGGGCTACGACTCGGTGGCCCTGGAGGCCGACGTCGAACTCGGCGGCACCGACCAGAAATTCAACCTGCTGATGGGCCGTGGCCTGCAGGAACACCACGGGCAGAAGCCGCAGGTGGTGCTGACCATGCCGCTGCTGGAAGGCCTGGACGGCGTCAACAAGATGTCCAAGTCGCTGGGCAACTACATTGGTATCAGCGAGCCGGCCATCGACATCGTCACCAAGACCATGAAGGTGGACGACACCCTGATGTGGCGCTGGATCGAGCTGCTGTCCTTCGACATCAGCCAGGCCGAAGCCGTGCAGCTGCGCGAGCAGGTGGGCAATGGCGGCCTGAACCCGCGCGTGGTCAAGCTGCGCCTGGCGCGTGAACTGGCGACCCGTTTCCACGACGCCGCGGCGGCCGAGCAGGCCATTGCAGGCTGGGAAGCGGCGGTGACCGGGCAGGGTGACATCACCCAGCTGCCGCTGCAGGACGTGGCGATTCCGGCTGAAGGCCTGCGTATCGCTGCGCTGCTGACTGCGGCCGGCCTGACCCCGAGCAATTCCGAAGCCAACCGCAAGCTCAAGGAGCGCGCGGTGAAGGTGGATGGCGAAGTGGTCGAAGACGGCCAGCAGGTGCTGCAGCCGGGCTTCGAAGGCCTGCTGCAGGTCGGCAAGCGTACTTTCGCCCGCGTGCGCCTGGTCGCTGCCTGAGACAAAGGAAGGGCCGGCGCAGCCGGCCCTTCCTTTGTAGAGTCGAGCCATGCTCGACTGCTCTTGCTCTTCGCGGCATGCCTCCACGGGCGCGACGGATGAACGGATGCAACATCCGGTGAAAAAAATCGCCACACCCCCTTCACAAACGATGTGGATGGGGCCATACTTCTCCTCCCCCGTCGCAGGGGTCGCCACCAAGGGGCTTCAGCGACAACGGGGCGCCCACCACCGCTGAACGAGATGATCGAACGAAGGTGTTGACGGACTGAAAAAGTCTGGC